>CAXTMW010000129.1:0-4987 GCA_964245455.1 uncultured Acidobacteriaceae bacterium
TCCTTTTTGGTCATGGGGTAGAACGGGATGCGACGATTAAACATCCCCTATTTGACTTTCACGTCGAAGCCTTTCACTAAGGTATCGAGATCGGGCGGGTAGCCCTGGCTGTCGACCTTGACCTGGAAGGCGTTCTTGTCTGCCGCATCCTTATAGTGGTCGATGGCGGCGCGCATGGTCCACAGGTCGTAACGCAGTTCACGCTCCTTTTCGCGCTTCTTCTCAAACCGCGTGATCGGCACCGCGGCCGAGGCGAGAATGGCGAGGATCGCGACGGTGATGATGAGCTCGACAAGGGTTACGCCACCCTCGCTGCGCGAGAGAGCTGCGCCGGCCTTGCCTCGCAAACCGCTTCGCGAATGCATCCGCACACGCATCACTGGATATGAACGACGCTCTGCGAACCGCTGGCCGGGATCACCTGCTGTTTGCTGTCGCGAACCACCGGCCGGGTGATCGACACAGACGCGTCGCCAGGCGCCTTGGCCCGGAAGGTCAGCGTACACACGGTGCCTGCACCGCTGACGCCCGCGACGCCCGGCGGCCGCGAGGTCGAAACGGCCAGGGTGCCGGTTGTTTCGTCGTCCCGATGCACCAGAGCCACGGCCTGGCCGTCGCGTCCCAGCAGGTCTCCCACATCCACGTTGATCAGCTGCAGGCGGGCCTGGTCATACTGCAGCTGCAGCGGAACGGCATACACATCGGAGCCGCCGGTAAGGGTGACCTGCTCCTGGAAGGTGTTGCCCACCGACTGGGTTGCGTTCGAGGGCACAAGCTGGAGCGAAACAGGCCCGGCGCCGGTGCCGCCCGGAATTGACGGATTCGGAATTGTCGGCTGCACCCCCGTCGCGGCGCTCTGCAGCTGGGCCGGGGAAACGTTCTGCCCCGGGATAGCGCCTGTCATCTGCGCGGGATTGGTCCCGTTGGGAATCTGCGGGCGCGGTGCCGCCAGGTTCGGGATGGTGGATGGCTGCGCCCGATTAGCCGCCCCGGCCGGCGCCGGCGCCAGGTCATCCTCCGGCCCGATCGTGCCCGTGCGGCGCAGCTGAATGTCATTGGTTGTGCCGGTATCGAGCTGCCGCAGGTTCAGGGGTGAAATGTCAGCGGCGCGCACAATGTGCGGTGTTAAAAGGAACACGATCTCATCATCTGTCTGATTGTCGTTAAAGGAGGTGAACAGATACTTCAGCAGCGGCAGCTCGCTGAGGCCCGGATAGCCGGACAGGCTCTTGGTGCGCTGCTTTTGCAGAATGCCGCTCAGGATCGTCGCTTCCCCTTCGCGGACGCGGATGTTCTGCTCACTGATCTGCTGGTTGATGATCGGTTCATTCAGGCCGCTGGCGACCCCGGAGTTCGCGCCTTCCGACGAGATTTCGATTCGCAGCTTCATCGAAACGTCGCGGTCATAGTGCACTGTCGGCTTGACGTTGATGTTGACGCCGATATCCAGGTACTGGAACTGCGTGTTGACGAGCGAGGAGGTAATCGCGGTTGCAACGCCGGCCTGGTAGGAGCCGGTCGCTACCGGCAGCCGTTCCCCTATCTTGACCTGCGACTCCTGCCCGTCGGTCGCGCGCAGGCGCGGGTTCTGAATCGTCTTGGTCGTGGAATCGGTAAGCAGCAGGTTGAGGCTGGCCTGGCCGATAGTGACCGCGAAGTTGGTGGAGTTGATGTGCGCCAGCTGGTTGAGCTGCAGCGCTGTTGAGGAGGAGCTCGCGGTGTTGGTGGTGGACGCCGAAGCCGTGGTGTTGCCGGTCAGCGCGTTACTCTGCTGAAAGTTGATGGACGCGGTCTGCGGCAGCTGGATGCCGTACTCCCGCAGCTTGGCCCGGCTGACCTCGAGCACGGCGATGTCGACCACAACCTCGGAGCGTGCCTTGTCCAGGTCATTGATCAGCTTGCCCGCGAGCAGCAGCTCATCCGGGGTGCCGCGCATGATGATCGCGTTCTGGCTGGGCACGCCGTAAAGCTTTGCGCCCGAGGTAAACACGTTGCGCAGCGCGGTCTGGATGTCGTTCAGGTCGTTCTGCTGCGCGACGTTGGTCAGGTAGAAGGTCTGTACCGCTTCCTCGTCGAGCTCGGTGCGCTTGCCCCGGGTGTTCTGCGCGACAAAGATGGTGTTTTGCGTGACCGGGCGCCAGAAAGTGCCGGACTGGATGCTCAGAATATGGAGAGCATCCATCAGGTTCACGTTTGTGAGGTCGACCTGGATGTTGGAGGAGTGGTAGTCCGGGTCGAATAGGACGTTGATGCCGGCGGTCTTGCCGATGGTCTGGTAGACCACCTTGGAGTCCTGGTTGGCATGGATCGTCAGGGGCTCGTTCGAGACCGGCTTAAGCTGCGGCGGGCCGCCCAGGTCTAGTAATTGCCGGCGCTCGCCGGGTGCCATGGCTGTTTCCGGCGGCGGCGCGCTGGCTTCCCCTTCGATCTTTTCGCGCGTAATGCGAATGTCCTGGGTCGCCAGCTCGTCGCTCGGGTCGATCTCGAGCGCCCGCAGAAACTCGGTCAGCGCACCGGTCGTGTCGCCCTGGTCGCGCAGCCGTTCGCCCTGCTTGACGTGCGCGGCGGCCGCGCTCAGGCGCAGGCGCTGGTAGGAGATTTTGTAATACTCTTCGCCGGGCTTCTTCTGGAAAGCTTTCGCGTAGCACTCGTACGCGGTTTCCACGTCGTCGCGCGCCTCCGCGGCACGGCCTTGATTGAATAGCTTGCCCGCGGACTGCGCGTGGGCCCCCTCCGTTGAGGCGGAGACGGCGATTGCGGCGAGGGTCAGCGGAAGGCCCCAGTGGGTCAGGCGGTTCATGCAACTCCAGTGGACATAGGCCTTGGGTGAGAGCGGCTAGAACGCTGGCCGCTTGCTCGTGGATCTTTGTCGTGGATCTTTGTCGTGATTTTGGGGGCTGGCGGGCTGGCCCTGTCGTCTGTTCTGTCTGACGAACGCTGGCAAAGTATAGCACCGTGATATCCGCAAAAAAGTCATGGGCGACCGCCTGAAACCCTCATTCATCTATCTTTAGTCATGGCCCGACAGTCCACCTACCAGGTCGCCTCGGCGGCGGCCGCAAGCGCTCCTAAAAAGGCGGTGCCGCGCGATCCAGTCGCGGCCGGCGAGCGCGACGCCGCGCAAAATCGCGCCGCCGGGCACAACTATTTTCTGATGGATCGATTCGAGGCGGGCGTGGCCCTGCGCGGCTCCGAGGTCAAGAGCATCCGCGAAGGCAAGGCAAACCTTAAGGACAGTTACGGGCTGGTAAAGAACGGCGAGGCCTGGCTGTTGAACGCGCACATCGGGCCCTACTCGCACACCGGCTTCGACTCGCACGATGCGGTGCGCACCCGCAAGCTGCTGCTGCACTCGGGCGAGATCCGCAAGCTGATCGATCAAACCCAGGCTAAGGGATTCACACTGATCCCGACGCGGCTGTACTTTCGCCACGGGCGGGTCAAGTGCGAGCTCGCCGTCGCCAAAGGCAAGCAGGACTGGGACAAGCGCGCGACCGAGCGAAAGCGCGAGGCGGACAAGGAGGCGCGGCAGGCAGTGGCGCAGGGCAAAGGGCGGTAGACCGCCTGCGCGGCTGGCGCCCACTTCGTGGGATGTTTTCGTTTGATAAGCAAGGCGGGAGAGGTACCCGCCTTGCTTATCAAAGGTAGACCCGTCCCGAAGGGACCGCGAGTCTCTTTCTCCCGATTACACCCCGCGCGGAGTGCTGCTGCACGTGGCCCTTCTTTACGGAAGGGCCACACTGGCGATTGCCGGCCCAGGAAGTGTGTCGGGAGAAAGGAAAGCCGCGCAGGCGGTTTATCTTTGTATGTGTGAAACCTGAACTCCGCTTCGCGATTGCTTCGCAGTTCCCTTCTGAGCTGCTCGTTCTCTTTACGGTTGACCAGACCAGCAGCAAAGCCCCGGACGCTAAGCCGACGCCCTTTCCGCTGACAGAGTCGCAGACCGTGCATGACTCGGTCGGCGACGTTCTGACCAGCGGCGAGTTCAAGTCGGCTGCGAACGAGGTTGTGCTGATCCATAAAGCCCCGACCTTTGCCGCCAAGCGTTTGCTGCTGGTGGGCTTAGGCAGGGCGGCAGTGGACGCCGAGGGCAAGGGACCAGGGCAGGCCGCGCTGCGCAAGGCTGCCGGGGCTGCCGTGCGCTACGCCAAGGCGCGCGGGCTGCGCGAGGTGACCATCGCGCTGCCGCAAACGCTGGTGGAGGCGACCGATGCCGAAGCGGCGCGCGCGATCGTGGAAGGCGTGCTGATCGCAGATTGGGAGCCGGACAGCTATAAGTCCGACCGCAAGGATACGTCGCTTACGTCACTGACCGTGCTTGGCTCCGAGCGGATCGACCAGGCGGCGACCCTCGCCGGCTTTGAAGAAGGCGTGTTCCTCGGCGAGTCGCAGAACTACGCGCGCGCGCTGGTGAATGAGCCCGGCAATGTGCTGACGCCGACAGAGCTGGGCCGCCGCGCGGCTGCCATGTGCGCCGAGGTGGGGCTGCACTGCGAGGTGCACTCGACCGAAAAGCTGCGCGAGCTGGGCATGGGCGCATTTCTGGGCGTGACGCAGGGCTCGGAGGAGCCGCCGGCGCTGATTGTGATCCGCTACGAGCCGGAAGAAGCTGCGTCCGAGGACGTGATCGGGCTGGTCGGCAAGGCCATCACCTTCGACACGGGCGGCATCTCGCTGAAGCCGGCTGACGGCATGGAAAAGATGAAGTACGACATGGCCGGCGGCGCCGCGATGCTGGGCGCGATGCGCGCCATCGCGCTACTCAAACCGAAGGTGCGGGTCGTGAGCGTGGTGTGCTCGGCCGAAAACATGCCGTCGGGCCGCGCGTACCGGCCGGGCGACATCCTGACCGCGATGAGCGGCAAAACCATCGAAATCCTTAACACCGACGCGGAGGGCCGCCTGGTGCTGGCCGACGGGCTGCACTACGCAAAACAGCTCGGCGCGACCCACTTAATTGATGCCGCAACCCTGACCGGCGCGGTGT
>CAXTMW010000129.1:4997-10519 GCA_964245455.1 uncultured Acidobacteriaceae bacterium
ACGTGGGCGCGTACGCCAATCACGAGGACACCTGGACCAAGTTCACCAACGCTGCCGAGATCACCGGCGAGCGCTTCTGGCGGCTGCCGCTCCACGAGGAGTATCGCGAACAGATTCGCTCCTCCATTGCCGACCTGATGAACACCGGCGGCCGCTACGGCGGGTCGATCACCGCAGCCATGTTTCTGAAAGAGTTCGCCGGCGACACCCCCTGGATCCACCTCGACATCGCCAATATGGCCTGGCTCGATGACGCAAAAGCCTGGACCGCCAAGGGCCCGAGCGGCGTCGCCGTGCGCACGCTGGTCGAGTGGGTCCGGCAGTTCTAAAACCGCCTACGCGGCTCGCGCCCACTTCGTGGGGGATGTTCTTTGAGAAGCCAGGCGGGGTACCTCTCCGCCTGGCTTCTCAAAGGTAGACATGTCCCGAAGGGACCGCCAGCCGCGTAGGCGGTTTTCAGGCAGTGAGCACTTCAATCAGCTTGGCGTTAAACGCGGGCAGGTCGTCCGGCTTGCGGCTGGTGATGATGTTGTCGTCGACAACGACTTCTTCGTCGACCCAGTCGGCGCCTGCATTTTCCAGGTCGGTTTCGAGCGAGGGCCAGGAGGTCATGGTGAGACCTTCGACCACGTCGGCTTCGATGAGCGTCCAGGCCGCGTGGCAGATGGCGCCGATGGGCTTGCCGGTCTCGAAGAACTCGGCGACAAAGGCGACGGCACTCGGGTCGAGGCGCAGCTTGTCGGGGTTCTGTACGCCGCCGGGCAGGACGAGCATGTCGTACTCCTCCACGTTCGCCTCGGAAACTAGCTTGTCAACGGTGACCGACTCGCCCCAGTCGGTGAGATTCCAGCCCTTGATCTCGCCGGGTTTAAGCGAAAGAACGTGCGTGGTGGCGCCCGCGGCTTCCAGCGCCTTTTTCGGTTCGGTGAGCTCGACCTGTTCAAAGCCCTCGGTTGCGAGGATCGCGACCCTTTTGCCTGTCAACTGTGCCATGTGCCCTCTGCTTTCCTGCCAGTAGGACGGGCAGAGGCACCGGGATGTTGCCATGGCAGAAGGACGGGCTACCAGAGCATATCGATCAGCTCCTGGGCAGTCACGACATGCTCATAAACAACAACCTGCTCGACCGTGGCGAGTTTACCGGCCTGATAGCGGAAAAAGCTGTTATCTGCGGGATCGATGACGTAGAGCGCTGAGACCCCCATGCTCTCAAAATCCGCGAGCCGTACGAGCAGGCGCGAAAGGCGATCTTCCGGGCTTAGGATTTCAAACGCGGCGAGCGGCGGTACGAGGGCAACCGGATCAGGCGGCGCGGCGGCGTCCAGGATGGCGATGTCGGGAACCCGGTAGCGCCGCTCGCTGGTTTTCGTGCGGAGTTCCGGGCGCACACGGATGCCCCACTCCCTGGCACGAGAGCCGAAGTAAACCGTTAAGGCCATCTGCCAAGCAGAGTGCTGGTTCTCCCCCATCGGTCGCTCCTCGATCATGCCATCGACGTATTCCGCATCCGGCTCATAGCTGCTCTTCAGATACTCTTCGACCGAGACCAGGGCGGCTGTAGTTGTTGCCATCGATACCCTCCAGCTGGGGCTATGATAGGCCGTCGAGCGACCTGTCGCGGCGCAAATCTACATCACTTCCGGCGCTTCGATGCCGAGTACGGCCAGCGACTGCGCCAGCGTGCGCTCCGTCACCGCGACGGTCGCGAGCAGCAGCGCTTTGCGCGCCGGGTCGGCCTCGGTGAGGATGTGATGCTTGCGGTAGAAGCTTGAAAACTCCTGCGCGAGCTGGAAGCAGTGGCGGGCCAAATGCGCAGGCTCGGCGGTTTCACGGCACTGCTCCAGAACCAGGCCGGTCTTTGCGGCGCGAAGCCAGACTTGCCAGATGCTGTCCGCGGGCTCGCCATCCAAAAACGCTGACACATCAAGGGCGGCTGCCTGCGCGAGTGACTCCGCCGCAGTGACGCCGGCCTTGCGGAAGATCGACCGGGTGCGAACCACGGCGTACTGCAGATACGGGCCGGTCTCGCCCTCAAACGCGAGCGCGTCCTTGAAGTCGAACGCGATGACCGTGTTGCGGGTGAACTTGAGCATGAAGTAGCGCAGCGCGCCGACCGCGATCTGCTGCGCGGTCTTGTTGCGCTCCGCCGCGCTCAGTTCCGGGTTGCGGGCGGCGATCTCGGCGCTCGCGGCTTCCAGCAGGCGGTCGATCAGGTCGTCTGCCTTGACGCCGAAGCCCTTGCGGCCCGAGACCTCAATGTAGGCGCGGCCGCGGTCTTCTTCCGCAACCTCATAGCCAAGCTCGACCGCGCAGCGCGGGGTAAGCGCGACCATCTCGTAAGAAAAATGCGTGTAGCGGTCGGCTTGGCTCGCGTAGCCCATGCCGCGCAGGGCTTCAATGACATTGGCCTGCGGGTCGGACTGGCGTGCGTCGATGACGTTGTAGATGGCGTCGGCTCCGCCGAAGTGCGGGTGCTCCGGGGCGCCCTCGACCGCGGTGATCCAGCAGCGGTGGTCCGGGTAGCTGTAAAAGGACTGATAGCCGAAATCCCGGCCCAGCAGGCCGAACTTCCACAGGTGGTAGGCGATGTCCTTGCCGACGTAGGTGACGGTGCCGTTTGAGCGCACGATAACCTTGGCGTCTTCGTCCGGCCCGTCTACTGGCTCATCGGGATCAGCGCCGCCCCTAGCCCGTCGCATGATCCAGCAACCCTTGTTCTTGCCCTCGGTCTCCAGCCGCAGCACGCCGGTTTCCTTCAGCTGAGTAAAGGCCGCTTCCCAAAAGTGCAGGTGCAGGATCTCGCTCTCGCGCGGCAGCAGGTCGTACTCAATGCCGAGGCGCTGCATGGTTTCGAGGTGCCGCCGCACGATCGCGGTCGCGACCCGTTCCGCAATCGCGGCGGTTGCGTTTGCCCCTTCTTCAAGCTTATGCAAGGTGTCGAGCCGCAGCTGCTTGCGCGGGGCGTTTTCCTCCGGCGTGCCCGCGGTGTACCACTGCGAGGTGCGCGCGTACAGGTCCCAGCAAGCGTAGTCGATGCGCTCGCCTCGTGCAGCGAGGTCGTCGATCCAGCCGTCGACTTCGGCGGGCGAAAGCCCGAGCAGGTGTTCCAGGCCGACCACGATGTCCGCGACCTGAACACCCGTGTTGTCGATGTAGTTCTGCACAGATACCTGGTCGCCGGTCGCGCGCAGCAGGCGCACAAAGGTGTCGCCGAGGATCGCGTTGCGCAGGTGGCCGACGTGCGCGGCCTTGTTGGGGTTGATGCTGGTGTGCTCGACTAAAGCGTGTTGGGGCGCGTGTTGCGGGGCGCGCGCCGGCGGCTCGGGCTCGCCTGTGACCATGGCGCGTACGGCGGCTGCGCGATCAAGCCGCGCGTTGATGTAGCCTGCGCCAGCGACCTCAAACCCGGCAAATCCCTGCACCGTGCCGAGAGCTGCAACGATCTCTTCGGCGATCTTGCGGGGCGCTTTGCGCAGGGCGCGCGCGAGCTGCAGCGCGACCGGGACCGCGTACTCGCCGAAGCGGATCTCGGGCGGCTGCTCGATGGCGATGTGAGCAGGCTCGATGCCGTAGAGGCTCTGCAGCACAATGCGCAGGCTTGCGGCAAGCCGCTTCTGTTGCGATAGATACAAGGCTGACCTCCCGACGTACTTGTCGAGCATATCGAGAAAAGTCAGGCAGCCGTTACAGGCGCGTCCTTCTTCAAAGTACACACCTTACGAAGTGGGCGCTTGTTCCTTTCTCCCGATGACACTCCGCGCCTGGTAATGCTGCACGTGGCCCTTCTTTACGGAAGGGCCACACTAGCAATGGCCAGACTACGAGGCATGTCGGGAGAAAGGAATCCCGCGCAGGGGGTCTTGCTCTTCGCCGTCTGCGTTACCATGACCTCTGGCGCTCGTCGCCGGAAAACACCATGGCCGACGCCCCTCCCTTCTATCTCACGACGCCGATTTACTACGTGAATGCGCGCCCACACATCGGGCACACGTACACGACGGTGGTTGCGGACGTAATCGCGCGCCGCCGCCGGATGCTTGGCGACGACGTTTGGTTCCTGACCGGGACCGATGAGCACGGGCAGAAGATTGAGCGCTCGGCGGCGGCCGCCGGGACCGAGCCGCAGCAGTTTACCGACGAGGTTTCGGCTGAGTTTCGCGGGCTGTGGGACCGCATGGGCCTCCGCTACGACGACTTTATCCGCACCACGGACGAGCGGCACAAGCGCGGCGTCCGCAAGCTGTGGAACGTGCTGAAAGAGCGCGGCTTTCTGTACAAGGGCACGTATACAGGCCAGTATTGCGTGTTCGATGAGTTGTATGTGGAGGCCGGCCCGGGCGCGCCCTGCCCGGACTGCGGCCGCCCAACCGAAACCGTCAGCGAGGAAAACTACTTCTTCAAACTGTCGGCGTTCGAGAACCGGCTGCTCGCGCTCTATGCCGAACAGCCGGAGTTGATCCAGCCGGAGACGCGGCGCAACGAGGTGCTCGCGTTTGTGCGCGGCGGTTTGCGCGATTTGTCGGTGTCGCGCACGAGTTTTCGGTGGGGCATTCCGGTGCCGGGCGATGAATCGCACGTGATCTATGTGTGGCTGGACGCGCTCGCGAATTACATCACGGCGCTCGGCTACGGGGCAGGCCCGGATGGGGCAGATGAAGAGCTGTTCCAGAAGTTCTGGCCCGCGCAGTACCACATCATCGGCAAGGAGATTTCGCGCTTTCACTGCGTGTACTGGCCCGCATTTCTGTTGGCCGCCGGGCTGCCGCTGCCCAAGGCGGTCGTGGCCCATGGATGGCTGCTGTTTGAGCAGTCTAAGATGTCGAAGTCGCGCGGGAACATTGTGCGTGCGGAGACGATTCTTGCGGTGCTCGGGGCGGACGCGCTGCGGTATTTTCTGCTGCGCGAGATTGTGTTCGGGCAGGATGGGAGCTTTTCGTTCGACGCGCTGGTGCAGCGCTATAACGCGGATCTGGCGAACGGCTATGGCAACCTGGTGAGCCGCACGCTTGCGATGATCGCGAAATATTTTGATGGAACAATCCCAGAAGGCTTTGATCGCGATCCTCAGTCAGAGGACTTAACCATCCAGCACGCGAGTCAGCTTGCAGACATCGTGGACCACACTGTTGCAAGTGCCGACGTTGGCTTTGACAAGTTAACCTTCTCCCTAACGCTTGAAATGCTTTGGAAAAACATTGTTGGCTATGCAGACGGCTTCTTAACGTTGCAAGCGCCCTGGAAGGAACGTGAGAGCCTAAGCGATGCTGAACAGAAGACCTTTCGCGCGTGCGTCCTTTACACGGCCGCCGAGGCGATCCGCATCATCACCGCCCTCATCTCCCCCGTCATCCCGGACGCCGCAGCCAAAGTCTGGGCGCAGCTCGGGCTCGGCGACATCATGGAGGTCGACCTCCGGCATCTGATCTGGGGCGGCCTCCAGCCCGGGACGCGCCTCGGTACGCTCGGCCCGGTCTTCCCGCGCGCGGACAAGGATGCCGCCGAAAGAATGCAGGCTATGGAAC
>CAXTMW010000130.1:0-8334 GCA_964245455.1 uncultured Acidobacteriaceae bacterium
CAGCCCTCCGGTGAGCCTGAGCACCTGGACCTGTTCGACCCGGCCAAGCTGCAGCTGGCCCAGCAGGAAGAAATCGCTGGCATCCTGCGCCGCAATGAGGACCCGGAAGGCATCGCCTCGCGCGAGGCGGCCAAGCTGGTGTACGGCCCCGGCAGCCCGTACGCGAGCACGCCCGAGATCGCGGCTGTGCTAAGCGTAACCGCTGCCGACCTTGAGGGGTTCCACGCGAAAACCGTCGCCCCGAACGGCATGATCGTCGGCATCTCCGGGGATTTGGATGCGGCCGCCATGGAAGCAAAGCTGCGCGCGGCGCGCGGCTCCCTGCCGAAGGGCGCGGCTCCGGCGAAGCCGCAGGAAAGTATTGCCGGTCCAAAGCCGGGTTTGTACCTGGTAGATAAAAAAGACGTGAACCAGAGCAATGTCTGGATTGTGGGCGTGGGTATTCGCCGCGACGACCCGGACTTCTACACGCTGTCGGTGCTAAACGAGATCTTCGGGGGCGGCTTCGGATCGCGGCTTTTCCAGGATGTGCGGACCAAGCTTGGCCTGGCCTACAGCGTGGGCGGCGGCTTCGGCTCCTCGTTCGATCACCCGGCGATGTTTCGCGTAACCGCCTCGACCAAAAGCGCGAGCACCGAAGCCGCGGCCGCCGAGATGCTCAAGGACACCTCCGAGCTGAAAACGACGCCTTTCACCGCGGACGAGCTGAAGCTGGCGAAGGATCAGGTGTTGAACGGCTTCATCTTCAACTACGACACGCCCGGCAAGGTTCTGGCCGCGTCGGCGCGCCTCGCGTTCTATGGGTATTCGGCCGATTATCTTCAGCGTTACCGGGCCGGGGTCGAAAAGGTGACGCTGGCCGACCTTGATCGCGTCGCGAAGACCCGCGTCGACCCGTCCAGGCTGGCGGTGCTCGTGGTCGGCAATCAGGCAGAGTTCGGCACGCCGCTTTCGGAGCTGCATCTCGGGCCGGCGCAGCCGCTCGACGTCACCATCCCGATCCCCCCGGCGCTCCGGAAGGAGCTTGGGGGCGAAAACCCCGGGCAGCAGCAGTAGCGCCACCACTAGAGGGGAAGTATAAGGGGGGAAAGACCCGCGACATGGCATTCGCAATCGTTATCCTGGCCGCCGGCAAGGGCACGCGCCTCAAATCTCAGAGGCCCAAGGTACTGCACAGCATCGGCGGCAAGCCGCTGCTGCTGCATGTCATCGATGCGGCCCTGAAAGTCGCACCCGCAGCCGATATTTTCGTCATCATCGGGCACGAGGCGGCCCGGGTGCGCGCGGCAGTTGAGCACACAGGTGTGCGCTTTGCTGAGCAGACCGAGCAGAAAGGTACGGGTCACGCGGTAGCACAGGCGCTGCCTGCACTGCGAGGGTACGACGACGTGATCGTCCTTTCGGGTGATGTGCCGCTGCTGGAAAGCAGCACCGTGCTGGCCCTGCGCGACCTGCACCTGAGCGAGCGGCCTGCCATGACGATCCTGACGGCGGAAGTGGAGCAGCCCTTCGGCTATGGGCGCATTGTCCGCATGGCAGACGACCAAGGCGGGGCTGCAAGAGTGCAGGCCATTGTGGAGCAGAAAGCGCTCACCCCTGCCCAAAGCTCCATCCAGGAGATCAACTCCGGCATTTATGCCTTCAAGGTCGCTGCGCTCGCCGCCTATCTTCCCCAAATACAGGCGAACAACGCGCAAGGGGAGCTGTACCTGACGGACATGGCCGGGCTGCTAAATGCGGCCGGAGAACGTGTGCTCGCGCTGCAGGCGCCCTCGGCGGTCGAAGTCCTGGGGGCTAATACGATTGCAGAGATGATGGCGCTCGACAGCGCACTTCGCCTGCGCACCGCTGAGCGGCACATGGCTGCCGGGGTCACCATCTTTCAACCGCACACGGTCACCATAGACGCTGATGTCGAAATCGGGCCCGACACGATTGTGGAGCCGTTTGTGCAGCTGCTTGGCGCGACCCGCATCGGCAGCAACACCATCATCCGATCTTTCTCCGTGCTGGAAGCGATGACCGTGGGGGACGGGGTGCTGATCCGCCAGGGCTGCATCCTGGCCCACTCGCGGATTGATGAAGGCGCAATGGTGGGGCCCTACGCGCACCTGCGCCCGGAGAGCTTTGTGGGGCAGGGCGCGCATGTCGGCAATTTCGTTGAACTCAAGAAAACGCACATGGGCGTGGGCGCGAAAGCCAATCACCTGGCCTACCTGGGGGACGCGCAGATCGGCGCGGGAGCGAACGTCGGTGCGGGAACCATCGTGTGCAACTACGACGGAGTCGACAAGCACAGGACCGAGATCGGTGTGGGAGCATTCGTCGGCAGCAACTCCACGTTGGTTGCGCCGCTTATCGTGGGCGCGGGCGCCTACATCGCTGCGGCGTCCTGCGTAACGGAAGCTGTGCCGGACGGTGCGCTTGCACTGGGGCGCGCTAGGCAGGTCAACAAGGAGGGGTGGGCGGAGCGGCGGACCGCTCGGCAGACAGCGAAGCAGCAGGGCTAGGCGCAGTCCGCGACATCGGCAACCAGCTCCTGGTTTGGAGCTAACCGGTTGAGAGCGGCCTGGTTGGGAGCGGCCATCTGCTCCCGCGCGCGAAGCTGCTGCAGCGCGTTCCGCATGCGGATACGGGCGGAGATCAGGGTGGTTTGTACATCCAGCTCGGCGCACTGCAGCAGGTCGGCGACTCGGTCCGGACGGTAGCCTTCCACATCGCGGAGAAGAAAGATCAACCGTTCCTGCGGAGGCAGCATCGCGACCGCTTCCTCCAGATCAGTTTTCCGTACCTGGCCCTGTGCGATCGAGGCGCCCGGTGTCGCTTTCGCGGGCGCAGCCGGGCTGAGCGAGAAGCGCCGTTCGAGTTCGGCGAGCAGGGCTTCGTCCACCTTCCGGGCGTCGGGGGTTTCTTCCACGGAAAACGCCTGAACAAAGGTACGGGTCAGAATGGCTTCTGCTTCGACCTCGTTCGAGGTCATGTAGTAGCTGACAGAAAAGACGCGGTGACGGTGAGCTTCAAACACGTCGCGCTGTTTCTGATCGACGGAAAGCTCCCGCGTCTCGTTGGCGACAATGCCGTGCATCCCGAGCAGCTGCCGATCCAGATTAAACAAGCGAGTCTCCCTGTGGCTCCACGGTTTGAAAGACGGATGTACGACGAAAACAGCGGTATCGTTTGATTCCCAGCCCAAAACTCATGCTCTGCCACTGTACCGAACAAACGTCCTGGAATCTGTGAGGAAGCGAACAATCCGACAAACTGCCCGGGATCAAGGCACCCTTGCAGCATGACGCCAGTTCAGCAATACTGCGACAAAAGTTCCCCGGCAGACAAGGGGTCGAGTGTGGCACTCTCATAAGCAGCATCTACGTCGAAGTCCAGCCGTCGGGCGAGGTAATTCGGAAAAGCATGGGCGCGGAAAAGATCCTGGTCGTAGACGACGAACAGCTGACGCGCACGCTGCTGGTCACACTCCTCCGCAAGGAGGGGTATCAGGTGGAAAGCGCGCGCGATGGCGAGGAAGCCCTGCGTACGCTTGCCGTGCGGCCGACGGACCTGATCATCACAGACCTGGTAATGGCCGGAACCGATGGAATGCGCTTGCTGGAACAGGTCCGCGCGCGCCAGCTGCAGACCCCCATCATCATGGTGACAGCCGTCCATGACGTGGGGACTGCCATCGCCGCGATGCGGAGCGGTGCATTCGACGTGATCCTCAAGCCGTTTGAAAAGGAAACGCTGCTCCACGCCGTGGAGCGGGGCGTTGCCTTCGGCAATGTGGCGCGCCGCAACACCACCTACCGCAACAGCCTGGAGCACCTGGTCGAAGCCCGCACGAGCCTGCTGCGCGAGGCGATGTTTCAGCTGGAGCGCTCCTACGACACGACCCTTGAGGCGCTCGGAGACGCGCTCGATCTGAAGGATTCCGAAACCGAAGGGCACTCCCGCCGGGTTACGGCGTACACCATCGCGCTCGCCCGCTCCATGGGCGTCGACTCGGCGGACATGAAGACCATCAAGCATGGCGCGTTTCTCCACGACATCGGCAAGATGGCGATTCCGGACGCGATCCTGCTGAAGCCGGGCCGCCTGGATCCGGAGGAGGTGCAGACCATGCGCAAGCACTGCTACTCGGGATATCAGATCGTGCGAAAAATTCCCTTCCTCAAGGAAGCCTCAGATATTGTCTACAGCCACCAGGAGTATTTCGACGGCGGAGGCTACCCGCGGAAGCTGCGCGGCGAGGAGATTCCATTGGGCGCGCGCATCTTCGCCGTTGCCGATACGCTGGACGCGATTACCTCGGACCGCCCGTACCGGCGAGGCTCGCCGTTTTCGGCGGCGCGCAACGAGATCGCGCGCTGCGCGGGGACGCAGTTTGATCCGCGCGTGGTGGATGCCTTCCTGTCCATGCCCGCGGAGGTGTGGGAAGAGCTGCGGGACGCGATTATCGGACGCGGTGCGAGCGTCTTTGCTCACTGAGGCCGGCTAATGGCTCAGCCTGCCGCTCTTGCGTCTGCCGCTCTCCGCGACTCAGACAAACTCATCCGGGTTGATGGGTGAAGCGCTGCCCGGTTCTGTTTTTCGCATCTGTTCCAGAGCGCGGCGGTGCCAGACGACCACAGCGATCCCTCCCAAAAAAGCTGAGCTTGCCACGAGGGCTGCGATGCGGAGCCGAGAGCGCAAGCCTCGGTCCTGCTGAGGCGGAGCCGGAATCGTGGAGATAGGTATGGGCACGTCCGCGTACATCGCCGGCTCGCGCGTGTTGTGTTGCGGATTTTCAGACTCTTCCTGCAATAGTTCTTGAAGCGGTTTTTGGAACATATGGCGGGCCAGCGACACGGGCCAGGCCTCCTGAAATGTATCGCGAAGATATGTACCGAAAAATGTAGAATTGCTCTTGCAAACTTTACAGAATTTGGTATTCTGAACTCACTTCGAGGCTGTGCAGTACCAAGCCTGGTCCCGATGTGAGCCTTAGCTCTCGACCAGCATAAGGGTTTGCTCCACAAGTTGCGTCACTGGCCTCCCGGCACGAGCAGTTCCTGTTCGTGCCGCCTTTTTTTTATGAGTCAGTATGGCGTAAGATACTTCTAAGTTCACCGGCTGGGGGCGTCACGGTTTCGACGGGATTGTTTCGAACAAAGAGGCATGTCGGGGTGCAGGCACCCGCAATCGCTTGCAAAAACAGAATTGCCAACACTGAATTCGCACTCGCAGCTTAATTAATTAAGTTGCCGTCTGCCTGAGCTTTGCTTGTGGGCCCAGAGCGGACGTCATACAGCAAGCTGGCTCCCCCCGCTCGGTCCGTGTGGCGGGAGCAAGATCATCGGACTAGCGTCTGACTCACCTTGTCCGTTCTGAGGGTCGGAAGCGAAGTCTCTGGAACGCGACTGAGCATGGAGCCTCTCTTTGTTTTACGCATTTTCGGACGCGGGTTCGACTCCCGCCGCCTCCACCATCGCCTGAGCGCTTGAAGTTTTCGCGACCAGGACCTTTCTCACAAGCCAAATCCCTCTCGGGACTGGCACACTGTTCCAGGCGCGCGTCGCCCCGGGAGCAGATGAGCCGATGGCACCGCAGTACATTCTTTCGCTCGATCAAGGCACGACCAGCTCGCGCGCGGTTCTTTTTACTCGCGAAGGCCGGGTTGCGGGGATCGCCCAGCAGGAGTTTGCGCAGCACTACCCGGGTACAGGCTCCGTGGAGCATGATCCATATGACATTCTGACCACGCAGCTGAGTGCCGCGACTGAAGTGCTGGCGCGGGCGCAGGTGCGCGCTCGCGACCTCCTCGGCCTCGGCATTGCGAACCAGCGTGAAACTACCCTGGTGTGGGACCGGGAGACCGGCCGGCCCGTATACAACGCGATTGTGTGGCAGGACCGCCGGACAGCGAAACGCTGCGAGCAGCTGCGTCGCGACGGCGTTGAGGCTGAGGTTCGGGGCAAGACGGGTTTGCTGATTGACCCCTATTTTTGCGGCACGAAGATTCAGTGGATTCTCGAAAACGTTGGGGGAGCCCGAGCCCGAGCCGACGCGGGCAAGCTCGCTTTCGGGACCGTCGACAGCTGGCTGATCTGGAACCTGACCAGCGGCCAGCGGCACATCACGGACCGCACAAATGCTTCGCGCACCCTGCTCTACAACATTATAGAGCACCGCTGGGATACGGACCTGCTGCGGCTGTTCGCCATCCCGGCGAGCAAGATCCCCGAGGTGGTCTGGTCGAGCGAGCCGGTGGGCCAGGTGACAACAAGCCTCGGGCTGGGGCAGGTCGAGATCGCGGGCATCGCCGGCGACCAGCAGGCGGCGCTGTTCGGCCAGTTGTGCACGGAGCCGGGCGACGCGAAGAACACCTACGGCACCGGATGCTTTCTGCTGCAGAACATCGGCCCTGATTTTGTACTCTCGACCAAAAATCTCATTACCACGCTGATCTGCACCCCGGAGCGGCGGCTCGCCTATGCGCTCGAAGGCAGCGTGTTTATCGGCGGAGCCGTGGTGCAGTGGCTGCGCGACAAGATGCAGTTCTTTGAACACGCGCCGGATATCGAGCAGATCGCGGCGAGCGTTGACGGATCAAACAACGTGGTGCTGGTGCCCGCCTTTACCGGCCTTGGCGCGCCGCACTGGGACCCCTACGCGAGCGGCATGATTATCGGCCTGCAGCGCAGCACCGAGATCGGCCATATTGCGCGGGCGGCGCTCGAAAGCATTGCGTTTCAGGTAACTGACGTGATGCGCGCCATGGAGGGCGACACACAGCACCGCCTGACAAAGCTGCGGGCGGACGGCGGGGCGGCCGCGAATGACACATTGATGCAGTTCCAGGCAGACCTGCTAGGCCTGCCGGTCGAGCGGCCGGCGATCTTGGAGACGACGGCATTGGGAGCCGCGTACTTGGCGGGCCTGGCGACCGGCTTCTGGAGCAGCGTGGAGGAGCTTCGAGCGAATCGCGAGGAGCCGCAGCTGTTCCTTCCGAAGCTGGACAGCCGGAAGGCGCAGCGGCAGTATGCGCAGTGGCAGGATGCCGTGGAGCGCGCAAAGGGCTGGAACCGGACGCCGAATCAGATGCAGGAGGAGCGGGTATGAATCGCGAACAGATGGTGGCACGGATGGCGGAGCGAACGGCGCCGTGGGACATTGTGGTGATCGGCGGGGGTGCCACCGGGGCAGGCGTTGCGGTCGATGCCGCGACGCGCGGCTACGATGTGCTGCTCCTGGAGCGGGAGGACTTCGGCAAAGGCACGTCAAGCCGCAGCACGAAGCTGGTGCACGGGGGCGTGCGCTACCTGGAGCAGGGCAATATTTCGCTGGTGATGGAAGCATTGAAGGAGCGGGGACTGTTGCGGCAAAACGCACCGCACCTGGTGCACAACCTGCCGTTTGTGGTGCCGAACTACGCGTGGTGGGAGGCGCCGTTCTATGGCATTGGCATGAAGGTGTACGACCTGCTCGCCGGTAAGTACGGTTTCGGCCGGTCGCAGCTGCTGTCGCGCGAGCAGACGCTGGAGCGTTTGCCGACGATCCAGCAGGAAGGGCTTCGCGGGGGCGTTGTGTACCACGACGGCCAGTTTGACGACACCCGTCTGCTGACGCACCTGATCGCCACCGCTGCCGACCATGGAGCCACCGTCGTCAACTACGCCGCGGCGGTCGAAATCCTGAAAGGTGAGGACGGTTTTGTGCGCGGCGTTGGTGTGGAAGACCGCGAAGCGGGCACGCGCCACAGCGTGGCCGCAAAGGTGGTGGTGAATGCGACAGGCATCTTTACGGATGAAGTCCGCCACATGGCCGAGCCGGACATCAAGAAACTGGTCAGCCCCAGCCAGGGCATTCACCTCGTCTTTGACCGGTCCTTTTTGCGCGGGCAAACGGCCATTATGGTGCCGCATACCAGCGATGGGCGGGTCATGTTCGCCATTCCCTGGCACGGGCACACGCTGGTGGGTACGACCGACACGCCCATTGACCGGCCGTCGTACGAACCGCGGCCGCTTGAAGAAGAAATACACTTCATCCTGGACACAGCGAGGCTGTACCTGCACCATGCGCCGACCCGCGAAGACATCCTGAGCATCTATGTCGGGATTCGGCCGCTGGTCAAGGCGTCCGGCTCGGACGGGAGCAAGACTTCAGCGCTGTCCCGCGATCACACGATTCACATTGATAATTCCGGGCTTTTGACCATCGTCGGCGGCAAGTGGACCACCTATCGCCACATGGCAGAGGACACGGTGAACCACGCCGCCACGCTGGGCAAGCTGCCCGACGCACCCTGCCGCACAGCAGAGCTCCGCGTGCATGGCTGGTCCAACGCAACGACGC
>CAXTMW010000130.1:8344-10017 GCA_964245455.1 uncultured Acidobacteriaceae bacterium
TGCGTAGACCACGCCGCGACGCTGGGCGACCTGAAAGAAGCGGCCTGCGTGACGCACCACCTGCGGGTGCATGGCTACCATGAGCGGCCTGAGGAGCTCGGCCCGCTTGCCGTGTACGGCAGCGATGCCGCCGCAATCCAAGCTATGGCGGCGAGCGAGCCGGAGCTGGGCCGCCGGCTCCATCCGGATTTGCCGTACATCGCAGCCGAAATTGTATGGGCCGCCCGCGAGGAGATGTCTCGGACCGTGGATGACGCGCTGTCGCGGCGCACCCGGGCGCTTTCGCTTAACGCCCGGGCGGCCATCGCGATGGCGCCGGGGGTGGCCCGGCTGCTGGCGCGCGAGCTTGGCCGCGACGAAGCGTGGGAACAGGCGCAGGTGGAAAGCTTCACCGCGTTGGCCGCGCAGTACCTGCCGGTGCACGCCCCGGAGTACGCGCTCGAAGGCAGGCAGCGATGATGCGGAGCCCGATGCTGGGGGAGTTTATGGGTACCTTCGCGATGATGGTGCTGGGTGACGGCGTGGTCGCGGCCTGCCTGCTGAAGCGGAGCAAAGCCGAGGGTTCAGGGTGGCTTGCGATCTCGACCGCGTGGGGCTTTGCGGTGTTCTGCGGGATTTTTGTCTCCAATCTGTTCGGCAGCGCGGACGCCCATTTGAATCCGGCCATCACGCTCGCCTTTGCCGTGCAGCGGGGGAACTTCGCGAACCTACTTCCCTTTCTCATAGCGCAGATGGGCGGGGCGTTTGCCGGGGCTGTGGTGGTTTGGCTCTTCTACTACCCGCACTGGGCACTTACCGACGATCCTGCAACCAAACTGGGGGTTTTCTGCACGGCGCCGGCGATCCGCGCCTATGCCTGGAACTTCCTAAGCGAGGTTGTAGCAACGTTCATGCTGGTCACCATTCTGGGCGCTATCAGTTCCCGGCTGGTGCTGACGACCGGAGCTGTGGCCGGGCTGAGCCCATTTCTGGTGGGCTGCGTCGTGTGGACGATCGGGCTGTGCCTCGGCGGCACCACGGGCTACGCGATTAATCCCGCGCGCGATCTCGCGCCCCGCTTGGCCCACGCTCTTCTGCCGATTGCCGGCAAGGGCGGGTCGGACTGGGGTTATGCGTGGATCCCTGTACTGGGGCCGTGTGTGGGCGGGTGCTGCGCCGGGTTTGTGCTGCGGGCGATTGGGGCTTGAGCTCGCGCTCTCTGTCGGTTCTCAGGCATTAGAGCGCGAACACCTGGTTTGCCGCGTAGACGAAGAGCACGCCCGACAGCACGCACCAGAACAGCAGCCAGCGCTGCCGGGCGCGCCGGCGAATTTCAGGCAGAAAGACACCTGTCGCCATCTGCAGGAAGAATCCGGCGGCCAGCACCAGCAGGATGATGGAGCCGCGCGCGGAAAGAACCCACCAGGTAGTCAGCAAACCGCCGAAGAGCGGTGCAAGCGCGTCGGCCAGCAGGAACAGAAGATCGATGCGGGTCGCCTTGTCGCCGCCGGTAGCCAGCAGAACGGTGTTCATGCCATCGCCAATATCATGCGCAGCGATGCCGCAGGCGACCGCGTACCCGGCCGGGTGCGAGACCGCGTAGGCTGCGCCGATCGCCATGCCATCGCGAAAACTGTGGGAGATGAGCATGCCTGCGCCGGCACGCCCGACGATCCTACGCGTGCTCCCGGTAC
>CAXTMW010000130.1:10027-10474 GCA_964245455.1 uncultured Acidobacteriaceae bacterium
TCCCGGTACCGTGCCAGGTACGCACCAGTCTTGCCATAAGATTTTCAAGCCCAAGGCAAAGCACAAAGGCTGCCGGCACCAGGCCCAGCACCTCCGTCGTCCTAAGGCCCGCGCTGGGACCTAAAGAAAGAGCCTGGGGCAGCAGATCCAGAAAAGCCGCGCCCAGCAGCAGGCCTGCTCCGATGGCAAGTAAATGGGCCTTGTACTTTTGAAAACGGATTGCCAGAAAGCCACCGGCCAGCGTTGAGAAGAAGGGCACGGTGAGGATAGAAAGGTGCATCTCGTTAATGAGAATACACTTGCGATAGAGCGTAGGCTCTCTTCTCCAGAGCGGGATGGGCAGATGTGCTTACCGCTGCCGGTAAAACTGCCCGCAGGCAAGCCTTTTGGGGGCTAGACGCACCCGGCGCAGGAACCGTAAAAGAAGACCTCGTGGCGGGTGGAGCG
>CAXTMW010000131.1:0-7516 GCA_964245455.1 uncultured Acidobacteriaceae bacterium
GCCAGCGTGCTTGCCAGAAAGGGCGTGCGCGCCCCCCGGATGTGGACGTTCATGTTGACGTCCTCCGGCGCGATACCGACCGCGGCCACGCCCAGCGCGGCGAACAGGAGAGCAATGCGGGCGAGCACACCGGTGAAGCCGGGAGATATGCGGCGGGGCAGCAGCAGCGCACCGGCGGCGATCAGAACGCCCTGCGTGAGGAAGGACGCGTTCATCAACGCGTGCCACGGCGAGCACACGCGCCCGCAGGCGGCCGCGCCCAGATCGCTGATGTAGTTGTCGCGATAGCTGTAGTGGCCCGGCCAGTCGAGCGTTGCTGCCGCCTCTGCCACGAAGAACTGCAGGCAGCCGAGGGAGCAGAGCGCGCCCGGCAGTCCAGGGTCGCGCCTTCGGGTGGGCGGGGGAGACAGCAGATCCTTCGCTTCGCTCAGCATGACACCTCGTTAGGTCAGGAAAACAGGGCCGTGAACAAGGCCGCGCCGCGCAAGGCTCAGATACGCAGAAGCTCGCGCTGGATGCGGCCAGTGACGACCGCGTCACTTAACGAAGTCATCATGTTGATCTCACTGCGGATGCCGAAGACACCCGAGATATAGACGCCGGGCTCGACGGAAAAACAAGTGTGCGGCAGCAGGAGCCGTTCATCGTGGGTCTCCAGATTGTCGAGGTGCGCGCCGGAGCCGTGAATCTCCGTGCCGATGTTGTGGCCGGTACGGTGGGTGAACTGCTCGGCAAAGCCCCGCTCGGCAATCACGGCCCGCGCAGCCGCATCGGCCTCCCACCCGGCGATAGCGCGCCCAGCGGCAAAAGCCTGCTGCACCAGCGCGATCGCGGCGTCGCGCGCATCGCGCACCGCGGTAAACACCTCCAGCTCGCGCTCCGACGGCGCGCGGCCGACCGTGCCGGTCCAGGTGATGTCGTAGAAGACGCTGCCGGGCGTTCTTTGCCGACCCCAGATGTCCACGAGCAGAAAGTCGCCGTCACGAATAGGCAGGGCGTGCTCAGGCGACGGATTGTAGTGCGAATCGGCGCTATTGCCGTCCACGGACACGTTGGGCGGGTGCTCGTACTCGAGGTGCTCGCGTTCCAAAGCCTCGACCAGCCACTGCTGGAAGCCGTGCTCGGTGACCGGTCGACCGGCGTTTAACGATTCGCGCAGCCACTGCCGACCTGCCGGCAGGATCGCATCGATCGCGCGCTGCGCGGCGTAGTGGGACGCGATCTGCGCCGGGGAAAGCACCGCCTCAAACCGGCTGATGAGATCGGCGGAGCTGACGACCTCCTTGCCCCAGCTGCGAAGCAGCTCTACCGTGCCGGCGTCCACCATGGACACATACATGATCGCGTTGCGGGGCGAGTACTGCATGGCGAGGCGGGTCTGTCCGGCGAGGATGGACAGGAGTTCGCGCTCCAGCTCCTGCCAGGAGGAGTAGACGCGCTTGGGCCCAGGCAGGGCGTCAAGCTTCCCAGACTCGATGCGGTGCACCAGCTTTTGGGGCTCGCCCTGCGACGGGATGAGGTAGTACCAGCGACGCGTGACATGCGCGGCCGGCGGCAGGCCGAGCACGCGATAGGCGAGAGGGTCGCGTCCGTGATGGTCGTAGAAAAGCCAGGCGTCCGCCCCCTGCTCGCGCAGAGCTGCCTGGATAGGAAGGAGATCGAGCGCTGCCATGCGGCGATTGTAGACGCGGAGGGCTGGTAAGCTCTGCGTGGGCAGAAAGGGCGAACTATGGCGTGGTACCAGCTGGATGCCGCCGACGACGCGGAGCTCGATGCGCTTGCAGAGCGCTTTCACCTGCACCCGCTGCACGTTGAGGATGCGCGGAGCGCGGGGGAGCGCGTGAAAGTAGAGGGTGCGCGCAACTACACCTTCGCGCTTTTGAAAACGCTGCGCTCGCCAAAAGGAGAGGACGAAGCCGCGCGGCGCAAGATCGTGCTGTTCGCGAGCCATGACCAGCACTGCGCCGAGGAGGAAAAGTTCTTCATCGTAATTGCCGACGCGACGAAGCCGGAGATCGCCGCGGCGCTGCGGCGAGCCGAAGGGGAGCGCGATTCGGAACACCCGGTGCGTTTGCTGTACCTGGTGTTTGACTCGCTGGTGGACTCGTATTTCCCGGTCATTGACGCGCTCGACGATGAGCTGGATGCGCTGGAGGACCGCGTGGTTACTTCACCGCACAATCTGTTGAAAGACATCTTCGCGGTTAAGAGTCGGCTGGTAAATGCGCGGCGGCTGCTGGTGTCCACCCGGGACGCAGCCATGCACCTGCAGCGCGACAGCGGGATCCCCCTAAACAGCGAATATCAGCTCTACCTGCGGGATTTGTACGACCATATTTCGCGGCTGCTGGACACAGTGGAGACACAGCGGGATCTGCTGAACAACGCGCTCGATATTTACCTGTCGAGCCTGGCGAATCGCTCGAACGAAGTGGTTAAGGTGCTCACTGTGCTGTCTACCGTGGCGCTGCCGGCGTTGGTGGTAAGCAGCATCTACGGCATGAACGTGAAAGTCTTACCGTTTGTCGGGTCGGATTACGCGGCCGAGTATGTGATCGGCTGCACGTTCGCGCTGACGGCGGGGCCAGACTTCCTGCGAGCTTCATGCGCCTTCGATGTGCAATTCGGTACGCGCAATCGAGTATCTTCTTGCAGTGCCGTGCCGATGGCTTTACATTGGCTCAATTCCGGACTGCCTTGCCCACTCGGGGCCAACCTGATCATTTGCTCGTCTTGCACCACGTTCCGGATCGCTTCTTCCCGTTTCGTGACCCCAGCAGACCGCGCCCTTGGAGGCCCATTGATGAGGTATCGCCCTTCCGTCCGTACCCTTTTGCTTGTTCCTGTCTGCGCGGCCGCCGCTGCCCACGCGCAAGACATCAGCGCCAAAATCAGCGGCACGGTCACTGACCCGTCCGGTGCGGTAGTAGCCAATGCCACCGTGACCGCCCGTGAAGTCTCACGCGATGTAACGACGACCACAAAGAGCAATGCCTCGGGAGCCTACTACCTGGGTCCGCTCGGCCCGGGGCAGTACCAGCTCACCGTGGAAGCGCCAGGCTTCACCAGCGTGCAGCGGCCGCCATTTACGCTCGTGCTAAACCAGGTCGCCCGCGTCGACGTGGCGCTGCCCGTCGGGCAGGAGTCGCAAACGGTGCAGGTGTCGGGCGCGACGCCGCTGCTCGAAACCGACCAGAGCTACCTGGGCACCGTGCTGGACGCCCGCGCGAACGTGACCTTGCCGCTTGCCACGCGCAACTACAACCAGCTCACCCTGCTGTCGCCGGGCGCGGTCACGACCAACGTCGCGTCGTTCCAGGGTGCGTCGCAGTCCTTCGCCGCGGGCCGCCCGTACATCAACGGCAACCGCGAGCAAACCAACAACTACATCCTCGACGGCACCGACAACAACCAGATCGACAACAACGACGTGGCGTATGCGCCGTCGGTCGACGCGATCCAGGAGTTCAACCTCATCTCGCAGAACGACCCCGCCTCCTACGGCAACTACCTGGGCGGCGTCATCAGTGTGACGCTCAAGTCGGGCACGAATAAGTTCCACGGCGACGTGTTTGAGTTCATCCGCAACGACGCGTTGAATGCGAACAGCTGGGCGAACGGGCTTACCGTGGGCCAGCCGTACGTGCCGGGACAAAACAACCCGGACGGCAGCGGTTTGAAACCGAAGCTGCGCTGGAACGAGTTTCGACTACCAGGGCTCGCGCTTCGACCAGCCCGCGACGGTCCAACACGTCAATGTCCTGACAGCGGCCGAACGGCAAGGCGACTTTGGGGCCTTCTGCTCGGAAGGTTTTACCAATGGGATCTGCAAAAACCCAGCCGAGCAGCTGTATAACCCATTTTCAGCGAACACACCGGGCGGTCGACAGCCCTTTCTCAATAACCGGATCACCACACCCCTCAGTCCGGCGGCAAGCAAGATTGTGAACTCCGCGTTCTACCCGCAGCCGATCAACAACTCCGGTGCAAACAACCAGAACAACTCAACCCAGGCCTACACCAACACAGACCAGGGCGATGCTCGCGTGGACTGGTCGGAAAGCGCGAATAACAAGATCTACGGCCGCTATTCGCAGCAGAACATTGTCAACCCGACGACCAACAGCCTGCTTCTGCAGGGAAACTCACTAAACCAGTTTCCGCTCTACAACGGCGTTCTCAACTGGGACCATACCTTCAGCGCCACGCTGCTCAACACCGTACGGATCGGCGCAAGCTATTTCCCGGTCACCTTCGGCAACACGAATAACACCGGCCAAAACCTGCCCGGCATTTTCGGCATCGCCGGTACACAACCGGGTCAAACCTTTCTTCCGTCACAATCCTTCAGCAGCTCCACACTGCTCACCAGCAGCATCGGCAACAACAACCTCGTTCAGCAATTTCATGACACCGTCTTGGCACCGCAGGATCAGGTCACCCTGGTTCACGGCAATCAAACCCTGAATCTCGGCTTCGAGTTCTACTACTACAAGTCAAACGTTTTGTACGTCGGCAACTCCGGGCTTGCCGGCACCTTTAACTACGACGGTTCGTTCACCGGCAACCCGTCCCTTACGGTGAAAAACAGCGCGACCGGTGCTTCCGGAGCACCCCCGGGCCTCGCGGAAGCAGACTTCCTGCTCGGTTTGCCGCAGGGCGTTGGCCTTGGCTCCGGCAGCGGGCGCAGCATGCGCAACAAGCTCATCGCCGGTTACGCGCAGGACAACTGGCGTATCCATCCCAACCTGACCCTCAACCTGGGTCTGCGCTACGAGCTCACCACGCCGCGCTACGACTCGGGCAATCACCAGACCAACTACGGCCTACTGACCGGCCAAGTTGAGATCGCCGGGCTGAACGGTGCTTCGCGGTCGCTCTACAACCAGTACAACGGGCCCACCAACGTGCAGCCGCGCGTCGGCTTCGCCTGGCAGCCGGGCGGCAACCCGTCTGTCGTCCTCCGCGGTGCCTACGGCATCTCGAACTTTACGGAGAGCACCGGCACCGGCAACCTGCTGTTCCAGAACCCGCCGTTTGCCATCCCGCTGAGCCTCACCTACGCTGGAGGCACCCTGGCGCAGCCCGGCTCGACGCTCGACCAGGGCTTCTCAAATTTCGCCGCGTCCGGCTGCACCGTGCAGGCCGCGCTCGCGCAGTCGCCGCTCTGCTTCAAGGGCGCCGGCATCCACCTGTTCGACCCGAACGGTTTTCGCCCGGCGGTCTCGCAGCAGTACAACCTCACCATGCAGTTCCAGCTGAGCAATTCGGCTACCTTCCAGATCGGCTATGTGGGCCAGTCCACGGACCACCTGGCCACCATTGCGCTGCTCAACCAGAAGGTGCTCAACCCGGGCGGAGTGGTGACGCCTAGCCCGTATCTGAACCCGACATTGCTGGGGCTCGTCGGCCAGGCGCGGCTTACCTCCGCGGTTGGCTACTCCAAGTACAACTCGCTGCAAACCAGCTTCCAGCAGCGTCTGGCCCGCGGCATCGAGGTCCAGGGCAACTACACCTGGTCCAAGTGCATGAGCAACAGCTCCGGCTTTTTCGCGGAGTACGGCGACGCCAACGCCGGCGCGACCCAGGCCGGCAACAACCACTTCTTCTTCCAGAACACGTACAATCCGGCTGCCGACTACGGCCGCTGCGACCAGAACGTGACCAACTCCGCCAACGGCTTTGTGACCTACGACCTGCCGGTCGGCAAGGATCGCATGTTTGGCCAGCACCTGCCGCACATCGTCGATGAAGCGGTCGGCGGCTGGCAGACCAACGCCATCTTTACCTTGCACGGCGGCTTCCCCATCACCGCGCAGGCCAACGACGTTTCAGGCACGACCTCAGGCTTTGCGCGCGCGAACTGCTCCGGACAACCGGTCTCCTTCGGGCATAGGAAGGCAACCATTAACGGGAGCCCAGGCTACCTCTGGCTCGATGGCTCCACGGTTTCGCAGCCCGCGGCCGGTACGTTCGGCAACTGCCAGGTGGGCAGCTTTACCGGGCCGGGCCTGCAACAGTTCGACTTCAGCGTGAACAAGGATTTCCAGGTCGTTGAAAGCCAGAGCGTGCAGTTCCGCGCCGAGGCAATCAACGTCCTCAACCACCCCATCCTGACCGCCCCCAACTCCAGCAACGGGTCGACCTTCGGTCTCATCACGAATGCGCAGGGCGAGCGCAATTTGCAGTTCGCGTTGAAGTACCTGTTCTAGGACGCGGGCTGCAATGCAAAAGGGCTGCGACTATGTTCGCAGCCCTTTCCATTGCAGTACGGACACACAAGCGACCAGACCGAGGAGGATTGCGGGAGGACAGCACAAGGCCGTAGTGCCGGTGACAATGCGATCGTCGCTAACGGCGATACGGTTAGGAGTCAAGGCTGGCGAGAGAATCTGACTGGCAAGGCCCTTACTAAAGTCACAATTCCTACGTACGGAATCAAAGATTCGTGTTATCGTCTTTTCATCCACGAAAGATTAGATCGTGGAGTGAGTGTTGATACTGTCAAGCCGGTCCATGACCGTCTCCTGACCCATTCCGCACACTGCGAGTACTGCTCGTATGAGCTTGCTTACAGCATACACGATGAAGTTGATAAAACAGCCCTTACAGCACCAGTGAGGGGCGATCCATAGTTGAGGCTGTTCAATTAGATCGCCCCCTATCGTCTCTGCTAAATGTCACCGATACGTCGATACCCACACTTCGATTCGGATCTCACCGTTCTCGAGGCCGAGGACCTTGCTACCAATCCGACTGCGGTATCACTGCATGCATTTTTTCCTTTTATAGAGTACTCGGAGAGTTGGACCAAGCACGCCGCAAAGGGTGTCAAGGGCGTCTTGAAGAGCCGACCAATTAAGTACGCTTCGCGCAGAGATAGCTGCATCTACTCCTACTATCGCTCGCTCCTAATAGATAGGTATGAGCTAGAGCTACTAAAACGGAACATACAGGACTGCGTCTTAGCGTACCGCAAAATCGCAAGAAGTAAGGGAACAGGGAATAAGAACAGCATTGATTTCGCGTCTGACGCTTTTGAAGTTATATCAGCCTTAGAGGACTGTACAGTCTATACGCTAGATATAAGTAAGTTCTTCGACAAGCTTTTGCATACAAAGCTGAAGGCTAGCTGGATGCAGTTACTGGAGTTCAGGACGATGCCAATTGACCACTACAAGGTCTTTCGCAACGTTACATCCTACTCATTCGTGAATCGAGAAAAGGCGTACAAAGCACTTGGCTACATCGGTCTCAAAATACAAGGAGGGAAGGAAGTTCAGGGCTACCTTGTAAAGAGAGTTCCAATGCATCTTTGCACATCTAAAAAGTTCCGTAGAGTGGTCAAGCCTCTGATACAGCACAACGAGGAGGATTATGGGATTCCCCAGGGTTCACCAATTTCCGACGTATTAGCAAACTTGTACATGCTGGATTTCGACACCGCCATGGCAGAAAAAGCTAAAAATTCAGGCGGATACTACTTTCGATATTCGGATGACATCCTCCTAATCCT
>CAXTMW010000131.1:7552-10359 GCA_964245455.1 uncultured Acidobacteriaceae bacterium
GACCAAGATCACCAAAATCGCTTAACTGGGATACAAGTTCTCTTGAAAAAGCATGCTGTCAACTTAGAAATTCAGCCCTCGAAGACCACTGTTCATAGATTTAGGAAACGCCCTAGTGACGGGGCCATGTCTTACGAGCATCTGTCAGGAAGAGCAGGTAAGAACGGATTAGAGTATCTTGGGTTCCGCTTTGATGGAACTCAAGTATTTATTAGGGATAGCACAGTGTCGAGACTGCACCGAAAGATGACCTTTGCAGTAAAGAGTAGCATTCGACAACTATACTGCAAGGGTGGTGTTACTAATCCTGACCAGCTAAGAAGTGCCTTCAATGAGCAACTGGTACTACAGCGCTTCTACAAAGTTCGCAACTTCACCGTTGTTTCCGGCGATCCTTCTAAATGGACTTTCTGGACTTACATCATGCGCGCGCTCAGAGTGTTTGGCGGCCGCGGCAGAGCTATAGCCAAGCAACTCCGTAATTTCCGCTCCAGTATCACCTACAAAGCAGAGAAGGTAATCACTCAGTACGCGTTGCTCATGGTTTAAACCTCAGAGCAGACATCCATCGGAAGCTAATGCTCGACCCAGCACGCAAAGGCCCGCGCTACGCGCGGGCCTTTCCTAGCAACAGCACCAAACTAAGTAGCCGCCTGTACTACCGGAGCCGGTCGAGCCGCCGTCAACTCCGCAGCCACCCGCTCCGTCGTGAACGCATCGATCACATCCCCCTGCTGCAGGTCCGAGAAGCCGGCCACGCCGACGCCGCACTCCATGCCGTTCGTCACCTCGCGCGCATCGTCCTTGAAGCGCTTGAGCGACTGCAGCCGGCCCTTGAAGACCTGCTCGCCGCCGCGCATGACGCGTATCTCTGAGTCGCGCTTGAGCGAACCGTCGGTGACGCGGCAGCCCGCGATCGTGCCGATCTTCGGGATCCGGAACACCTCCAGCACCTCGGCGCGGCCCAGGTAGCTTTCCTTGAAGACCGGGTCCAGCAGCCCCAGCATCGCCTTGCGAATCTCGTCCTGGAGCTCGTAGATGATCGAATGCAGTCGGATCTCGACGTCTTCCTGCTCCGCCAGGTCCGCCGATTTGCGGTCCGGCTTGACGTTGAAACCGATGATGATTGCGTTCGAGGCCGAGGCGAGCAGCACGTCCGACTCGTTGATCGCGCCCACCCCGGAGTGAATAACCTTGATCCGCACCTTCTCGGTCGACATTTTCTGCAGCGAATCGGCCAGCACCTGCACCGAACCCTGCACGTCGCCCTTGATGATGAGCGGCAGCTCCTTCATGCCGGCCTGCTTGATCTGGTCGGCTAGGCCTTCGAGCGTCACACGCGAGCTCTTCGCAAGCGTCGCTTCGCGGTCCTTCATCTTGCGGTACTGCGCGATCCCCTTGGCCTTGTCGCGATCGCTCACGACCAGGAAGGTGTCGCCCGCATCCGGCATCGCTTCCAGACCGAGAATCTCAACCGGGGTCGAAGGGCCGGCAATCTCGATCGGCCGCCCGCGGTCATCGAACATGGCGCGGATCTTGCCGAAAGTGTTGCCGACGATGAACGAATCGCCCGCGCGCAGGGTTCCATTCTGGACAAGCACGGACGCTACGGCACCGCGGCCCCGATCAAGCTTCGCTTCCACAACCGTGCCTACCGCGGACCGGCCCGGCGTTGCCTTGAGCGAAGCCACATCGGCCGTCAGCGTGATGTTTTCGAGCAGCAGGTCGAGGTTCATGCGCTTCTTGGCCGAAACATCGACGAAAATCGTATCGCCGCCCCATACTTCCGGGACAACGCCGCGATCGCCAAGCTGCTTCATGACACGGGCTGCATCTGCCTCAGGCTTGTCGATCTTGTTGACCGCGACAATGATCGGCACGTTCGCCGCTTTTGCATGGTCTACCGCTTCGAGCGTCTGCGGCATCACGCCGTCATCCGCCGCTACCACGATGACGACAATGTCGGTCACCTTGGCGCCGCGCGCACGCATGCGGGTAAACGCCTCGTGGCCCGGCGTGTCGAGGAAGACGATCTCGCGCCCAAACGCAGGCGAGTCCGGCTTGGTGATGCGGACCTTGTAGGCGCCAATATGCTGGGTGATGCCGCCGGCCTCGCCACTCGCGACATCGGTCTCCCGAATCGCATCGAGCAGCGAGGTTTTGCCGTGGTCCACGTGGCCCATCACCGTGACCACAGGCGAGCGCGGCACTTCCAGCTCGTCAATATTGTCCTGCGACAGGATGTTCTCGATCGCCTCGTTCGCCATCTCGTCCTCAAACGAAATGACCTCAGTATCGGCACCGAACTGCGCCGCCACATCGCGGACCAGCTCACCGTCGAGCGACTGGTTGACCGTGACAAATACGCCGCGCATCAGCAGGGACGCAATCAGGTCCTTGCCGCGCACGTCCAGCTTTTCCGCCAGGTCCTTGACGCTGATGCCTTCGGTCACGGTGATCTTGCGCGTGATCGGGACAGGCTCGTTCGAGAGCATGGCCCCGCCGAAACGCGGCGGCGGGTTGAAGCCCTTCATCGGGCCTTCCTTGCTCTTGGGGTACTGCTGGCGCCCGCGGCCCTTTGGACCGCTCGGCCGCTGCGCTTTAGGCGCTTCGCCCATCGGCGAGGCACCCGGCGCGCCGCCGGGCCCACCTGGACGCGCACCAAAGCCGCCCGGCCGCGGAGCGCCGAAGCCAGGACGACCGCCCGGGCCGCCAGGACCACCCGGCCGGCCGCCGGGTCCGCTGGGAGCAAAACCGGGACGCGTGGGGTGCATCGGACGCCGGGCGCCGGGAGCGCCGCCCTGCCC
>CAXTMW010000132.1:0-265 GCA_964245455.1 uncultured Acidobacteriaceae bacterium
GAAGCCGTTAGTCAGGGAGGGCCACGAGCCGGGGGGGCAGCTTTCCATCACGACGCTGGTTGAAAACTTTCCGGGCTGGCCGGAAGGCGTGCAGGGTCCTGATCTGGTCGAAAACATGAAAACGCAGGCCGGCCGATTCGGCGCCGAGTTCAAGATGGGCCACCTTGCTTCAGTTGACCTATCGCAGCGGCCGTTTGTGCTCAATTTCGGCAAGGAAAACGTGTTGACCCGCACACTGGTCATCGCGAGCGGCGCTTCAGCGCGC
>CAXTMW010000132.1:275-10336 GCA_964245455.1 uncultured Acidobacteriaceae bacterium
GGCCCTGATCGGCCACGGCGGGAGTTCCTGCGCGACCTGCGACGGATTTTTCTTCGGCGGCAAGGAGAGCGCGGTTGGCGGCGGCGGCGACTCTGCCATGGAAGAAGCACTCTTCTTGACCCGCTTCGCCTCCAAGGTGACGCTGCTGCACCGTTCGGACACCTTCCGCGCTTCAGCAATCATGCTGGAGCGCGCGCGCCAGCACGAAAAGATCGAGTTTCGCACCAACGTTGCGGTTGAAGAAGTTTTGGGCGTCGAAGAGCGCGAGGTGCAGGGTGTGCGCCTGCGTGACCGGCGAACCGGTGAAACGAGCGATCTGCCCATCTCGGGCCTGTTCCTGGGCATCGGCCACGAGCCAAATGCAAAAGCATTTGCCGGTCAGATTGACCTTGATGACGACGGCTACATCCGCACGCACGAAAACGTATTTACCCGTGTTCCCGGCGTATTTGCGTGCGGCGACGTGCAGGACCGGCGCTATCGGCAGGCCATTACGGCCGCCGGTTCCGGCTGCATGGCCGCGCTTGAAGTCGAGAAATTCCTGGAAGAGGAAGGCCGCTGAAGTCCTCCGCAGCCGGCGCGGGAACCATCGCTGAGAACCTAGCACGCGTTGAGGCCACAATCGACGCGGCTTGCCGCCGGGCCGGCCGGGTGCGCTCAGATGTTCGGCTGATGGCGGTTTCCAAGATGAAGCCGGTGGCGCTGCTTGAAGAAGCCGCGGCAGCAGGCCAGCAGCTGTTCGGTGAGAACCGTGTGCAGGAGTTCGAGGAAAAGTCCGAGGCGCTCTCGGATTCCGGGCTTCCCGTCGAGCGCCACCGGCTAGGCCCGGAGCCGGCGAGCGCCGGGGAGCAGCGGGCACTGTCTGTTCACCTGATCGGGCGTTTGCAGTCGAACAAGGCCGGACGAGCGGCGGAGGTATTTTCCGCTGTCGACACGCTGGACTCGCTGCGGCTTGCGGAACGACTTTATGAAGCGGCGAAGCGACTCGGGCGCTCGCTGCCCGTGCTCATCGAGATCAAGTTAAGCCCTGAAGAAACCAAGGAAGGTCTGCTCCCGGAGTCGCGGGAGCTGGCCCTGCTGCTGCAGCGGCGGCCCGACCGGGCCGAACACCTGCCATTGCGCGGGCTGATGACGGTAGCGCCGATAGCCGATGACCCGGAGGTAGCGCGGCACTGCTTTCGCACCCTGCGCGAGCTGCGGGAACGGCTGGCGCAGGCACACCCGCGGCTTCCCTTCGACGAGCTTTCCATGGGTATGTCGGGGGACTTTGAAGCGGCGATCGCGGAAGGCTCGACCACGGTCCGCATCGGCACGGCGATTTTCGGCACTCGCGCGAAACAGCACGGCTGAACCGCTATCGCAAATCCATCCACTTAACAGGGTGATGAACTTCGTACACGCACGCACAGGGCGGCGATCCTTCCATATCTGAGCACCAGACCCCACGCTTTCAAGTCCGGTTACACTCACGCGTTCTCCCGGTCACCGAGGACCCCGCTTGACCCACCTGCCCGCCGCCGTTCTCGGCGTCATCCTGCTGAGCCTTTTCTCTGTTTCGCTCGCCCAGTTGCGCAAAACCCACACGCGGCAGGACTACCTGATCGCCGGTCGCTCCCTGCCCGCCTTTGTTCTTGTCTTCACCCTGCTGTCCAGCTGGATCGGGTCGGGCTCGCTGCTGGGCGGCGCCGAAAACGCCTACAACCACGGGCTCACGGCGCTGTGGATGGCAGGCGGCGGCTGGGCCGGCCTGCTTCTGATTTACTTCATCGCGCCCCGAGCGCAGCGGTTCGCTCAGTACACCATTCCCGATCTGCTCGAAGCTCGCTACAGCCAGGGGGCGCGGGTGCTCGGGGTCATCGCGGTGCTCTTCGCCTACACTGCCGTGACGTCCTACCAGCTGATCGGCGGCGGCGACATCCTGAGTCTGATCTTTCCCGAGCTCATCACGCCCGACCTGGGCAAGTACATCATTGCCGTATTCGTCATCATTCTCACAGCCATCGCGGGTATGAGCTCGGTCGCCTACATGGATCTGTTTATCGGCCTGCTCGCGACCGGGACGCTGCTTGCGACGCTGCCCGTGCTGATACATGCCGCCGGGGGCTGGCACGGCTTTCGCACAAGCCTACCGCCCTCGCAATTTACGTTCTTCGGCGGCAGCCCCCCGATCCGCGCACTGGAGCTGTTTCTGCCTACCTGCTTGTTTCTGCTGGGGAACCAGCCCATGTACCAGAAGTTTTTTTCGGCGCGCTCGGCCCGCGATGCGCGCCGCGCAGTAGTCGGCTGGGTGCTTGGGACGGTGGTGCTCGAAACAACGATTGTGCTGATCGCGATGCTGGGGCACACGGCCGCGCTGCGGCAACACGGGGCGCCCAAGCCGCGGGAGATCATCGCGTACACGGGCCTCCACGCGCTGCCGCCGTTCCTGGGCGCTCTGCTCATGGGCGCGGTCTTCGCCAAGGTGCTCTCCACGGCGAACAACTACCTGTTTTCACCCGCAACCAATGTGGTCAACGACATCTATGTGCGCTACCTGGCGCCGGGGGCTTCGAACAAGCGGGTGCTGATTGTGTCGCGGCTCACCGTCGTGCTGCTGGGGGTGTGGTCGCTGTACCAGGCGCTGGGCACGGGCTCGGTGTTAAAGGCCACGCTGTATGCATACACCATCTACTCAGCCACGCTGACGCCGGTCATTCTGGCGGCCTTTTACTCGCGGCGCGCGAATGCGGCGGGCGCGGTTTCAGCCATCGCCGCGGGAACCGTCATCACCGTGTTCTGGGACACGCCGCTGGTCCACCGGCACCTGCCTGCCCTGCTTGCGGAACGCGATGCCATTGTCCCCGCAGTGGCCATTGCGCTTCTGTGCCTGTTCGGCATCAGCGCAGTGACGCCGCCGCCGGACCCGGCAAAGCTGGCCAGGCTGCAGGCGACGAGCGCGGAGTAGCGCACCGTCGCCGTAATGGAGACCGAGAACTACACGTTGCGGACCGGGCGATTTCCTCCTCCAGAACGCCCCCGGCGCTGAAGCCCGAACCATCCGAGGCTCATCTAAAACGCTATGGCGACCACAACACATTTGCAGAATGCGGCGGCCAATGCTGCCGATAGCGGAACCTTTTAGTTAGGCGGCGATCTGCCCATATACCGCCTGGGCTACGGAGCGATGCGCCTCACCGGCGAGGGCGTCTGGGGCGAGCCGAAGAACCCGTCCGAAGCCTTGCGGGTTCTGAAGCGCACCCTTGAGATCGGCATTAACTTCATCGACACCGCGGACGCATACGGTCCGGAGGTGAATGAGCGGCAGATCGCCGAGGCACTGCACCCTTACGCCGACGGATTGGTGATCGCGACGAAAGGCGGCAACGCGCGCACCGGCCCGGGGCAGTGGCACCCAGTCGGCCGGCCTGAGTACCTGCAGCAACAAGTCGAGATGAGCCTGCGCCGTCTAAAGGTTGAGCGGCTTGACCTGTGGCAGCTGCACCGCATTGACCCGAAGGTCCCTGTGGAAGAGTCGCTCGAGCCGATTGCGGAGCTGCAGCGACAGGGCAAGATTCGGCACGTTGGCCTCTCCGAGGTAAAGCCGCACGAGATTGAACAAGCGCAGAAGGTCGTCAAGATCGTAAGCGTGCAGAATATGTACAACATCGGCGACCGCCAGCACGAGGACACGCTCCAGTATTGCGAAGCGCACGGCATCGCGTTCATCCCGTGGTTCCCGGTAGCTGCCGGCAAGCTGGCAAAGGAAGGCGGTTCGCTCGATAAGGCAGCGAAGCGTCACGGGGCGACCGTGGCTCAGCTGGCGCTGGCATGGCTGCTCCATCGCTCGCCGGTGATGTTGCCGATCCCCGGAACATCCTCGATAGCGCACCTGGAAGAGAACACCCGTGCGGCTTCCCTCACCCTGCCCGGCGATGAGTGGGCTGCGATCGAGGCCGAGGTCCGGCAAGCGAGCTAAATGCGGCCGTAACAGCAGGCCCTGATCGCGTCAGCGCTGAGCGCATGGAGAAAGCAGGTATTCTGCTGCGCTCAGGCTGAGGTTTCGGCTGGAAAGGCGGAGCCCGCCGACACCCCGTTCCTTATGCTTCCCGGGAAACAGTCACCAGCAATTTACCCTGGGAACCGCCTTGCTCCAACCGAGCTTGCGCTTCACCTACGCGTTCAAGCGGGAAGCGCCCGGAGATTGTGAGCCGCACCTGCCCGTCATCGATCATGTTCGCAACACGCTCCAGCTCTTCGCGGTTCGACTGTGCGGCAGCGAAGCGGGCTCGTTGCCCGGGTGAGTGGGCGAGGGCGAGGTTCGGCAGCCCCGCGGCCAGCACTAGCATGCCTTCCGGCTGCAAGGCAGCCCAGGATTTCTCCTCGGCCTTGCCGCCTACGAGATCGAATACCAGATCCATCTGGCCCGCGAGCTCTTTCAGCTGATCCGTGTTGTAGTCGATCGCGACGTCGGCACCCAGCTCCCGCAGAAGCTCTTTGTTCCTGCCGGACGCAGTCGCGTACACGGTCGCGCCGAGCCGATGTGCGAACTGAACGGCAAAGTGGCCGACTCCTCCAGACCCTCCCTGGATCAACACACGTTGGCCGCGCTGCACTTCTCCCTGCGTCACCAGACCATGCCAGGCCGTCATCGCCGCCAAAGGAACAGCGCCTGCGTCGGCAAGGGGAATAGACCTGGGCGGCGCAGCAATTTTGTCAGCGCGAAGGCATACATACTCAGCGAAGGTGCCCCGGTCTGCTCCAGGGAAGCCATGGACGGCATCTCCGGGAGTCCAGTCCGCGACCCCCGTACCCACCTCTTCCACGCGTCCGGAGGCATCGAAGCCGAGCAGCAAAGGCAGGCGCTCCACCGGGAACATGTGCGGCAGTTCACCGGCGCGAGCTTTTACATCGGCCGGGTTCACGCTTGTTCCTGCGATGCGAATCAGGACCTCCCCAGGCCCCGGGGATGGACGTTCGATCTCCGCGAGGCGAAACTGGTCAACGCCTCCAAACTGAGGCAGGATCATCGCCCTCATCATCTTCGCTGCCTTGGCATCTGAGCCGTCCGGCATGGCCGAGCCTCCTTGTCGGCGTCATTCAACAGCCGACGTCTTCAACGTAAAATGACCAGGGCGAAAGGACAATGCTGGAACGTCCGTGTTCTCGTCGCGATCGTACGGAGCTTCCGTAGAACCTGCTCTCAGCTGTAGTCTCGGATAGAACTCCGAGCTGCTCCAGCGAAGCCGTGTGCTTCACACCCATGCCTCTGGCCACCCTCACGCTTCAGCTCCGGATCGAACATGCGCACTCGTTGAAGGACCGCCGGCAGGTGGTGCGGAGCCTCAAGGACAAGCTGCGACATGGCTTCAACGTGTCCGTTGCCGAGCTGGATGAGGCCGTCACCTGGCAGACGGCCGTCATCGGCGTGGCGGCGATCTCAGGCTCGCGCTCCTATCTCACAGGGCAAATGCAGCAGGTGGAAAACGCGGCTGAACGAATTGCGGGCGAGCTGGGCGCCGTGATTACCGATAGCTGGTGCGAGTTTGTAGACTAGAAAGTACGCCGACAAGTAATTTGGGCGCGGCAGAGCAACAGCCTGTGGGTTAGGGAACCAGCGCTGGGGACAGGGGACAACAATGCCGGAACAACGTGCGCGCAAATACCACCAGGACCGGGTCGCGGAAACGATTCGCGAGGAGATCGACGCGATGATTCTGGGCGATCTGTCGGACCCGCGCATCGCCTCGGCGCATGTGACGCAGGTGCTGCTAAACCCGGGCGGCAAGTCGGCGGAGGTCTGGGTGCGGGTGGACGATGTCGCCTCTGAAGCCAAGACCGTGGAAGGGCTTCTGGCGGCCCGGGGCTGGATTCGTGCGGAATTAAAGGACCGGATGGGCAAACGGCATGTGCCCGATCTGGCCTTCCATGCGGACCGCTCCGAGCGCATGACGGGGCGCATCGACGACCTGCTGACGCGCTCGCGCAAGCGGAACAAGTATGCGCCCGCGCCGGCGGAAGAGCCGGGAAAACTTATTGCCGAGCCGGGAAAACTTATTGCCGAGCCGGGGAAGCCGGCAGCCGGGCCAGCCATCGAGCCGGCTACTCAGGGAGCGCAGGACTGAGCCGGCGTCGATCGCCGCTGAGCCGTACGTCGGCACCGCCCGCAGATGCCTGGTACGCGTTCCGGTGCATGTGGACGGAGTGCCCCTGACGTGAGCGCGCCTGCCCGGAAAACGCAGACCGTGGTGCGCCCGAGCTCCTGGCGGGATCGTGTGTGGGCTCGAGCTACGGTGCTGGAGGTCCTCACGCTCGTCGCGCTCACGGCGATTGTCCTGTTTTACGGGCTTGTGCCTGTATTTGGGGGCGCGGGTCTGGGCCTTGTGGGCGCGGACGAGCCCCGCTACGCGCAGGTCGCACGCGAAATGCTGGACCGCCACGATTACGTCACACCGGTGTTGTACGGCACTCCCTGGCTTGAAAAGCCGGCGCTGTACTATTGGCGCGCCATGTTCTCGTTCCGGGAGTTCGGCGTACACGACTGGTCGGCGCGGCTGCCTTCAGCCACCATCGCCGCGACGTTGGTGGTGCTGATCTACATGCACATGAAGCGCTTCCGTCCGGGCGGGCAGCTCGATGCCGCGCTCATCACCGCCTCCTGCGCGGGCATCCTGAGCTTTGCCCGGGGCGCGTCGACCGACATGCAGCTGGCCGCGCCGTTCGGCATTGCCATGCTTGGCTGGTACGCCTGGTACGAGACGGACTCAAAGTTCTGGCTGTTCGATCTGTACTTCTTTCTCGGCGCGGCCACGCTGGCAAAAGGCCCGGTCGCACCGTTTCTTGCGCTGGTCATTATCGGCGCCTTTGCCGCGCTGCGGCGGGAGTGGACGGTGATCCGCCGCACCCTGTGGTGGCCCGGCGCGCTCTTGTATCTGGCCATGGTGCTGCCCTGGTTTATTGCCGTGCAGCGGCGTAACCCTAACTTCCTGCGCGTCTTCTTTCTGGAACACAATCTCGAGCGTTTTGCCACTAATCGCTTTGAGCACGAGCAATCGCTGGGCTTTTACCTGCCGGTAGTATTGCTGTCGCTGGTGCCGTGGACCATTGTTGCCGTCGCCGCGTTCGCGTCGGCGATACGGGGCAGCTTTGCCGAGTGGCGAGCACGCCGGTCTAAAGGCCACTACCGCGGCTTTCAGCGTGCGGGCGATGCCTTTCCAGAGTTTCTGGTGATCTGGGCGCTGCTGCCGATTCTGTTCTTCACGACATCGGCCTCCAAGCTGCCCGGCTACATCCTGCCGTCCATTCCACCGCTGACCATCCTGACGGCGGACTACCTGAATCGCATGCGCACACGGGGGCTCCCCTCGTGGCTGCTGCTGGCGCACGCGCTTCTGACCGGGCTGCTGACCACTTTTGTTCTGCTGGCGCCCGAGTACTTTCTGCAGGACCAGATGCACCCTCCCTTCCGCGTCGCGCTTGCCGCTGCCATGGCGGGCCTCGGTGCCATGCTGCTGATCGTGATCGTGGCGGCGCGGTTCGGCTTGCCGCGTCTGCGCGCGGCGACCATGGTGCCGCTGGTTGTGCTGTTGATTTTTATCTTCGGCGTGGGTCCGGTCTTCGGGGTACCCGCGCTTGGTGCGAGCAAGCGCACCATTCAGGTGCTCGACCTTACGTATTCGCCGCGGCCGCTGGCGGTCGCCCTGGCACAGATCACTCCGGCAGACGGCCCGGTTGCCGTGTTTCGCGTTCGGCGAGACATTACCTACGGGCTTAACTTCTACCTGAACAGCCGCGTGCTCGACTACGATCGCGGGCCGATTCCCGTCGAGCGGCACCTCCTTGTGTCGAGGGAGCCGTTCGCTCGCGAGCTTCCGGCGCGACTGGCGGGGCGGCACTTCCAGGTGCTGTTTACCGTACCGGAGCAGGGCCTGATTGTGTATGCGGTGGACGCTAGATAGGGAGTTCGGCCGCGAAGGCGCGCGCGTTTGTAGCAGGGTGCAAGCCGGACAACATGGCGCCGCGGCAGGGGAGTATGCTGCGGAGACAACGTTGAGAATGTCAACAGTCACCCATCGCGGAGGAACACAGCCATGAGCTCCCCCGCGCAAAGCGAACGTTTACCGCTCGAAATCCTGGATCTGCGGCACTTCGCGGCAGCAAGCCTGCGCCCGGTGCTGGAAGCGGAAAGCCGGGTGTGGGCCGAGCGTCTGCATTGGGATTACCGGGCGTCTGCCAACCTGCTGCTGCAATATCTCGACGCGCGCGTTCTGCCCGGTTTTGTCGCGGTGGAGGACGGTCGTGTCGTTGGTTACACCTTTTGCGTGTACGAGGAGCGCAAGGCGGTCATCGGCGACGTCTTCGCACTGAAAGACAGTCGGTACGGCTACTCGCAGACCGAGATTGAGTCGACACTGCTCGACCACCTCGTCGCGCTGCTGCAGCACTCGCCGGGTGTGGAGCGGATCGAAGCACAGCTGCTGCTGCACACCCACGAGATGCACGCGGCGCTGTTTCGGGGTTACGGCTTTTCAGTGTACCGGCGGCTTTTTATGGACCTTCAATTCGCGGAAGTGCCTGCGGGTGAAACGGCGGCGCAGGAAGCAGCGCTGCTTTCGCAGGGTTTGCAGATGCGGCAGTGGCGGGACGCGGATTTTCAGCCCGCCGGCTCCCTGATCGCGAACGCGTACGAGGGACACCTGGACAGCACCATCAACGACCAGTATCGGTCCGTCCCGGGCTCGCTGCGGTTTCTGCACAACATCATTCGTTTTCCGGGCTGCGGGGTCTTCGACGCGGCGGCCTCGCATGTGCTGGTAACGCGCGCCACGGGCGAGCTTGCCGGCCTGGTGCTATGCTCGCGCGTGCGCGAGGATGTGGAGCACGTCACGCAATTGTGTGTCGCGGCGCGCGCGCGTGGCGCGGGGCTTGGCACGCTGCTGCTGCACCGCGCGGCCAACACGCTCAGGGTGCGCGGCTTCAACCGCCTTTCGCTTACGGTTACAGGCGGCAACTACCGGGCAGCGGCACTGTACCGGCGCGTCGGCTTTACGCAGCAGCACACGTTTGACGCCGTGGTGTGGACGCACGGACGGGCGAGTGCTCCCGCGCGGACGGAGCTGCCCGATGGAACGCTCGCCTTTCCCTAGCTTGCCTTTCCTTAGCGGGCGCGACCCTGTGCTTTAGTGGCGGATAAAGTACATAAGCCAGCTGACCAGGATGACCACGCCGACGAAGGAAATCCAGCAGGCAATGCCGTACAGCAGCATGGCGCGGGTGGTGCTGCGCTGCGTGATGCCGAAAACTACCGATGCCGAAGTGGCAAACAGCAGCACGGCAGAGAAGTGGGAAAGTCCGAAGGTCATCGTGGGATGTCCGCTCGCGTGCTCTCGTCCAAGGTGCCGCTCCACTTGCGGCCGATGCGGAGATTGTGGGCGTCAACCGCCGAGATCACATTCAGCAGGCTCGCGACGACGATGAATTTAGTGCCGTAGTCGGCGGTTGCCACCTGCACCACGCCGCGCCCCCAACCGCCGCCGTAGCCGGCCAGATAGTAAAGGCCCGCGCCGAGATCGCCCACAAAGCCCAGCAGGCTGAGTGGGTCGTCCCCACCCGGCAGGTAGAGGCGGCCGTTCATGGCAAGGCCTGTCCACCAAAGGACCGAGATGGCAAGGAAAAGAAGCAGGGAGCGCAGCCAGTGGCGGGTAAGCAGGTGCACTGCGCCGGGCAGCAGCCAGCCAAGAAGCAGCGCCACGGAAACGGGACTGGCTTTGCTGCGCTGCGGTGTATCCGGCATCCCCTGACTATAAATCACCGCGCCGGCTCGCGAGATCACGGGAGTCTCAGACGCTCACCCCCTGCCGCGTTCGCGGGAGAGCCCGCAGGGTCGCCGCGCCAGTCCAGGCAAGCCATAGCGGCAGCGGGTACGCCGCCAATCGTTCCACGATGCCGCCGCCGAGCATAGCGGACGTTTGCGCGTTGCCGAAGACCAGAAGCACGTCACCGAACGCGGCGATGGCAAAGAAAAGCAGCGCGGGCGCTCCGCCCCGCAGTGCGGGGGGAAGTCCGGTCGTCCTCCCACGATGAAC
>CAXTMW010000133.1:0-10331 GCA_964245455.1 uncultured Acidobacteriaceae bacterium
GTACGTACACTTCTGGGAACAGAACGGGTATGAAATGTAGATCCCGGCCACGGAAGCTCCTATAATAACGTCTTTGCGAAAACGAACTCTTTGCTTCGCCGTCTTTGCGGTCGCGTTTGCCGCGCTCGCCCTGGCGTAAAACGAAGCACGGTAGGTGGTGCGCGGGCGCAGTGCGATCCCCCAGTAGCCTTCGTTCTCAACCCCGGCCGCGCTTTCAGCCGAAGCTGCCGTGACTTGAAGTTTCAGACTTGAGGGAAGCGCCGCGCTGGGGCCGTTCGCGCTGTCCACTGAAAGCGCCGCGCGCGCATCGCCGCGCTCGACCAGCGACCAGTGCGCTGCACCATCCCACGCCGGCTGCGGTGCGCGGTTGCGAAGCAGCTCCCCGTACAAGCCTCCGTCGTAGGAGAAGTTGATTTCCTCGGTCATCAGGCCGTACAGGGTCGAGCTGCTGTGCGCCTTTGCCGGCCCCGCGTCCACGGTCAGCGTAATCGGCGCGGCAGCTTGCGCAAACGCCGGCGCGATAACACAGGAAAACAGCAAGGCGGCCGGAAGCAGGGCAGAGCAGCGCAGGATCATGGAGGGTTTCTCGGTCTTCATAGCGGGCGCCCCAAGCATAGACGAGGCACTCGCTACCCGCCAGCGAAGACGGCGCTCTCCTGCCGCGCATGGATCTCGCGCGCTGATCGTGCGCACTGATTCGGCATACCGCACTCTCGAGAAAACACGCTTCCTTCCTCCTGGATCAATGTTCCCGCGCAAGTTCCCGGCATCGAAACAAGGCAGTGGATCGTCAAATTAGGTGCAGGCAAAAAGCAGCCCCGGCGCAAGGTAATCTCCCGGCAAAGGATGGCGTGCACAAGCGGCCAGCAACGAAAGTAGACTAGCGACATGCGACAGAACGGCAGCTTTCTTCCTTCTTCGGGCAATAACTACGGAGTTCTCAACGGCGGCCAGGTTTTTGGGCAGACCGAGTCTTCCTCTCGCCTGCTGAGCAAGGTTCTCGGCTTGGTCAGCGTGGCGTTCGCGCTTACCGCGGCCGGCAGCTATGTGTCGCTCTCGATCCCGCCCGGGCTCGCGATGCTGATCATGCTGCTCAACTTCGGCACGCTGTTTGCGATCCGCGCCACGCGCGCCAATGCAAGCCGCCAGATGACGCTGCTCTACACCTTCGCGTTTCTTGAAGGCGTGGGCCTCGGCCCAACCATTCGGCACTATCTCGGCCACGGCGGCGCGCACCTGGTCGGTACTGCCGCCATGACCACCGGCATCGGCATGGCCATGCTCGGAACATTTGCGTACGCCGTGTCGATCGACTACCGCAAAATTCAGGCGATCGGGTCCTTCCTGCTGATCGGCGTCATCGTCCTGTGTCTCGCGACCATGTTCTTTCACTTCGTCCAGCCCACCACGGTGGACTGGCTGATCCCGGCGGTCTTTTCCCTGCTCACGGTCGGCGACTTCGCCCGGGTGCGCGCGGGCGGCGGTGGTGCGACTGCGGTGGAGCTCGCGCTTTCGATCTTCCTCGACGGCCTGAATATTTTCCTGGCTGTGCTCAACATTTTCGGCAATCGCGGCCGCGACTAAGCGAGGCTGCTCCAGCCGATTGCCGGCCGGAGCAGTCCGTCCTCTTAGGTCACCTGCCTTGAAGCGGCCTGCTCCATCAGGCCGCTTTCGTTTGTCTTCATCTCTGAACATGCCTACGAGGCTCCCCTTGAACGATGCGGCGCGCGCAGACCCGCGGGAAACACACTGGGACGGTCGCCGCTTCTTCAATCTCGGCGCCCAGCCGCACGGCCTGGCCGGTTTCCTGCGCTGGACCACCCATCGGCAGCGCCGCCCGTGGCGCGCCCATATTCCCTCGCAGCCTGGACCGCGGCCCGTGGAGCATGTCGATAGCGGCGAACTACTGGTCACCCTCGTCGGCCACGCCACCGTGCTGCTGCAAACCCGCGGCTTAAACTTCCTGACGGATCCGATATGGTCTGAGCGCGCGAGTCCGCTGCAGTTCCTAGGTCCGCGGCGTCATCGCGCGCCGGGCATCCGTTTTGAAGACCTGCCCCCGATCGATGCCATTCTGCTGAGCCACAACCACTACGACCATATGGACCTGCCGACGCTGCGCCGTCTTCGGCAAGCGCACAACCCGGCTATCTTCTGCCCGCTCGGCCTGGCCGGCCCGCTGCGCGCACTGGGCTTCACGGTGATCCACGAGCTCGACTGGTGGCAGCAGATCGCATGGCGCGGCATGGACGTTCACTGCGTACCCGCGCAGCATTTCAGCGCGCGCACCCCTTTTGACCGCAATCGAACCCTGTGGTGCGGCTGGGTGCTCGATCATGGAGAGGACGCTCCCGAGCAGATTTACTTCGCGGCCGACACCGGCTTCGGCCCGCTGTTTGCGCGCATTCGAGAACGATTCGAAAACCTGCGCCTGGCATTGCTGCCGATCGGCGCCTACGAGCCTGAATGGTTCATGGGCCCCATCCACATGACGCCCGAGCAGGCCGTCGAGGCGCACCGCATTCTTAGCCCCGGGTGCAGCATTCCCATCCATTACGGAACGTTCTCGCTAGCCGACGACGGCGAGGGCGACGCGCTAGCGCGGCTCAGTGCGGCCCTCAGCGAACACGAATCTTTCTGGATTCCCGAGGAAGGGCATGCCCGCGCCATCCCGAAGCTGACACGGTGAACGGAACCGAGTCGTAGCGAGAACCGGGCCGGGGATCAAAGCGGTACGGCCCGGCTTTGCGTCGGCTCACTTTCGGTAAACTGGGCAACGTCCGCCATCACGCGCCCAGCCTCGGGCGAAGCGAACGAGGCACGGATCGCCGCCTCATCCCTGAACCCGCACGTACATACCGCGATGATGCCCGCGCCGTCGCCGGCAGGGAAGAATGCCGCTATGCTTTCGAGCCCGTATTGACTCCAGGCTTCCAGTACCAGCGGCAAGTGAATGCGCACATAGTAGTCGCGGTCAAAGCGCGTGTCGGCGTTCCCAGGGTAAGTGACAAAGACTGTTGTCATTTCATATGCCCTTTCAGGCGAAGCGCTGGAACGGCTGCTCTCGACCAACCCACGAGCCGCCGGCCCGCGCAGCACAGGTGCAAGAGCTTCCTCGGAGTTCCGCTCATAGATAAGGCCGTTGCCGTGACCAGGAAGTCGACGATCGCAAGGCTGAACGCGACAAAGGCCGAAGCTGCGTGCTCTTCGGCTTGTGCTGCTCATCGACACTTGCCATTCCTTAATCCTTATTCCTGTGGAAGTCACTTCGCCGGCGCGCTACTTCTGCCAGGGCCGACCAGTCTTTGTCTCCCAGGCCGAGGTCGACGGCCTCGATCATGATTTCGCGCACGATCTCGGCCGCGGGTAATGCGGCTTGCGATGCTTTCGCTGCGTCGAGCGCTAGGTTGATGTCCTTGAGGCCCAGCGTGAGCTTGAAGCCGGGTTCGTAGCGGCCCTCGGCGATGTTCCCGCTGTAGCGCTTATAACTCGGGCTGGCAAACATGGTGTTTGTCACGATGTTGAAGAAGTCGCCGGCCCGCAGCCCGTAACTCTCGGTCAGCGCCGCGGCCTCGCCCATGGCCTCCATCGCCAACAGGATCATCATGTTGCCCGCGATCTTTGCAACGTTCGCGTGCTTCGGGTCAGCGCCAAGCGGCCATGTTTTCTGGCCCAGTGCATCAAAGAGCGGCTGCACCGTCCGGACTGCCTCCGGGTCTCCGGCAGCCAGGATGTTCAACTCGCCCTTTGCCGCTACCGCCGGTATGCCGAACACCGGCGCTGCCACATAGGCGATGCCCGCCTCCAGGTGCGCTTGCGCCAGCTCACCCGCGAGCGCCGGTGAGATCGTCGCCATCATGACGTGAACGCACTCTTTTCGCGCGGAAGCAAGCATCCCCGTATTCAGGATCACGCTGCGCACGGCTGTGTCGTCGGCCAGCATGGTGATAACGGCATCCCTCTGAAAGGCCTCTGCCGGCGACTGCAGGATCGTGACGTCGTCGAGTGCTTCCGCGGCGCCGCGGTTGCGGTTCCATGCGCTTACCTGATGGCCGGCCTTGACGAGATTGGGGACCATCGCCGCACCCATACTGCCCGCCCCTATAAAACCTACTTTCATCGCTACTCCTTACGGGCCCTCGGTCGGCAAAGACCTGCGCCATTGTGCAGGTAGAGATGAAACAAGCCAGGGCGTGGATGCTTATTTACAGACTGTATGGTCTATATATCGCCGTCCTGCATTGTCTGCGCTGGCGCTGCAACTGAAACCAGCGACGGCCATGCAGCCATCGCGCAGTTGACCACAGCGGTGAGGGTCTTCCTCGAAGCTCCATCCCGGGCCTGAATGGAAAGCCCGTGCAGGACTGTGGCATAGTAGGCGGCAAGCTCAGCTACCGGCGCGGTTCCGGGCACATCCCCCGCGCGCTGACCACGCCTGATTCGTCGGGCAACATCGCGAACGGTTTGGAGGCGCAGGGATGCCATATGCTGCTGCACAGCGCGGTTCTCCACCGCGCAGTGGATGGCGCCCAGAACGAGGAGGCAGCCCCCAGGCGCGCCTCGCGCTGTAAAGGCGTTCACGGCCTCCTGCAGCATCGCGTGTACGGCGTCGCGTGTGGAAAGTTCTCCTGCAAGGGCGCGCTCCGTCGTGTTCCCGTCCGTCCGCCGGTACAGGCCGACTGCTTCCCGAAACAGGGTTTCCTTGTTGCCGAACGCGGCATACAAGCTCGCCTGCGTGAGTCCGAGCGCCGCGCGAAGATCGGCCATGGAGGTCGCCTCATAACCGAGCGACCAGAAGACACGCATGGCTTTAGCCAGCGCCTGCTCCCGGTCAAACTCGCGCGGACGCCCGCGGCCGCGAAGGGGAACCGCGGCTTTCCTGCCTGCCGAACTTCCCGTTGATCGAACTGCTTTCACTGCGCTTCTTCGCTGGACCATAGCTGCCTTTATAGATTGGATGATCAGGAATGCGCACTTTCCCGCACGTTCAAACAAGGAGACCCATGTCGGCCACGGCACTTAAAACTCCAAGGCAGGTTTCGAGCATTTCGCAGGAGTAGTTCCCGCGCGAACAGTAGAGCACCTAAAGTTAGGTGGAGGCTGGCATTCATCTGCCGAGGGCGGACACTGGGACGTCGAGGTTCCATTTCTATCAGGCCGGCCATGTTCTTCGCGATGGGCCGCGACGCTTCTCTCGGCGGCGGAACCCTTGAAGACATCTCAGAAGGTGTATCGTGCGCCGGCCTCGACGCGACGGCTGTTATCAGCAGCGTAGGGCTGGTGAAAGAGGGGCGAGCTCAGCACGTTTCCTACTGCGGTCACATTGGTGTGATTAAGCACATTGGAAGAGCGAACATTAAACGTCAGCGTCTGCGGATGTTCCGCCTTGTTGCTGTGCGGCAAAGTCCAGGCGCGCTGCGCGTTCACATCCATGTAGACCGTCCAGGGAAGACGGCCGGCGTTGCGAGGGAAGATGCCCTGGCCATCTGAGGCAACGAGCAGGCCGAATGGAGTCTGCACGGCTCCGGGCTGTCCGGGAAGCGCGTATTGAGGCCGGTCGTTGAAATTGCCGTCCCCATTGTTGTCGAAGCCGGTGAGGATGTTGTACGGAGTCGCGCCGCCGGCATGAAGATCAGTGCTCAGCGTGAGCTTTCCGGGCGTCGTCCAGCTGCCATTGCCGAAGATCTGCCAGAGGCTGTTGCCGGTCCGCAGCGCAAATTCACCGGCGTCCGTGCGAGCATTCTGGGGCTGAAAGAACTCACTGTCGTCGGTATCGTCTCTGATGTTCACGCGCACCGCCCCGGCGAAGAAGTTGAGGTTCTTCAAAGCCCGCTCGCTCACCTGCGCGAAGGTCACGGTGCCGCCGCCCTGGCCGCTGTTGTTCAGCTGCAGGATATCGAGGTTTGCCGGCCCTGGCCGCGGGCCGTAGGGGTCATCAGTGAGAGGTTGATTGATGTCCTGCGTGCGGCTGTAGTTCCAGAGGCGCGCCCAGTTCTGCTGCAGGCTGATGGTCAAGCCATGAGGCAGGTCGCGCGCGATGCCAAGGCTCTCAATGCTGATGGAGGTCTGAGTAAGATGAGGGTCCGCGCTGCGCAAGGCATGGACCACTGGAGCACTGGGGCCGAGCGGATCGCCGAAGACCGGATTGTAGACGGTGCTGGTAATACGGTGGATCCCATCCTCGCGCTGGAGCTCGGCCCAAATCTCGGAGTGGTACTGGCCTGCAAAAAGTCCGGCGTGTGCGTCCAGCTTCCACTTGCCATTTTTGCCCGGCGACCAGGCCACGCCGAAGCGCGGCGTGGCGCTGGACAAAGTCGTGGGGTGGTCCTGAAGGAAGTAGCGCAGGCCAAGTGAAAGTTGCACATTGGGGCGCAGCTTCCAGCTGTCCTGTAGGTAGAGCGCCGCACGGACCTGGTCGAAGCTGACCTCGGGAATGCCAACTACGTTGCTGAACGCGCTGGGCACGCCTCCCGGCAGATGCAGCAGCGAGCGCCGGTACTGTTCTGCACCTGTGATGGTGACAGTCTGGCTGGGGATGGGGTTGCCGGCAGCATCGAGCGCGGGTGCCGTGCCGCCTCCAAAGATGTATGTGCCGTTGAAGTTGCTGGTCAGCCTGTCGTGATCGACGATATTGCGGAACTGAATGCCCAGTTTGAGCAGATGGTTGCCGCGGTCGATCACGGCATCATCGTCGGCCTCCAGGATGAGCTCGCGCTCGCTTGCGGCTCCTGTTGTCGAGCCGCCCGCGGTAAAGGCGCCGGCCACCTGCACCTGCGGTGCCGTGGAGTTAAGCGCGTCAACGTTGCCGGTCCACTGCAGGGAAACCCGCGCCTCGTGCATCAGCCTGGCCGAGGCGAGCGTGATGTTGCTGAACCGCAGGTTGTGCTCGTACGTATCGTTCGCATAGCCGGTTTCGCGAAGCGCCGTGCCGCCTACGCCCTGGTTGACCAGATGGTTTACGTTCGCGCTGTACTCGGCAGTGAAGGTGTTTTTGGTGCCGAGCTGCCAGCCATTGCGAGCCGTGGCAAGCCAGAGGGTTTGCGGGATCGGCACCGAATCGACCACGCTTTGCAGATTTCCATTCGGGTTCAGCGTAACGGCGTTCACGATCGCGGTGTTGTTGATCTGTCGGTGCTCGAGCGACAAAGCGAAGTCGCTGCCCTGGCGGCGAACCGGGCCGCTCAGCTCAGCGCCGTAGCGCTGCTTCCCGAGGGTGCCTTCCGTGACCGAAAAAGGATTGCGCGCGTTCATCCAGGAGCTGCCGTTCGTGGTGAACAGCGCCCCGTGAAGGGTGGGCTGCCCCGGCTTGGTGTAGACCTCGACGCGGCCGCCTTCGAATGGAGGCTCGCTGTACTCGGCTGAGTAAAGGTCCGGATTCACCTTGATGTAAGCGATGGAGCTCTTGGGCGGCAGCGCCGATTCGTTCTGGAAGCCATCGACCGTGATGACTGTGTTGGCAGGATTGGCGCCCGCGGTGGCCGCGAGCTGCTGCAACTCGCTCGCAGGTCGTCCGGGGCGTCGGCAAGGGTTTGCGGGTCGCTGCCGGCCAGGGTGTGCGCGGCAGGGCTGCTGGCGGCAGCATCGGCCGGCAGCTCCTTGCCTCCCTCATGGACGTTTATGGAGGTCTGCACGGCTTGCAGTTGCAAGAGGACGTCCATCGTGCCCCCGTGAGGCAGCGTTACGGGGAGAGTCGTCTTCGCAAAACCGTCGGCCGAGACCTGCAGCTGGTGTTGCCCGGCTGCGATACAGGCGAAACGATACTGGCCTGCGCTGTCTGTGCCGACCGGAGCGCCGCTGTCCAAAGTAACCTGCGCCCTGGGGATGATCGCGTCGGTAGGGTCGTGCACCGTTCCGGCGAGCGCCCCGCCCGTGCAGGCGGGAGCCTGCGCGTGGGCGGCAAGGCAAGCGAGACTGAACAGCGTGGTACAGCCGGTTGTTCGAAGGGCGTTGCGCATGCGAGCAGCCTCAGAGGCGCATCTGCGGTCCTTGTCTAACATAGCTCTATGCTGCCGCAGATTCTGCATGGGAACGAGCCTGCCGGTGCTCTTTTCATCTTGCGTACTCGTTGCGCTTCAGCGCGCAATCCTGCGGCCCTTAAGTTGAAGTTGAACCAGCGAAGACACTGGCCCCTTTTAGCGGGCGGTGACCAGGATGCTTGCGATTCATTGCAGGTGGAGGTGCCGGGACCGCAGGCATCCATACCGAGCGCAAACTCTCGGCTTGCAAGAGATTGCTTGGCTCCTACATTCCTTGAACGCAGCCGTTCAAGGTTTCCGGAGAAGGTATTCCGGGCCGTAGATGATGCGGAGGTATTCTGCACCCCTGCACTTTATGGCTGGCTCGGTGATGCCGCGTCGGCCTTGGACGAAGTTCAGTGGCTTGGCGACTATGCCTTTTCGGCCCGTCATCTCCGTTCACCAAGTTTGAGGCCAATCCGGAGCCGACCTCGATCAGCGTCGCTTTCCTTGATGCGCAAGAAGGCGCAAGTACGTTGTCAAAGCGGTTTCACAGGAACGCGCTGGTGCAGATGGGCCACAGCAGCGAACTTCTGCTGAATTCATTGACACCCTTCCGAGCAGTGATTTTGGAGGCCGAGATTGGATGTTTTTACGATGGGCAGACAGGACTGCAAAGGTAGATGTCCTATCGGAGGTTCTGGCAAGACGGCGTTCTGAGATCTGGGCGGCGGCGGTCCTGGGACTGAGCACCAGGCAGACACGCCGGCTGCTGGCAGCATATCGTGACGGTGGTAGCGGAGCGATAATCCACAAAGTCCGCGTACGCACTTCGAACCACCGGCCGGTCGCTGGAATCCGTGAGTACGTCGTCGAGATGGTTCGGTCGCGCTATGCGGACTTCGGACTGAGCCTGGCGGCAGAGACTTTGCTCACGAAGGATGGCGTCAAGGTCTCGCGCGAGACGCTGCGCAAGTGGATGATCGAGGAATCCTGTGCCACCGGGAACAGCGGCATGTGGGCCAGCAGTTGACCCTGGCCTACGATTGCAAGCAGCTCATCCTGGATCGCAGTATTATCTCCGAAGAGCTGGGTGGCCAGTATGTCGATCTCCACGACTTCACTGACGGACATCTGGAGGCACGGTGGAACGGGCAGGTGCTTGCGTACCGGATCTTCGACAAGGATCAGCGTGTCAGCCATGCTGGGCTCAGCATCGCGGAAGGAACCGCAGTGAGGGAACAGGGACAAGAATATCCGAACGCTCCGGGAATAAGTACAAAAACTTCAGCACCCTCGGAGGGGTCCGCGATGATTCGCCGTTGCCGGGAAATATCTATAAATAAAGGGGTGTTGGTGGACCTGATCGGGATCGAACCGATGACCTCTTCCATGCCATGGAATGACTACCAGCGTAAGTAACGGACGGCACAACACTTACGAGTCGGCTGAGTCGGCAAAACCGGCATAATCGGCGGTCTTTGCGACAAGGATGCGACAAACTTCTCCGCACAACCATAATTTTGCAGCGGGCCACTAGGCTGACCCGTGTGGGGTCAGCCTAAACTTCTTTTCACGCCACCTTCCGAAAACGTCCTTCCGCCGGACGGACAGATCGTGAGCAAACGGAAGATCATCGGTACAATCCGGCTTCGGTGAGCGCATTGACGATTTGTCATCTATCCAGTGCGGTTCATTCCGCGGAGACCGTTTATCAAGATGGTTGATTGTGGAGAAACTCGTACTTGAATCATCGAATGCGACGATCAAAGCCGACCCTGGCTTCCTTGATGACGTCCCAATTGCTTCCAATCCAATGAACTAATGTCCGCATCGGTTCCAAAAGGCTGAGACCCAGAGGAGTAAGTTCATACTCCACTCTTGGGGGAACCTCCGCAAACACATGACGTGACAGGAGGCCGTCTCGCTCCAATTGGCGCAAGGTTGTTGTGAGCATCCGTTGCGAGATTCCCTCTATCAAGCGTTGGAGTTCTGAAAAGCGCGCGCGATCGCCCGGCCGTCTCGAAAGCGAAACCAGGAGCAAAATGCTCCATTTGTCTCCGATTTTCGCAAGAAGATCGCGAAGTGGCTCAGTTTCCTCACTTCTGCACGTTAGAGCGACAGGTCCTCCAACGGCATCTTTGTTGGGCTTTTTCATTGGTTACTTCCAGCTCCGTTACTGAGGTGAATGTGCCGTCTTCCCTAAACGTAGCACTCATTACATGATGTAGGTACCGAAGAGTAACCATTGAGCTGAGCACATTGTGACTTCGAACCGAAGGCGAGACAACCACGAGACGCAAGGGCGTCTGGATTCACGAATGTAAGGAGAATTTCAATGCGTGTATTTCTTACCGGCGGGACGGGACTCATCGG
>CAXTMW010000134.1:0-262 GCA_964245455.1 uncultured Acidobacteriaceae bacterium
GCCGGGTGCCGGCCGAGCGCTACTTGTCGCGCGCGGTGGCCGCCAGCAGGGGTTCGCTGGACGCTTCAAATCCGGGCAGGCGCCCGAGCGCGCGAATCAGCCGCTCCATTCGTTCGGCTTCCTCGGGCCGCAGCAGTGCGCGCGCCCGTGCGATTCGGACGGCCGCCAGCATCCCCCAGCCCACGGCTTCCCCGTGCAGCAGCTCACGGTATTCGGTCACGGCCTCAATGGCGTGCCCGACCGTGTGGCCCAGGTTCAGGAT
>CAXTMW010000134.1:272-1838 GCA_964245455.1 uncultured Acidobacteriaceae bacterium
CTTCGGCCTTGATCGCGACCGAGCGGGCGATTACGTCGGTCAGCAGCTCTGTTCGTTCTGCTCCGTCCCCGTCCAGCAGGTCCGCTGTTCGATCTTCAAGCAAAGCAAATAATCCAGCATCGCGGATGATCCCGGCTTTGACGACCTCCATCCACCCGGCGCAGAGCTCGCGTGCGGGCAGGGTGGCGAGCACGTCCACATCGGCAAAGACAGCCTGCGGATGGTGGAACGCACCGACCAGGTTTTTGCCGGCCCCGAGGTTGGCGCCGGTTTTGCCGCCCACTGAGGAGTCCACCTGCGCCAGCAGGGTCGTGGGCACCTGGACATACGGGATGCCCCGCATGTAGATTGCCGCGAGAAAGCCGCCCATATCGCCGACGATGCCGCCGCCGAAGGCGATCAGCAGGGAGGCGCGGTCCGCGCCTGCGGCAGCCAGCTCTTCCAGCAGCCGCTCGACCTCCGCGAGGCGCTTTGCGCTCTCGCCAGGCGGCAGAAACAGCACGGTGGGTGCGTTTTCCGACTGGAACGACCCGAGAAAGCGTTCGCCCCACAGCGCCCATACCGGCGGCGAACTCAACACAAACACGCGCCTCCTCATCGATGGCACGACCGATGGCACAATCCATGGCGCGATCCGTTGCGCCAAACCAAGCAGCAGCGACGGGCCCACATACACTGGATACTCGGCAGACGGGGTTCGAACGGGGACGGTATGCACGCTTCCTTCATCGTACCCTGCACCCCGCGCGGCTCTCCGGGTGTCTAAAACGGTATGGAATCGATGCACCGTACAGTTGACTTTGTTGTGGTGGGCGCCGGGATCGCCGGGCTGCGCGCCGCGATCACCCTTGCCGCGCACGGACGTGTGCTTGCCATCACCAAGGAGCAGCTCGGTGAGTCCAACACGAGCTACGCGCAGGGCGGCATCGCCGTCGCCATGAGCGGCGCGGCGGATGTGGATGAGCACTGGGCCGACACCCGCGCCGCCGGCGACGGGCTGGTGGACCGCGAGGCCGCGCAGATCCTGGTGGCTGAAGGACCGGCGAGGGTGGACGAACTGCTGCGCTGGGGCACCGGCTTTGACCGGGACCTTGCCACCGGCACGCTGCTGCTGACCCGCGAAGGCGCGCACAGCCGCAATCGGATTCTCCATGCCAACGGCGACGCGACCGGCGCCGAGATTGGCCGCGCGCTGCTCGGGCACGCGCGAACGCATCCGGCGATTGAATTGCTGGAGTGGGCCACCTGTACGGACTTGGCTGTCGATGAGCATGGGGCAGTCTGTGGGGTGCGGCTGCTGGTGCGCGAGGCCGCCGGGGCTGAAAGACACGTGATCGTGCATGCGCGGGCCACGCTGCTCGCAAGCGGCGGGGCGGGGCAGGTGTACAGCGATACGACCAATCCCAGCGTCGCCACCGGGGACGGCATCGCCGCTGCATGGCGTGCCGGGGCGGCCATCGCCGACATGGAGTTCTACCAGTTCCACCCGACCGCGTTGTCGCTGCCGGGGGTCCCGCGCTTTCTGCTGTCCGAGGCGCTTCGCGGCGAGGGTGCGTACCTGCGCAA
>CAXTMW010000134.1:1848-2242 GCA_964245455.1 uncultured Acidobacteriaceae bacterium
CTTGGCCACCCCGGCACCGAGCAGCTCGGCGGTCTCCTCGAGCTCGCGCCGCGCGACGTGGTCGCCCGCGCGATTACGCGCGAAGGCATGCCGCTGCCGGGCGATTCGGCTTTGGCTATCCCGGCCCCGAGCAGCCGGTCCGTATATCTCGACATGCGCCACGTCGCCCGCGAGCACCCGGCGCTCGACCTCACGGCGCGCTTCCCGGGCATTTCGGCGTTCCTCGCCGGGCACGGCCTCCAGCTCAGCCGCGACCTGATCCCGGTGCGTCCGGCCGCGCACTACCTGATGGGCGGGGTCGAGACCGACGTTCACGGCCGCACCTCGTTGCCCGGCCTGTTTGCCGCGGGCGAGGTGGCCTGCACCGGGACGAGGTTGGCGCCGCCGTAGCAGA
>CAXTMW010000134.1:2291-10320 GCA_964245455.1 uncultured Acidobacteriaceae bacterium
GCGCGTCGAACTCGCTGCTGGAGGGCCTGGTTTTCGGCGCGCGGGCTGCCGAAGCGATGCTGGGCGACGCTCCCAAACCCGCTTCCAGAACCGCCTCCCCAGCCCGCCCGGCAGCTGTGCCGAGCGGGCAGGCAGGGCCGGAGCTGCGAGCAACGCTGCGGGCGGAGATGTGGCGGGACGCAGGCCTGCTGCGCGACGGCGAAGGCCTGCAGCGGGCGCTTGCGTGCATCGGGAGCCTTCAACAGCGGAGCCGCGCCGCCATTTCTTCGGCACCCACCCGGGCCGCGGCGGAAACCCGCAACCTGCTGGACACTGCGGAGCTGATTGCACGTTCGGCACTGGCCCGCGAGGAAAGCCGCGGGGCGCATTACCGGAACGACTTCCCGGCGCGGGATGACGCGCGCTTCGCCCGCCATTCCTTGCTCGTCGGGGACGCGCCGGTCGAGTTTGCCGCGCGGGAGCTGTAGGATGCGGGGTGCGCTCCGGCTCGCCGCGAGCGTGGGCTGGGTGGGACTGGCTGCGAGCGCCGGGGCGCAGTCTGTGCTCGCGCCCGTGCCGCCGGGTGCGACCCTGCCGGTACGCGTGGAGCATACGCTGGATGCGAAGCATGCGCGGTTGGGAGACGCAGTAAAGACGCAGCTGATCCAGCGGGTGCCGCTGGGAGACAAGCACTACCTGCCGGCGAACACAGAGCTGGTCGGCTTCATCACAGTAGTGAGCGCGGGGCAGCTGGCCATCACCTGGACGGAGCTGCGGCTCCACAAGGCTGCAGAACCGGTGCGCGTGAAGCTGCTCGCTGCCGCAGACAGCTTTGACGTGGAGCAGGCGCGCATCCCCCTGGGGAGCCCGACCTACAGCACAAGCGATTGGACCTTGAAGCAGATCGGCGGCGACGAGATTTACGGCGTTAACGTGCCGGCAACGGTCTATGACCGCTACAGCCAGCCGGTGGGCCGTGCGGACGGGACCGGCGTGTACGCGCCGCCTCTTGCGCCGGGGCTCCCCGAGCGGGCGATGGGGCCGTTCTCGACCACCTCGGTCGGGCTGTACGATATGCCGGGGTTGAGCATCGTGTCCGCAGGCAGTGGCAGCGGCCCGATGGTGCTGGGGCTTGCCAGCACATGGCGCTTGCGCGCCAACAGTGCGTTGCTGCTGCAGGTGTTCGCGCCCTGACGGGCGAAAAGGGGGAGGACGAAGCAATGGAGACAGGCTGGAAGTTCCCGGAGCAGGCCGCGCTGGCGCGCCACGCGGAGATGCTGCTCGAAACCGGGGAAGAACATGAAACGGTGCTCAGCTACCTACGCAAAGGCGGCATGGGCAAGCTCGACTCGATGCGGGTGCTCAGCTCGGCGACCGGCATCTCGCTGCTCAAGTGCAAGGACATTGTGCAGGCGAGCACGGCATGGCGCTGATCGACGGAAGAGGATAGAAAATGGTCGATCTACTTAGGGCCTTCGACGTTTGGAAGCAGCAAGCTTCCGGGGAAATCATCCGATATCGCTATTTTGAGAACTTATCGAACGGCCATTTTTGCGTTCAAAATGCAGATTTCTATCGGATGCCGGTCACGCCTGATCACCTCACGCAACTAGACATGCAGTACATCGAATTGATCCTAGAGGAACCGCCATGCAGTCGGAACCAGTCCTATAGCTCCATCACAGAGGCGATCGAAGCTCACGACAGACTATTCGTGTGAGCACCTGCCTCAGCCTGCAGTACGCGCCGGCGCCGGCAGGAGCCGACTGGCCAGCGCAAAGCCGGCCAGGATGGTAAGAATAATCCCGAGCGAGACGGCGGCGGGTACTTCAATCCATCGCGCCGCCACCATCTTGAGCGCGACAAAGATCAGGATGACTGCAAGCCCGTAGTGCAGCAGACGCAGCTTGTCGAGCACGCCGGCCAGCGCGAAGTAGAGCGAGCGCAGCCCCAGGATCGCAAAGATGTTCGACGTGTAGACGATAAATGCGTCGCGCGTGATGGCGAGCACGGCCGGGATGGAGTCGAGCGCGAACAGCAGGTCGGTACACTCGACTGCCGCGATGACCAGCAGCAGCGCGCCACCCCCGAGCGCTCCCTCGGCCTGCATGCGCCGGCGCAGCCAGCGGATGGGCCCGGGTTGCTGCTCCTCACCGCGCTCGCTGTGCCGCAGCAGACGGACCCCGGCCGCCAGCAGTACGGCGCCGAACAGGTACTGCATCCACGCGAACTTTTGGAGCAGCGCCACGCCCGCGAAGATACACAGAGCGCGCAGCACGATCGCCCCCAGCACGCCCCACAGAAGCACCCGCCGCTGCGCGTTCTCGTCGAGGCCGAGCGAACGGAACAGCAGCAGAAATACGAACAGGTTGTCGACGGAGAGCGAGCCCTCGACCAGGTAGCCGGAGACGAACTCGACCGCGCGCCCGTGCCCCTGTTCCTTTGAGATGAAGAGGGAAAAGCCGAAGGCGGCAGCAGCAAGCACTGCAGTCCAGGCCCAGGCTTTGCGGACCTGCTCCGCCCGGCCTTTGGCGCGGCCCAGCACTAGCAGGTCAACCAGCAGAAGAACGGCGACGACCGCGTGAAACAGCAGCCAGAATCGCAGGGACGCACCGCCCGGCTGTGCCGTCACTTGCCGGGAGTCGACCCGGCCCCAGGAACTGGCCCGGTCCCGCGAAGCGGTTCAGTGTTGATGAGCCGGATCAGCTCTTCAATCACAGAGCCGGACACGGTGAGGCTGCGCGCGCTCAGCTTGTCAAGCGTGTCCTGCGCGGTGTGGTGGTAGCTGTCGTTCGGGCCGTAGTCGATGTCGATGATGTCCGCGCAGGGAACGCCGCGCTTGGCAAATGGCAGATGGTCGTCGCTGACCGAGGTTGTTTGCTTGAAAAAATACGCACTATCACCGACGTCGGCCGCAGCACGTGCAACCGTGTCTTCAAGCTCCGGTGAGGAGTTGGTATCGCGTTGAATGTCGAGGTCTCGGTCGCCGATCATGTCGGTCAGCAGGAAGGCCTTGATCTTCGCCAGCGTGCCGTCGGCCTGCCATTTCGCCGCAAGGTGGCGCGAGCCGTACAGCGAGTCCGAGTCGGTCCACTGCGAGCCCACCGACTCTTCGCCGTCAAAGAAAACCAGCCATACCGAGTAGCCCTCCGGCGGGTGCGCGCGCAGATCGTTCGCGATCTGCATCAGCAGACCGGTGGTCGCGCCGCCGTCGTTGGCGCCGACAAACGGAATGTCCTTGAGCCAGTAGTTCGTCTCATAGTGTGTGGCGAGCACGATGACGCCGTCGCGCTTGCCAGGGTAGCGCACGATGAAGTTGTGCATTAGCTGCGCGCCGGCCGGCGTCGAGGAGGTGAAGGTGTCTTCCTGCAGCTGGTCGTGCGCGAAAAAGGTGCGCAGCATCTCCTGCGCTTTCGCAAGGCCTGCGCTCCCGTTGTAGCGCGGCCCGGTTGCCGTCACAAACTCCCGAGTATAGGCGAGTGCTTTGGCACCGTTAAACGGGCTGTGCGCGCCTGCCCCAAAGCTCTTCGCGCCTAGCAACATAAGGAAATAGAACAGAAGCAGATACCGGAGCGAGCGCACTACTTCGCCCCTTCCAGCGCGCGCCGCCGGCGCGCCGGGTGCACCATGTACGAAACGCCGATGCTGACCAGGTACAACAGCAGCATGGGCGAGGCGAACAGGCACATCATCAGGATGTCCGGAGTCGGGCAAATAATCGCGGCGATGACGAAAATGATCAGGATGGCATAGCGGATGTTGGTCCACAGAAACCGCGGGCTCACGATGCCGAACAGCGACAGAAACATGACCAGGATCGGCAGCTCGAACGTAACGCCGAGACCGAGGATCACCGTAAGAAACAGCCCCGTGTATTCATTGATCTCAATGAGCGGCATGAACTTGTCGCTGTAGGAAAGCAGGAAGTCGAGCGAGCCGGGGAACACGAATTTGTAGCCGAAGAAGGCACCGCCGAAAAACAGCGAAACGGTCGCGAACATGAATGGCCACACATACTTTTTCTCGTGCTTGTACAGGCCCGGCGAGATGAACAGCCATAGCTGGTACAGCACGTAGGGTGCGGCGATCATCGCGCCGACCATGAAGCTCAACTTGAGATACAGGTTAAAACCGTCGACCGGGTTGTGGTAGACGAGCTGCGGCGGCAGGTGGTGCTTTTTGAGCGCGTAGGTGATGGGCTGCTGCATGAACACGAAAATGCGCTCGTGGAAACCGTAGGCGGCAAAGAACGCGAGCACCAGCGCGACGATGACGTGGACGAAGCGTTTGCGAAGCTCTTCCAGGTGCTCCAGCAGGCTCATGCCGGGCAGCTCGGCGCGGTCGGTCACCGCAGTGCGGGCGCGGTCAAGCGCGTCGTTCGCGTTGAATGGGGCGTCAGCCACGATGGACCGAGGCCTCGTCCTGCTCCTGCTGTGCGAGCTGCTCGTGCTGTACGAGCGAATTCGTCCGGTTCACATGCGGATCGCCCGGCGTTCCGTCCATCGGCGGAATGACGTCGACGCGCAGCAGCGGGTGGTCGTCGATCGAGCTTTCCTCGCCGGTGGTTGCCGAAACCGCGGACACCGCATACGGCACGGCTTCGGCCGAGGGAAGCACCGCAGCGCCGGCCGCTACAGGCGAAAGAATGGTGTTTTCAGCCGACTCGCCGCCCGGGCCAAGCGCCGCGTGCTCCGCGTCCTGTTTTTTCTGCCGATCCTGCTGTTCGGAGACGCGCATTTCCTCGTTGAACTGATACTTGAAGTCGTTCGAGGCTTTCCGAAACTCCGCCATCAGCTTGCCCACCTGGCGCGCCAGCTCCGAGGTCTTCTTCGGACCGAGCAGCACAAAAGCAAGAATGAAGATAAAGATCGGTTCGCCAAGGTGCATCGCCCCTTGATGATACCCGCCGCCTCCCTCCCTGTCACAAAAGAGGGATTGACCCGTGGGATAGACTTCCTGTAACAGCAAAGACCCGAAGGCCCTGCATCGCGGGGTCCGCGTCCGCATCTGTTAAAGAGTACCGAGAGGTTGCAACATCCCCGCGGCTTGAGAAGGTGCGAAGCCGCTGCAGCCGGGAACCATGCTTTCAACATCCCCGTTCGTCCTCGCTAGAGGATGGACTGAAGGCGGAACACTGACGTGAGCGTACTGGCTGAAGAAGTCACAGCACCGTACTACGCCTCGACCCCTGCCCGGAACCAGTCGGCAGAGGCCTGCTCTTTGGAAAACTACCTCGTCCTGCCGGACCACTCCATGGATGAGCGCATTGCGAAAGCGCGTCGGAAACTGGGGGACACAGCTGTTCTGCTGGGCCACCATTACCAGCGCGACGAGGTGATCCGCTTTGCCGACTACACCGGCGACAGCTACAAGCTTTCCAAAATTGCGGCGGAAACAGCTGCCAAATATTTAGTGTTCTGCGGCGTGCATTTCATGGCTGAGAGTGCCGACGTGCTCGGTCGACCCGACCAGCAGGTCATTCTGCCCGACCTGAACGCGGGCTGCTCCATGGCCGACATGGCCGAGATCGGCCAGGTGGAGGACTGCTGGGACGCGCTGATGGCCTCCGGGCTCACGCCGGACGACATTCTCCCGATCACCTATATGAACTCGACCGCCGCGATCAAGGCCTTTTGCGGTGAGCGCGGCGGGCTGGTCTGTACGTCGTCGAATGCGCAAAAGGCTTTCGAGTGGGCGTTCCGGCGAGCCGGCAAGTTGCTGTTCCTGCCGGACCAGCACCTCGGCCGCAACACGGCGTTCGCCATGGGCATTCCGCTGAGCGACATGGTGGTGTTTGACCCGTATCAGATCAACGGCGGGCTTACCCCGGCGCGGCTGAAGGCAGCCAAAGTCATTCTTTGGAAGGGCCACTGCTCGGTGCACCAGCGCTTTCTGCCCGACCACGTCGATCAGGTGCGCGCCAAGTACCCCGGCATCCAGGTTGTGGTCCACCCGGAGTGCCGCTGGGAGGTGTGCCAGAAAGCCGACGCGCTCGGCTCGACCGAGCGGATTATTCAGCTGGTGGAGCAGGCACCCGAGGGCTCAATGTTTGCGATCGGGACTGAGATCCACCTGGTGAACCGCTTGGCGAAGCAGGTTGCGTCGAAGGGCAAAAAGGTCATCACGCTCGACGACACCGGCTGCCTATGTACGACCATGTTCCGCATCAGCCCGCAGCACCTGTGCTGGGTGCTGGAGAACCTGATCGAGGGCCGCGTCGTGAACCAGATCAAGGTGCGCGACGACGTGAAGCACTGGGCCAAGGTGGCGCTCGACCGGATGCTGGACGTCAAGGCTTAGCGGGCAGGGCCGATCGGCGTGAAGTGTGCGACAGGTCGGCTCCGGTTCAGTGGGTGTGAGAAGTTCCAATAAAGTGATGGGGTCACCCTGAGCGAAGCGAGGGATCTGCTCTTGCTCCTCCAGGCGCGAAAGCAGATACTTCGTCGCTCCGGACACCCCAGCAAGCTCGCCGGGGCCCCCGTCTCGCTCCTCAGGATGACTTTTTGGGAGCCTGAACTTAACACAAGTGAACTTCTCACAAACCTTCTCGGGACACTGGGCAGTTGCTTAAGTCGGCATAACTCGGCAGAAACAAAGGCTTTCAGTCCTGACGGCAACACCCCCTACCCCGGTCGCATCCGATTGGGCACGACCGAGGTGTTTCCCGATGTCCAAGCCCGTCCGCCTGCTGCTTATCACGCTGCTATCTGTTGTTGTGCTGCTGGTGGTCGTGGCGGCAGCTATTCCCTTGTTTCTCAATGGCGACGCGTTCCGCACGCGCATTGAGGCGAGCTTGTCCAAGTCGCTCAATCGCAAGGTAACGATGGGCAAGGTGGACCTTTCGCTCTTCTCGGGCGGCCTGGTCGCGACCAACACGGTGATCGCGGACGACCCGAGCTTCAGCGCGCAGCCATTCATGCAGGTCGACACGGTGAAGATCCGCGTCGAGCTGTTTCCGCTGCTGCTCCACAAGGAAGTACGCATCCGCGGCTTTGCGCTCGATACGCCGAAGGTGGACTTGCTCCGCGCCGCTAACGGCAAGTGGAACTACTCGACCCTTGGCAGCACCGCGAGCAAGCCGGCCGGAAGCAGCACTGACAGCACGACCTCGAACATCACCGCAGGCTCGATCGAGATTCAGCACGGGCAGATTACCGTCGGCCCGGCGCAGGGTTCAGCCGGGGGCGAGGCCGGCATGACCGCGCACACCTACCAGCAGGTCGACCTGAGTGTGAAGGACTTTGGGATGGCCAAGTCTTTCCCGTTCACGCTCACCGCGGAGCTGCCCGCTGGAGGCTCAGTCAATCTGAAGGGCACGGCGGGGCCCTTCAACGAAGCAGACACCGCAGATACGCCGTTTACGGCACAGCTGGAAGTCAAGCGGCTCGACCCGCTGGCAGCAGGTTTTGTGGACGCGTCAGCCGGTGTTTCGGGGCTGATTGAAAGCCTGCAGCTCGACGCCTCCTACAGCGGGCAGGCGCTGCACGTGTCCAAGCTGATCGTCGACAGCCCGCGTTTGACGCTGGTACAGAGCAACAAACCAAAAGCGCCAAAGCCTGCGGGCGCGCCGAAGCAGTCGACCATGCTTGAAAACCTGTCGGTCGATGATGCGCAGATCAAGAACGGCACGCTGACCCTGACCACCGCAGGCAAGGCCGGCGCGCCGGCGGTGTACCAGCAGGTCAATGCGCAGGTGACCAACCTCACCCCGAAAAGCTCGTCTCCATTCTCAGCCAGCGCGGACCTGCCAGGGGGCGGTAAGCTGAGCGCGCAGGGTCACGCCGGGCCGTTCAACCAGGAGAACAATGCCTCCACTCCGGTGAACGCCAAAGTCTCGCTGACGCACTTCGATCTTGGCTCCTCCGGCGTGTTGCCGCCGGATGCGGGTATCAGCGGCGTGGCCGACATGCAGGCGCAGGTGCAGTCGAACGGAGAAGTACTGAACGCGGCCGGGACCGCGGACGTCACGGGCATCAAGCTTGCGAAGGATGGCCAGCCCTCCGCGACGCCGGTGCGGGCGCAGTTCACGCTCGCGCAGGATGAACGGGCG
>CAXTMW010000135.1:0-10301 GCA_964245455.1 uncultured Acidobacteriaceae bacterium
AAGGACGACGAAGCGTCGGCAGTGTCGGCGTTTTCGGCCAAGTAAAAACAAGACCCTCTGTGCGGGAGGCAGCCCTTTCAGGGCGGGTACTCGTTTGGGAAGCAAGGCGGGATAGTTCCCCGCCTTGCTTCTCAAAGTAAAATGCCGCGTGAGCGGCCGCTTCCCGCGCAGGGGGTCTTACCCTACCTAAGCAGCTCAGCCACAATCGCTCGCCGCTCCTGCTCGAGCGGCTCACGGCTCGCCGGCCTACCTGCCCGCCGGTACCAGTACCGTGCGTTGGCCGCATCGCCTTCGCGTCGATGCAGGTAAGCATGCACCCAGGCTCCATCCGGCGTTTCGATCTCCTGCGCGATCTCATGAGCACGCGTCCAGTCTCCGCGAGCCTCCCACCAGAGCGCTTCGGCAAGTGCAGGCAGTGACGGAGGCGGCTCCGGGGCAGCCAAGGACTGCTCAAACTCTGTGATGTTCATCGTTTGTCCTTCATCCCGTTTTTCCTTCATCCAATAGATGCTTGCCGGCGGGCTCGCTTTCACTCGCGTCAAATAGCCGACCAATCCTGTCGCATATTGCGGTATGATTTTCAGAGAGGTTGCGCATGTGCTGGCTCTGAACCTTTTACCGATCGGGCAAGCTGCCGTCATTAGCGAGCTTGCGCTGCCTGACGCGGTCGAGCACCACCTGATGCACATGGGCTTTTCCCCCGAGGCGCGCGTGCTCGCTGTTCGGCGCGCCCCGGCCGGCGATCCCACCGTTTACGCGATTGACGGCATGGAGATTGCGCTGCGCCGCGAGACTGCCCGCGGCATCCTGGTTGATCCGGTCGCGTCCGGACCGGTAGCTGCCCCGCCGGCCGGCAAGTGGGCCTGGAAGAAGGCTGCCCGATGAGCTGCCACGCCGTCGGTGTCGTCGATCTGCCGGCGAGCCCGCGCGTTGCCGGCCAGCTGCGCACTGTCGCGCTCGTCGGGCCGCCCAACTCCGGCAAGTCCACGTTGTTCAACCGGCTCACCGGCCTCCGACAAAAGGTCGCGAACTACCCCGGCGTGACGGTGGAGCAGCGCTACGGCAAGCTCAACGGCATCCAGCGCCCTGATCTCACGCTCATTGACCTGCCCGGCATTTATTCGCTCGACAGCTACTCCGAGGACGCGCGCGTCGCGGTCAATGTGCTGGAAGGCAACATGCCCGGCTCGCCGCCGGTCGACGCCGTGCTGCTGGTGCTTGACTCGCTCCATCTCCAGCGCCAGCTGATGCTCGCCGCGCCGGTGCTCGCGCTCAAGCTGCCCACCATGGTGCTGCTCAATATGAGCGACCTGATGGAGACCCGCGGCGGTGAGGTCGACACACTCGCGCTCGCACAGGAGCTCGGCGTGCCGGTTGCGAAGATCAGCGCCGCGCAGGGTATCGGGCTCGACGCAATTCCGCGTTTTCTGGCGCGCAAGGACGCGCAACAGACCGCCGAACGTGACGCGCATTCTTTCAAAAGCGTTTTTCCCGAGGTCCTGCCGACCATCCAGGCAGCGGCTCTGCCTCGTTTAGAGCTGCCGGTGATGGGCAATGCCCGCTCTTATCGCCAGTGGGCGACCGGGGTCAGCACCCGCACGCGCTACAAGGCCCCGCTTTCGCCCGAGTGGACGCGCAAACTCGACCGTTTCCTGCTCGGCCGCGTCACCGGTCCGTTGATGTTTTTGGTCGTTGTGATCGCCGTATTTCAGGTGGTCTTTTCCATCGGCCTGCCGTTCAGCAACTGGTCGCAGGACCTGCTGAATGGGGGCGGCGACCTCCTCGGCAGGCACATTCACCCGGCGTGGCTTTCCTCGCTGCTGATCGATGGCATCTGGAAGGGCGTTGCCTCGGTTCTGATCTTTTTGCCGCAGATCCTGCTGCTGTTCCTCTTTATCGGCATCCTTGAAGACACCGGCTATCTGGCCCGTGCGGCGCTGATTGCCGATCGCGTGATGCGGGTGATCGGGCTCAATGGCAAAGCGTTCATCCCGCTGCTCTCGGCATACGCCTGCGCGGTGCCGGCCATCATGGCCACGCGCACCATCGAGAACAAGCGCGACCGTTTTGCCACCATCCTGGTCGCCCCGTTCATGACCTGCTCGGCGCGTTTGCCGGTCTACCTGCTCATCATTGCCGCGTTTGTGCCGAACCGCCCGCTGCTCGGCGCGTTTTTTGGCCTGCAGGCAGCGGTCATGCTGGGGCTCTATGTGCTTGGTTTTCTGGCGGCGCTGTTTACCGCGCGCCTGCTTAAGTCGTCCATTCTGAAAGCCTCCTCGGCGCCGTTTATCCTCGAGCTCCCGCAGTATCGCGTGCCCACGCTCCACTCACTCGGCCTGCGTTTGCTCGACCGCGGCAGTGTCTTCCTCAAACAGGCCGGCACCATTATCCTCGCCGTTACGGTCGGGCTTTGGGTGTTGAGCCACGTTCCCGTCCATTTCGGCCCCGGCGGGGCCACCATCCCTGAGCTCGCACACTCGGTCGTGGGCACCGTCGGCCACTGGATCGAGCCCGCCATCCAGCCGCTTGGCTTCAACTGGAAGATCGGCATCGGGCTGCTCTCCTCGATCATCGCGCGCGAGGTCATCGTCGGCACCCTCGGCACCTTGTACGGCATGGACCCGGAAACGCAGCAGCTCGGCCTGCGCCAAGCGCTCCATCACGATCTGACGCTCGGCGGCGCAATGGCGCTGGTTGTGTTTTTCGCCTTCGCGATGCAGTGCGCGTCCACGCTCGCGGTGGTGAAGCGCGAAACCAACAGCTGGCGTTGGCCCGCGCTCCAGTTCACGTATATGAGCGTGCTAGCCTATCTGGCGGCGCTGCTCACCAATGTGCTGGTGAGCCGCTTTTTCTAGGAGCTTCCTGCTCCCTACCTTTCGGTGTTGTTCTATTTAGGTGTCATCCTGAACGGAGTGAAGGATCTGCTTCCTCCGTCGTATCACCATCGGCCGCGACACGCGTCTCACTCAACACATCCATTCGCATGAAGGACGTCCATGATCGACCGTTCGAAACGTCTTGCTGTAATTGCCACAGGGTTGCTGCTCGCTTTTGTAGCGCCCCAAAGAGACCTAGCCGCACAATCGCAGATTCACCCCGACAAGCACCTTTATGATGAATCCGCCGACGCTCGTCAACAAATCGCTGCCGCCGAGCGAGCTGCCCGCCTCGCCCACAAGCACATCCTGCTGGAGTTCGGCGGAAACTGGTGCGGCGACTGCCAGCTGCTCACTCTGTATTACCACCAGGCTCCCAACGCCGACCTCCTCGCGAAGTACTACATCGTTGTCCCGATCGACATCGGCCACATCGATAAGAACCTTGACATCGCGGCGAAGTATCACTGTCCTGTTGCGCACGGAGTGCCGTCGCTCGCGATCCTGGATGCCAAAGGCACACTCCTCTACGCCGAGCAGCCAAAGGAATTTGAGCACACCAGCCCTGAAGCGATCACGGCCTTGCTGGAGCGTTGGAAGTCGTAAGCTTCTTCCGCGAAGACCCTGCCGCCTCACATGTTGTCGCTGCCATGTCTTCGCTGCCTTATGGCGTGCCGCAAACGCTTAGTCGCAGCTGCCATCTTCGCGCTTGACAACCCTCGGTTACCATAGAGAAGTGGGTCGCCGGCCGCCGCGCTTCCGGCCAAGCCTCCTCCCATAATCTGGCGTAGGGACACACAAGCGGTCCACAGGCCGCGCCCAGTCCACGCCCACGAGAGTCTCGCACATGATTTCTGTCAGCGGTGTCAGCATGCGCTACGGCGCAAAGATCCTCTTCGACGACGTGTCTATCACCTTCGTCGACGGCCGTCGTTACGGCCTGACCGGCCCGAACGGTGCCGGCAAATCCACCTTTATGAAGGTCCTGACGGGCGAGCTCGACGCGCAGAAAGGCACGGTCGTGCGCCCGCGCAAGTTCGGCGTCCTGCGCCAGGACCAGTACGCCTTCGACGCCTACCGCGTGATCGACACGGTCATCATGGGCAACAAGGGCCTGTGGACCGCGCTCGAAGAGCGCGACCGCATTTACGAGAAGGCCGAGTTGACCGACGAGGACGGCATGCGGCTCGGCGAGCTCGAAGGCATCGTTGGCGAGGAGGACGGCTACACCGCCGAGTCCGACGCGGCCGTGCTGCTGCAAGGCCTCGACATTCCGGACGAGCTGCACGAGCGCAAGATGAGCGAGCTGCAGGGCGGCGAAAAGGTGCGTGTGCTGCTCGCGCAGGCGCTGTTCGGCAATCCGCAGGCACTGCTGCTCGACGAGCCGACCAACTACCTCGATCTTGAGTCGGTGCAGTGGCTGCAGGAGTTCCTGCTGAAGTTTGAAGGCACGCTGATCACCATCTCGCACGATCGGCACTTTTTGAACGCTGTGTGTACACACACCGCCGATATCGATTACCAGACGATCATCATCTACACCGGCGGCTACGACCAGATGGTCGAGGCCAAGTCCGGCATCCGCTCGCGGCTGGAAAGCCAGAACGAGCAGCGCGAGAAAAAGATCGCACAGCTCAACGAGTTCATCGCGCGCTTCGCGGCCGGCACCCGGTCCAGCCAGGTGACGAGCCGCAAAAAGGAGGTCGAGCGGCTGCAGACCAGCGAACTTGCCCGCTCCAACATCTCGCGCCCCTACATTCGCTTCGACCAGAACCGCCCGAGCGGCAAGCAGACCATTGAGATCGAGAGCGTATCGAAGCACTACGGCGGCGAAACCGCGCTCGGCAAGTTCTCGGCTACGGTGATGCGTGGCGAAAAGGTGTGCCTGATGGGCCGCAACGGCCAGGGCAAGACCACCATGCTCAAGTCCCTGCTTGCGGGCCTGCCTGAGCTTGAGCCCGAGTTCCGCGCGGACGGGGGCGAGGTCAAGTGGGGCCACGAAGCCCAGATCGGCTACTTTCCCCAGGACCATACCGGCGCCATCGACCACGGCACGACTGTGTTCGAGTGGCTGTATCGCTGGGACACGAAGAAAACTAAGGAAGAGATCCGCGGCCTACTTGGACAGATGCTGTTCTCGGGAGACGAAGGACTGAAGAAGACGGAAGCGCTTTCCGGCGGCGAAGCGGCGCGCCTGCTGTTCTGCAAGCTGATGCTGCAGAAGCCGAACGTGTTGATTCTGGACGCGCCGACGAACCATCTCGACCTCGAATCGATCAACGCACTGAACCTGTCGCTGCAGAAGTACGAGGGGACGGTGCTGCTGGTCACGCACGACCGTGACCTGATCGATGATGTCGGCACCCGCATCTGGCGTTTCGACCACGGCGCAGTGGACGACCACAAGGGCCCGTACTCAGAGATCGCGGAGGCGGAGAGCATCGCGGCACGGTGAGGGTGAGGAGGGTAGATGGCGAGAGCAAGTGAAAAGCTATGTACATTTCAGCCGGGTGAAGAAGTTGTTTATCGTCCATCGCAACGAGGCTATGACTTGGATGTCATGTCCGAGAGGCTGACACCTGGCAAGACGTATCGCATTCGGACAGTTACAAACGGGATGTACATAACCGTTGATGGTTATGAGCATCCAGGCGGTGGATTTACTGGACAGAGTTTGAGCGCAATTACGCGAGAGGGAGCTTACATGGATTGGACTGAGTGTGAGTTAGTGGAGCGAGTAGAGGGCCGGTGCGGAGGCAGGCCAACGCTGCTTGGATCACGGATCTGGCCGGAGATATTTATCGATGGTGCCGCAGATGGAATGAGCGTCGAGGAAATGCACGAGCAGTTTCCTTCGATCAGCGTTGAACAAATACGAGGAGTACTTGCCTTCGCGCAACGAAAGCGCTCGGCCGCTTGAAGGTACTGCTTGATGAAATATGCCGCATGGGTTGCGTTTTGGATTGAGCGGTCATGATGTGTTTACAACAGCGCATCAGGGCTGGGACTCGGTAAGGAATGGTCGTTTGCTGGAAAAAGCAGAGCAGGCTGGATTTGAGGTTCTTATTACTGCGGATCAGAACATGAAGTATCAGCAGAATATGAGCGGTCGTGCGCTCGGGCTCGTCGTGTTAAGCACACCTAGTTGGCGGCGCATCAAGCCCCGAATGTTTTCCGTTGCTGATGCAGTAAATCTTTGCACGCCGGGCTCCATCATTCCGGTCGAGATCTAGAGACCTACCTTGCTCATACTGAACGCACAATCGATCACCAAGCGCTTCGGCGCGCAGCCACTCTTCCGCGAGATATCGCTCACGGTCAATGACGGCGACCGCATCGCGCTCATCGGCCCGAACGGCGCCGGCAAATCCACCTTGCTCAAAATCCTCTCGGGCGAAATCGAGCCCGACTCAGGCGAGGTGAGCACCCGCAAGCGCGCCCGCATTACCTACATCGCGCAGGAGTCGGCCTTTGCTCCGGGCGCGACCGTCCGCTCTATCCTCGATCAGGCGCTGGCCGGCGCGGGCGTGGCTGAGGCCGAGCGCGAAGGCCGCATTCGCGAGGCCTTCGGCCGCGCCGGCTTCGCCTCTCTCGACGACGAAGCGCAAAGCTACTCCGGCGGTTGGCGCAAGCGCCTCGCCATCGTCGAGGCCGCTATTCAGCAGCCCGACATCCTGCTGCTCGACGAGCCGACCAATCACCTGGACCTGGCCGGCATCTCCTGGCTCGAAGACATGCTTCGCCAGGCTGCCTTTGCGAACATCGTCGTCTCCCACGATCGCTACTTCCTGGAGGGCGTCGCTAACGAAACCGCTGAGCTCAGCCGCGCCTACCCGGACGGCATGCTTCGCTTCGCCGGCCCGTACTCGACCTTTCTCGAAAAGAAGCAGGAGTACCTCGCCGCCGAAGGCAAGCGCCAGGAGGCGTTAGAAAACCGTGTCCGCATCGAAACGGACTGGCTCCGCCGCGGCCCCAAGGCGCGCACGACGAAGAGCAAGGCCCGCATCGACGCCGCCAACGAGCTCATCGGCGAGCTCGGCGCGATGAAGCAGCGCTCGCAAACCGGCTCCGCCGGCATCGACTTCTCCTCGACCGACCGCAAAACCAAGCGGCTCGCCATTATCGACTCGCTCACCTACGGCTTCGATGGCCGGACTCTTTTCGAGAACCTCAGCTTTGCCATCACGGCCGGCATGCGCGTTGGCCTGGTCGGCCCCAACGGCTCCGGTAAAACCACCCTGCTGCGCCTCATCCAGGGGCAGCTCACGCCGCAGGGCGGCACCGTCGAGCGCGCCAACTCTCTCCGCGTCGTGTACTTCGAGCAGAACCGGGAGATCGACGGGAGCCTCACCCTGCGTCGCGCGCTCTCACCCGATTCCGACTCAGTGGTCTACAACGGCAAGGTGCTCCATGTGGCCAGCTGGGCCGCGCGCTTCCTGTTCACCGGCGAGCAGCTCAACCAGCCTGTCGAGCGGCTCTCGGGCGGCGAGCGGGCCCGCGTCCTGATCGCCCGGCTCATGCTGGAGCCCGCGGACCTGCTGCTGCTCGATGAGCCCACCAACGACCTCGACATCCCGACGCTCGAAATTCTTGAAGAAGCCCTCCTTGAGTACCCCGGCGCCATGATCCTGGTCACCCATGACCGCTATATGCTCGACCGCGTCTCCAATGTGGTTCTTGGGCTCGACGGCGCAGGCTCGGCCGGCTCGTTCGCCGACTACGCGCAGTGGGAAGAGTGGCAGCGCGCCGGCCGCGCTCCCAAAGCCGCCGCTCCCTCCCCCGTACCCGCGTCCACGAACGGCAGCTCCAAGAAGAAAAAGCTCTCCTACATGGAGCAGCGCGACTGGGAAACCATTGAAGCCCGCATCGAGCAGGCCGAAGCAGAGGTCGCGGCAAAGCAGGCTCTGCTCCACAGCCCGTCGGTCGCGACCGATCCTGCGCAGCTTCAATCCGCCATGGCCGATGCCGCCGCCGCGCAGGAGGCCGTCGATACCCTGTATGAGCGCTGGGGCGAGCTCGGCGCCAAGCTGGCCTGAGCGGTTCGCGTCGCGCTACGGTCGCAAAACTTGCGCAAAGCAGCATGCTGCTTTGCGTGTCTTGGGTCACACGGTAAAGACGGCAGGGGCGGCCAGCGCCCCGCACAGCAATCGCTGCAGGTGAACTCGAAATGATCTACCGTGATCCGCTCTGAGCTTGCTCGATCAGACGCACCCGCCAAACTGTGAAAGCCGCTCCAGCGAAGGCAAGTAAGAACGCGCCGGCGTACAACCCTGGGTGAAATGCAACGGGCGCAGCGACCGCGACAGCGAGCAGCGCGACCGACTGCATAGTAGGCGCGAAGAAATGATCGCGGTCCGGCACTTGAGCGGCGCATGTGGCGACGAACGCTGGTAGAGGGTTCAAATCAAGAGATGTCGAGTACATGGGAATGGATCTCCTGCGCGCAAGCATAGCATTACTCTGATGTCAGGCAGAAAAGGACATCAGCTTGCGGGAGCGACCAAGATCCCCTCAACCACACCGTTGCGGGTAGTGCTCTAAAGTGCCTCTGGACTCCGCGTTTTGCGATCTAGCTCTTGTGCTGAGATTTGCGGAAGTGGACTGCGAGAACCATGCAAACCCCGGACCGTTAAGACACTCTGCTACACTCAGGAAATTGCGATTGTGTATCGTCGCTCTACCCGCGCGGCGCCATGGTGTAACTGGTTAACACGTCGCCCTCTCAAGGCGAAGAGTTCGGGTTCGATCCCCGATGGCGCTACCAGTCCGCGGTGCCTTTCCGCTCTATCAGCATTCAGCATTTATCCTTGACAAAGCATGTCCCATGAGCGAAGGGCACCAGAAGGATCCCCTCGGCAGCCAGTCCAGGCAGCGCCAGCTCCAGGCCGGCAATCTGCAACGTTTCTGTACGCGAAGCAACGCAAAGCCTTTCATTTTCCTACGCGCATCACACTTGCTCCGGAAGATCATCGAGTCCGCCACAACGAAGCCGCGAGTATTGAGGGCCAACCCCGCCCTCTGAGTATCGAATCCTAGGAGGACAAGGAGGAAGCCATGAACGAAGACAAGATTAAGGGTGTATTGCAGAAGATTGGTGGTCACGTCGAAGAGTCAGCCGGGGCGCTGGTGGGTGATCACAACCTGAAAGAAGCAGGGCAGGAGGACCAGCTCAAGGGTTCCGCGCGCGAGGCCTGGGGCAATGTTAAGGATACGGGAAACGCACTCATTGATAACGCTAGAGCCGCACGGTACGACGCCGAGAATAAGTTAGCTTCCGCGGAGGCATTTGACCGTGAGCATGAAGCGCCAAACAAGCAATGACAGTAGCCAGGCCAGGCACGAAGCATATCGGCGTAGTCCGGAATCTGTCGTCCAGCGGCGAGAAGTCACGCCGTAGAGGTATCGGAATGTAGCCCGCTTACAAGACGCTCAATTTCGAGAGCATACCAGGCGGCGGGAGAAGTTAGACCGGCGGAGAGGAAGCACGCGCTTCCTCTTGGTACGTCTGTAGGAGCTATGCTCCAACCTCAGCCTGCAACGGCGGCAGCTCCGATCGATACCGCAGCATCAGCCATACCAACTTCCTCGCGGCCCAGTACCGCGGCACATAGGCGCTCGGCTTTGAAAGGCAGCGCAGCAGCCATCCGGTGCCTGTTTTGTCAGCCCATGTAGGGATGTGCACCTGATCGCCGCTCAGGAACGCGATCGCCGCACCGATGCAGTGGATCGCAGGCAGGTAAGCAAGCTGCCGCTTCATATAAAGCCCAAGCCGCTCCTGGGTGCCGCCGCCCACGGTCACCACCACGTGCTGATAGCGATGTTCCTGCATCTTTGCAAGCAGCGACGGATCGTCGATCTCGCCCTTGTACAGGGGCGCCAGATAGATGTCCTCGTCTCGGACCGCGATGCCTTGTGAGTGCAGCCAGTCCACATTGGTGCGCGCGCTTCTCGGGCTCGCCATGATCCAGAGCGTGTTCCCCGGTTCGCGTACGTCCGGCTCCTGCAGCAGCTCCTTCAGGTACTCCAGCCCAGACACCCGCGGCACCCTTTGGCGGCTGATGAAGTTCCAGATCAGCACCATGAAGGCGCTGTCGGTGATGGCCAGGTCCGCGTGCAGCAGCGCATCACGGTACGCGGCGTTGGTCGGCAGGTCCTTCAGCGCTGGTGCAGCCGGCACAACAAGCAACCCCCCGCGCTTCATCCGTTCAATGGTCTCGCGTGCCGTGCCGCAAAAGAAGTTCACGCCAAGGATGCGTTGGGACGGTATACCGGTTAAACCCATGTCAGCCTCACATCGTTAGGACGCGCTAAGTAGAACTTCAGCCGCCTTTACATCTTCATCGGCTGGATCGCCGTCTTCATGAACGTCTTATTTGAACGGACTTGCAAAATGCGCAGGAGAGCCCGGAACAAGGCTCCGGGCTC
>CAXTMW010000136.1:0-1121 GCA_964245455.1 uncultured Acidobacteriaceae bacterium
CCATCGAGCGGATGGTGGTGATGGTCCAGTGGGAGATCGCCGAGCGGCTGCGGGGCTGTGTGGAAGAGTCAGGAGTCTTCGCGAACGGCAAGCGTCACATGGCCACGGTTACTGTCGGCGTAGCAAGCCTGCGGGCCAAACGCGGCGTTCCACGCGAGAAGCTCATCGACTGCGCTGTCCAGGCGCTTGACCAGGGCCGCGCCACGGGCCTCAACCTGGTCTGCGTGGAAGGCAGGGGGTGCATTCCCAGCATGAGCTGAAAAGCAGGCCGGAGGGCTGCGTCCGGGTGATTACCCTTCGGCAGCCTCTCGGCCTGAAACCTTCCAGGTAAGCCTGTCTGGAAGCCTGGCCATGCCGGTCTATCAAGCTGGTGCATAATGAAGGGGCGTTCACCTGACTCACCCAGGCTCCAACTTCCCGCTCTCCTATGGACAGGCCCAGCAAACGCCGTGAATCTCCCCAACTCCATCACGACCAGCCGCATCCTTTGCGTGCCTCTGCTGATCTGGCTCCTGTCGCCGCACTTTCCCTTGCGCTCTACCGCCGGTGCGCAGGAGCTCTTTGTTTCCGTTTTCTTCCTGCTGGCCTTTGTTACTGACGGTGTAGACGGTTACCTGGCGCGCAAACGCGGGGAAATCACGACGCTCGGCATGCTGCTCGACCCTCTGGCCGATAAGCTTCTGGTCACCGCGGCCTTTATCGCCCTGGTCCAGTTCAATCCCCACATCGTCAAGCCATGGATTGCCACCGTGGTCATCGGGCGTGAGTTCCTGGTAAGCGGCCTGCGCTCGATCGCCAGTTCCGAGGGATTCACCATAGCGGCCAGCGATCTCGGCAAGCTCAAAACCGTCATTCAGATTGTTTCCGTAGTCGCCGCCGTGCTCGATCGGCAGTGGCAGGCCTGGCACATCGGGTGGTTTACCTTCCCGGTCGACTCCATCGCCATAGCCGCTATCTACTTCATGGCACTTGTTTCCATCCTGTCGGCCGGGGACTACTTTCTCGCTTTCTGGGGAAAAATCGATCGCGCCGGCGCTGCCCGGCGAGAGGTCGAGAATGCGATCCACGCCGGGAAACAGCCGAATCGGTAACGCTGCCTGCTTCGGTGCAGAGTTTGGCGT
>CAXTMW010000136.1:1131-10193 GCA_964245455.1 uncultured Acidobacteriaceae bacterium
GCGCTGCAGACCTAGTAAACCTTTTAAATAAATGATAAGGCGGAAACGTACCGGACAGGTGCAGCCGGCAGTCGCGCATCTGCTCCCGCACCATCTGAAACTTATTCTGGTAGCGCTCCACCAGCTTGGCGGAGATCAGATGGCTTACATCGAGCTGCATCTTGCCAGACTCCAGGCGCCGGCAGGTGAGCTCTTCCTCGAGCGGCGAAAACATCCGGTTCAGCTGCATCGAGAGCGAACGCGCCCGGGTTTGCCGCTCCCTTTGCCGCGTCGCTGTTTCCCGGAGGTCGCTCAAGTACGTGCGGCCGCTCTGAGAATTTCCGCTGAAAACCTCGCGTAACTGCTCACGACAGCAGTCTTCCAGCGTCAACTTCATATGCATCTCGCACTTGCCGCGCAGCGCGCTCAGGTTGGCCAGGAACTGGCGCTGGTTGGAGCGCACCGACCGGCGGAGCAGCTCATCGTTCGCAAACACTGTGCCGAAACGAAACGGCAGCACCGTCGCAGTCCGAAAGCACGACGCGATCACGCGGGCGTGGTCCTTGGCGCTTTGCTGGGTGGGGATTTCCGAAGGCAGATGCTCTGAGACAAGAACCGCGAGGTCACTGGCTGGATACAAAAAAACCTGATTGCCTTCAACCCCGGTGACCGACTCAAGCGGTACCGGTTTGCGATGCCGAAGCAGTTCAGGAAAGGCTTGTTTCTCGGTCACACAGTAGGCATACCACGCCATTGGGGACACTCTCCGTGAGTCACCGTCCTAATAAGGCTGACGATACCCTGCGCATGACTGCGTTAGACGGAAGCGACCCGCTCAAACCACATACGCCCTGAGCGGGTCAAGGTTTGTACAGCAATTGTCAGGGATCGTAGCTGCCTTTAGTAACGATTGGCAACCGAAAGCTTCCGCTTCTTTCAAATCGGTCCGGTTCGAAGGCGGCTTCAAGGTAAAAATGACACGGCGACCCGCGATAAACAGCATCAGCGGTGCAGCGTAATCGCAAGCAGCACTAACTCAGCCACAACCAGCATGACCAGGATGAGGACGGTCGCCGAAAGAAGGCGCGAGCGATCCGCCAGCTGGTGCAGAGTGTGCGTCAACGAGCCCTGCTCGGCAACCGAGCGTTCCAGCAGTTCACGCAGTCGGCGCTGCCCCTCCTCTATCGCCTCTACGCGAGCCTTGTACTCCCTCAACTCCGCGGCAAGCGACGCGTAGTGCTTTTCGCTCGCTGCAAGCGCGTCCGCCGTGCGCTCGCTGTTGCCGGACAGGGCAGCTTGCGTCGCTGGCGGCCCGGCGGTCGCGCCCAGGTTGCCGAGCATCGGCAGCAGCCGGGCCACTGCCTGCACCGCGCCATGATCCACCAGGCGCAGTGCGCTGCCCACCGCGGGAAGAAACGGTCGGATCGCCCCTAGCAGCTGGCGTCCCCGCTCCACGGAACTTACCTCAGGCTCGGTCGGCGTTGGCAGCGCAGCCGGCGTCGCCACTGCTCCGGCCGGCATCCGCTCGCGCGCGGCCACCTTCGCTTCCAGCACCGCTTCCGCATCCCGTTCCCCGCCGCGCCCGGCGCTCTTCGCGTTAGGGGTCTCGTCCGTCGCCATCTTCATCAGGCGGTCTACTGCGTCGTACTTTGCCATGCCGTTCTCCTTGGGCGTCAGCCCTGCTCTTCGAGTGCCGACGCCAGCGCGCTGCGCATTGCCGCCACCGGGGCGTCCTGCCCGGTCCAGAGCTCCCACTGCCGCGCGCCCTGGTGCAGAAACATCTCCAGCCCGTCGATCACGTCCATGCCAAGGGTACGCGCTTCCCGCGTCAACGGCGTTTCAAGCGGTCGATAGACCATTTCAAACACCGTGTGTACGCCCGTGAGTGCTCGGAGGTCGACCGGCAGCGCCGCCCCGGCATGGCCGACCATGCCGGCCGGCGTCGCCTGCACCAGGATCTCGAACTCGCCAAGCTGCGTCGGGTCCGCCACACGGCCGCCACAGTCCCGCGCCAGCTGCTCCGATGCCGCGCGGGTCCTGTTCAAAATTGCAACTTGTGCCCCGCAGGCGCGGAGCCCGAACGCCGCCGCCCGTGCCGCGCCGCCGGCCCCCAGCAGCAGCACGCGCGCGCCGCGCAGGGTAGTGCGCGCCCCCAGCGGCCCTGTAATTGCCGCAACGTCCGTATTTGCTCCGACAAGTACCCCATCCGCCCGACGGCTGAGCGTATTGATCGCGCCGACCGCAGTCGCGCCTTCCTCAATCTGCGCCCGACCCGCCAGCGCCCGGAGCAGCTCGACCTTCCAGGGCATCGTGATGCTCAGCCCGGCAAGCGGCAGCCCTTCCGCAAAGCGCAGCAGGTCCGCGGTGGAGGTCGTGTGCAGCGGCAGGTACACCGCGTCCATCCCTGCCGCTCGAAAACCCGCATTGTGCAGCGCCGGCGAAAGCGACTGGGTGACCGGGTTGCCGGCCACTCCGTACACACGCGTCTTCGCGGTCAGCTCGGCCGCCCGATACTCCCCAAGCAGCGCCTGCGCAGATATCTGCCCGGCGGCCGTCGGCTCGCCGCCAGATGCGGCAGCGAAAGTAAACAGCGCCCCCGCGCGCAGCGCCAGCACCCGGCTCGCAAGCCCGGCCGGCCCCATGCAGATGCCTACAACCAGCAGCTCGCGGGCGGCAGCTTCCAGAAACGCAAGCATGCGCAGGTTGTCGGCCAGCCCCAGCGCCGTCGAAACCACCTTATATACGGCAGGCCGGGCCGGCGCGCCCGCAGTCCGCAAGCGTGCAAGTGTCGCTTCCGGGTCGCCGGTCGCATTGAAGTCATGCGCGCTCACCAGCAGGGAAGCGCCTGCGGCATCGAGCGTCTGCGCCAGCGCACGGAGGCGCGCAGGCCCGGCCTGTTCCAGCGTTTCCAGCTCCACATCCACCAGCTCGGCACCGGCCTCGGCAAAGCCGGCCAGCAGCTGCAGCTGCTCCTCAACCGAGCCTGCGTACCCGCCGCCGCCCTCGCGCCGCCGGCAGGTCGCGAGGACGCACGCCTCCGAATGCTCGCGGCAAAAATCCTTCACCGCCGCCAACGCTTCCGCCGGCTGCGGCAGCGCGTCCAGCCGTAATTCAATGAAGCGGCTTTCCGCCAGCGCCCGCTCCGCTCTGCGGAACAGCTCCTCGCGCTCAACCGCGGCCACCGCGACACACACCGGCGCAAGCCGTTCGCGTAAGCGTGCCTCAAGGGGAAAGCGTTGCTGAACCGGGAGCAGCGGCAAGAGAGTCCTGTGTGGGTGTGAGAGGGGATCGGCTCCGATCCTAGCAAGTCGGAAAAGTAGCGTAAATCATCGCGCACTGAACAGGTGCTCTATCATGGCAGGAAGGCGGCTCGGAGAATGCAGGCCATGACCAACGAACGACTCTATCTGTCCATCGGCATTCCAGCGCTGCTGGCCTTGACGAACATAGGGCTGACTCTCTTTCTAATAGGACGCATCGACACCCGGGTGGATCGCCTCGACTCCAAGCTCGACGCAACTCGTCTCGAACTAGTCAGCCGCATTGATCGAGTCGCCGACGCGACGGCCCACTTTTACCGCGAGCTCGACAAGCACTCCACTGCCATAGAAGCTCTGGAAAAGAGACCGCAATCATGAGTGCCGCAACGAACATCGCAGATGCGATCACTGCAAATACGACAAGTACCAACGCCCTCACCCTCTCTCATCCCTGGACCATTCCCGACGCCGACGCCCTGGAACGCTGGGTCAGCAGCGCGCTCGCCCTCCACGCGGACCAGCTCGCCGAGCTGACCGGTGAGACCGCCGCGCGCACCCTGGACAACACCCTGCGCCGCTACGACAATGCAGTCGCCCTGCTCAGCGCGGCAGGCTCGCAGCTGTCGCTGCTCAACAGCGTTCACCCGGAGAAAGCCGTGCGCGACACCGCGCAGGCCCAGTTGCAAATCGTCGCGCAAGCCGGCGTCGCCCTCAGCCTCAACCGCGAGGTCTACCAGGCCCTGAGCGCGCTTGCACTTCCTGCACAGACACTGCCCGACGACGACCCCGCAACCCGTCACTATCTCGAGCGCACCCTGCTCAGCTACCGCCTGGCCGGCGTCGATCGCGACGACACCACGCGCGACAAGCTGCGCGCCCTCCAGGAGCGCGCCACCACCCTCGCGCTCACCTTCGGCCGCAACGTACAGGAAAGTGTCGGCCGCGTTCTCGTCGACCCGCCCAGCGAATCGCACAACGAGCTGCGCGGCCTTCCCGAGGACTTCCTCCGCAATCACCAGCCGCAGGCCGACGGCGACCCTGAAATGCAGGGCGGAGTGCAAGGCAAAATCGTCCTCACCACTGACTTCCCCGACTATCTGCCCGTCATGACCTTCGCCGAGGACCCCGGCCTGCGTCGGCGCATGTTCCTCGCCTATCAAACGCGCGCCTTTCCGGCTAACGTCCCCGTCCTCCAGGAGCTGCTCACCGTGCGCCGCGAGATCGCCGGGCTGCTCGGCTTCGCCGCCTGGGCCGATCTCGCGACCGCCGACCAGATGATGGAGTCCTCCGCCAACATGGTTCGCTTCCTCGATGAGCTCGATGCCGCCACAAAAGAGGGCGCACAACGCGAATACTCGGCTCTGCTGGCTTTCGCGCAAACAGCTGCCGCAACGTCCGGCCGCCCGGCGCCCGAGGCGATTGACGCTGCCAGCCGCGGCTACTGGCTTGAGCAGTTTCGCCGCGCCGAGTTCCAGTTCGACTCGCAAACCGTGCGCCCATACTTTGCTTTCGAGAAGGTGCAGGCCGGCGTCCTCTCGCTAGTCGAGGAGCTATTCCGCGTCCGCATCACCCCCGCGCCGGACGCCGAGGTGTGGCACCCAAGCGTGACCACTTTCGACGTTTTCGACGCCAAAACTGACGCACAGGGCAAGGGAAAGCATCTCGGCCGCTTCTACCTCGACATGCACCCGCGCGAGGGCAAGGATAAATGGTTCTCCGCCGCCCCGCTCATCCCCGGCATTCGCGGCGTGCAGGTGCCCGAAGCCGCGTTAATCTGTAACTTCTCAGGAGGCTCCCCAAGTGAGTCCGGAGAAGCAGATCCGGGCCTGCTCCAGCACTCCGACGTCACCACCTTCCTTCACGAGTTCGGCCACCTCATGCATGCGCTCCTCGGCGGCCACCAACAGTGGGCCGGCCTCAGCGGCATCGCGACCGAGGGCGACTTCGTCGAGGTTCCCTCGCAGATGCTCGAGGAGTTCTTCCGCGACCCGGCCCTGCTCGCGCGCTTCGCCCATCACTACGAAACAGGCGAGCCCATCCCCGCGGAGCTCGTCGAGCGGATGAACCGCGCCGGCGCGTTCGGCCGCGCCGACGCCATTCGCACGCAACTCTTCTACACCAGTTACTCGCTTGACACGCACCGGCTCGAACCCGGCACACTCGACCTCGACCGTCTGCTCCAGGAGGACTACCGCCGCTTTCTGCCGTATGAGTGGGTCGACGGCAACAAGCTCTACGCGAGCTTCACGCACCTGGTCGGCTACACCTCTAACTACTACACCTACCTCTTCGACAAGGTCATCGCCCTCGACTTTTTCCGTGAGTTCGCCGCCAACGACCTGCTGGCCGAAGCCGTCACCACCCGCTATCGCGAACAGGTGCTCGAGCCCGGCGGCTCCAGGCCCGGCAAGGCTTTGGTGCAGGCCTTTCTCGGCCGCGAACAAAGGCCTGAAGCGTTCACGGAATGGCTCGGGGAAGCACTCGTCTGACTCCGACGAAATACTTGGCTTGACCAGCGGGAAAGCGGCGCATGCGTTTCGCGGGGCATGGCTCACTCCTCGGAGTAGAACGTATGCCTGTGCTGGTCCATATCCACGCGCCTGGCAGAAAAGCGTACCCCTTCCATCCGCAGGCGAAGCCGCTGCTCCTCCGCTGCGTCGAATCGGAGCCGGATCACCCCGCCCGCGCCCAGCACCCGGTGCCATGGCAGCCGCTCCGCAGGCTCGGTGCGCAGCAGGCGCGCCACCGCGCGGTGGTACAGCGGGTAGCCCGCTGCCGCCGCGACCTCGCCGTAGGTGCTCACCCTTCCGGCCGGAATCGACAGAATCACCCGCCGAAACGCCTCATCCCGCACCTGGCTCGGCCGCAGCCCATCGCGCAGAATCGCTCGCTCGACCCGTCGCCGGCTACGCACGTCAAAAATCGGCAACCGCGTCATCGTCATCTGCTCTCATTCAGCCGTGTTCCCCGACGACAGAGCACAGGTTTACACCTGGAGCACAGCATGCGCGTAGCGTCGAGTTCGGATGGAGAAGCCAGGGGATGAGACATCTCAGGTCTTTCTCCGCGAAGGACGCTCCGGCAGCAACGACAGCAGTCACAGCGCCTAAAAACGGCCTGGTGGATCGCTGAATTGATAGAGATCAGAGTGACAGGGAGAAACTAGAAGAGCCGCTGTTGATAACCCCGGCCGGCTCCTAATTGGGTTAGCCCGTAATTGCTTCCGCCAGGCGGGGAAAGAGTTCATGGGCCGTGCCTGTGTCGATACGTGTTTGCTGGGATGGGTTAAAGCCCTCAAAAGCGGCAAGACTGTTCTTGGCCGCGCCGATAGCTTCCGCGGGAATGAACGGCTGGTCAAAGCCCATCATCAGCCGCGCCGGGTCATGGGTGATTTGTATGGCGGACAGGTTTGCGGGAAAGCAGGAGATCGCCATGTCGTAGTAAAAGGTGGCAATCTGTGCCTGAAACCGTTGACCGAGCGTGTCGCCGTCCTGCTTGTCGAGGTGGTTTTTCATGCGGGCAATTTCCGCCATGCGGTTAGTGACGATCGGCAGCGTGCCGCCGCCGTGGGACACAATGAACTTTATATCGGGGCAGCGAGTTATGGTGTTCGTGTCGAGCAGACTGACGACCATGCGGGTGCTTTCAAACGGGTATTCAATCAGCGGGGCTGGGTAGCCGAAAGTAAGCTGGTCGATGCAGGCAGATTCTGTAGGATGGACAAACACAACAGCCTTGCGGCGGTTCAGGTCGTCCATCACACGGGCAAAATCGGGATCCCCAAGGTACTTGCCGCCATAGTTCGACATCAGGCAAATGCCGTCCATGTGGACCTCGTCGAGGCACCAGGCGATCTCGGCCAGCGAGGCATCTACGTCCGGCAGAGGAACAGTCGCAAAGGCTCCGAAGCGGGTGGGATACTCCCTCATTAAGTCGACGAGTTCCTGATTGAGTACACGGGCCAGGTCAGCGGCTTCCTTACCCTTCCAGAAGCGGAGGCCGGGTGAGGAGACGGAAAGGATCTGGGCTTGAAGACCGTACTGGTCCATTTCCGCGAGTCGCTGCTTTGCGTCCCAGGGATCCATGGGGAAGCCGATCTCTTTGTTGCTGATCCCTGCTTGTTTTATCGCGTTGATGTATGCCTGCGAAATGATATGCGTGTGTACGTCGATGGTGCTTGCTGTCATGTATCCCTCGCACGGCGAAATCTACGTTCGTCTACGATGCAGGATGATGGCCCGCAGAGAGGATCTCATGGAAGGAGCCTTTTCCCGAAGCCGACCTCACTCACTGCAGAAAGCGGGAAAAATTGATTTCGTGCCCTGCCCACTTGCCTCGTCGGTGGGCTGCACTGCAGGCTCGGCGAGCAAAGGGCGCGTTCTGCCCCGAGGTGCATGAACCCGAACCTCGAATGGTAGACCTCTGCCATGAAGGCGTGCAGAGCGGATGTACGCCTTTCACATGCACACCGGGCAAAGAGAGCCGGCAAAGCTTTCCAAGTGTTGTGCTGGAATCGACCCGGATAGAACGCGGCTCCTAGGGCGACTCACCCTCCAGCTTTGCCCACGCCATCCCCAGCTCCACCGTCAACTCCCTCGACAGTGCCGTAGGCTCCAGCACCGCACCGCGCAGCCACACAATCTCCCCCCGCCACTCGAGCAGTGGCCAGCCCGGGCGGTCCGGCGGTGGAATCCCGAGCCGCTCCAGCACCTCCTTCACCCGCTTCGGCGCGCCGCGCGAGTAGCGCAGCTGCACGCGGTCGCCCGGCCGCGCGGCCCGAAGCGTCGCCGGCGGCTGCGCCTCGCCTGAAACGTGGCTCACCCGCAGCAAGACTCCAAAGCCGGCCGCCTCACCCGGCACCGGCACCACGACCTCCTCCCCCACCGCGGCGCCCGGCCCACGGGACGCTCCCTCGCGCACAAACCGCAGCTCCCGCGGCGTACGCTCTGCTCGCAGCTCGGCCGTCAACTGTTCCCGCCGCGCAGTCGCACCGCCCGCCCCCTCCAGCAGCCGAAACGCCCGCTCTGTCTCCGCAAAATCGAGCACCGCTCCCAGCTCCCGCGCCATCCCGCGCACCACCCTGCGTCCCAGCGCCGCCGGCAGCTCCCGCAGCCGCAGCACCTCCGCCGCCAGTGACTGCTCTCCGGGCAGGGTCGAGCTCGCCCGTCCGCCGCCCCGCACCGGCCTGCCCGGCAGCAGCAGCCCGGGCAGCACCCGCCGCAGCTCCCCTTGCCAGTACTGCTCGTCCTCCCGCGCCAGCACGCTTACCTGCGCCAGCCGCTCGCTCACCTGCGGCGCAACAGCTTCCAGCACCGGCAACACTTCGTGCCGGAGGCGATTGCGGGTAAATGTCGGGTCGCTGTTGGTTTCGTCCTCGCGCCATGGCTGGTTGATTCTGCGCAGCCACGCCCGTAGTGCAGCCCGCCGAGCGCCGAGCAGCGGCCGAAGAATCAATCCTCGCGCGGCAAAGGTCGCGGACGTGCCTTCCGCCGAGCTGCGCGGCTAGGTATCCGACACTTTGCCGCGCAGCAGCTCCGCCACCGGCACCACCGGCGTGATACCACCAAGCCCCCGCGTCCATCCCCCGCGCAGCAGCTTCCCCAGCACCGTCTCGGCCTGATCGTCCAGAGTATGCCCGGTCGCAACCGCGTCCAGCAGCGCAGCGGCACTTCCCGAGCCAAGCAGCTCTCCAAACCAGCCGTAGCGAAGTCGCCGGCAAGCCTCTTCCAACCCACCGCCTTCGTCACGCGCCAGTGCGCCCGCGGCGCCCTCGTGCAGCAGAAACGGAAGCCCCAGCCGCTCCGCTAGCGCCCGCACCCACGC
>CAXTMW010000137.1:0-5912 GCA_964245455.1 uncultured Acidobacteriaceae bacterium
AGGTGTAGTAGTGGTGGTCGGCGATGACGGTGCCGGGTGGGTCCTGAAGAATCACGTTGGCCATGTCGCGCGACGAAAGAAGCGGGTCAAAGCGGACCATGGCGAGCCGGGCACCCTGGAAGAACAGGATCATCATAAGGGCCGCAGCCAGGTAGGTGCGGGTCTGGCGCGCGTGGACGGCGTCACTGGTGTGCGGTGAGGTGGAACGGCTCTCGGTTTCCGAGATTTTTGCACTACGAGACAGGCGCAAGGTCCCGAGCGCGCCGATGAGGAAGGCGACCCCCGCGATGGCGAGCGGCGCGCGCAGCGCGGCGAAAGAGTCAAGAGTGAGGTCCTCCATGTGGCCGAGCGAGAGGGTGTAGGCCGCTGGGTGGCGCGTGAGTGCGCCGGTGATGTCGGGCGGCGTGGGGACATGGCGCACGGCGACGAGGATGGCGAAGGCGGCGAGAACGCACAGGGCACAGACCGCGGAAAGCACGCGGGTACCGCCGCGGAGCCAGCCTTGCAGGCGGGGGTCTGAGGACGCCATGGCCGAGCCCAGCAGGAGGGCAAGCGCGGGGTAGCACGGCATGGAGTAGTACTCCTGCGTGGTGGAGAAGGTGAAGAACACGAGAATAAAGCCGGTGGCGCAGAGAGCGAGCAGACGGGTGCGGCCGGCGCGGTCCCGGGGTGCGTACGGGAGTTTTGCGACTGCGGGAAAGTACACGCTCCAGGGAAACAGCCAGGCGAGATGAAACAGCCAGAACCAGAGGCGGGGTACGGTGTTGTAATCGCGCGGAAAGCGCAGGTTAAGGAAGCGGAGAAGCTGCTCATTGATGAAGTAGAACCACAGAAAGCCGTGGTAGTGTCCTGGAGCGCTCACAAGTGTCCAGGCAAAGTAAGGCGGGTTGCGAATCGTGGCCAGAACATGCCAGGGTGCGGCGATGAGCAGGAAAAGCAGCCCGCCGGAGACAACATGGAGGCGCTGCCAGACAATGCGACAGAACAGCCGGCGCGTCAAGGCGAGATAAAGAAAGATGGCGGCGAGTGGAAACACAACGCCGACCAGGCTTTTCAGCAGGAAGCCCGCGGCAAGCGAAGCATACAGGGTGTAGGCCCAGGCGCGTGGATGCGCTTCGCCGCCATCTTCATCAAGAGCGCGCAGAAAGGCCCAGAGTGCGAGCGCGACCGTAAGGGTGAGCAAAACGTCAGGAATCAGGATGCGGGTGAACAACCAGAGCCCGACGCAGGTAGCCATGACGAGACCGGATAGGGTGCCGGCGCGTTTGCCGAAGGCCCAGGTGCCGAATGCGGCGGTGAGCCATGCGAGCGCAATGGCGGAGACGGCAATGGGTATACGGGCAGCCCAGTCATGAATGCCGAATAGCTTGTACGAGAAAGCAATGAGCCAGTACACGAGTGGGGATTTTTCAAAGTAGTCAACGCCGTCGATCCGCCCAGTGACCCAGTCGCCGGAGGAGAGCATTGTGCGCGCAATCTGTGCCTGCACGGCATCGACGTCGTCCATCAGCGACGGTGGGGACAGCACGGAGGAAAGATAGATGATCGCGGCGGCGAGTAGAGGGATGGCGAGCGGAATTGCTGTTCGGGGCCGCTGGGTGTGTTCGGGCAACGCTGAGGGCTCCTGCTCTTAGTGTCTTGAGAGTACCTGATGAGGATCGAGTTGGCAGCCGCGAACCCGAGGTTTGACTCCGCTGCCGGGCGGCGCGCCGCAGGAAGCGCCAGACGGCGTTACTCGATTTGCGGGAGATCGAGCGTTTGAAAGACTCAAACGGCCATGCAGAACCTATGCGGCGAGAAGAGCCGCGGGAGCACGGAAAGGATACTGGAACTTCTTCGCATTCCCATCCTTACTTCGTGCAGGCGAGGCCGGTTCCAGCGGCACAATTTCTTGAAGATCGAGCCTCAAGGCAACCCATTCCGCTGACGCGTCCGGGAGCCATGCGCATCCTCCCGGGCAACTCAGCGACAACCCCCAGTGTTGGGGCAGCTCGGCAATCCCCTGGTCTTAGTTGAGAAAGCTGCCCTGAAGCGAAACGGGGATCGGTCGCTGGAGCTGGTCGAGGGTGCGTCGGAGGCATTCTTCGCTGTGACGGAGGGCGGCTTCGGTTCGCTTGCGTTCCGTGATGTCCACCAGGGCGACGGAAAAGCCAACAATCTGACCGGCCTCGTCGCGAACGGGCTGAGCAGTGCGGAGATACACGAGTTCGTTGCCGAAGAGGGAACCGGTGCCGTGCGTAGCCGCGTCCACGGTAATTTCACTCTCCACCATCTCTTCAGTAGCCAGGACCCGCTCAAGGTGGGCGAGGATCTGGTCGGCCGGGCCGGGTAGAACCTCGCGCACCGTGCGGCCGATGAACTGCTCAGCAGGAATGCGGTACATGCGCGCGAGATAACTGTTGACCGTGATGTAGCGGAAGCTGAGATCAAGAAAGCAAAGACCCACCGGGGCCGCGTGGAAGATGCTTTCCAGGCGGGTAAGGCGTTGGCTAACCGAAAGGTACTCAGGGAAGAGGGAGCCCTGAGGCGGTGCGGGAACGAAAGGCCGTGCGGCATGGCTCGCAGCTAATACGGCGGCCACCTGCTCGGCCGGCACTGCGCGACCATACAGCCAGCCCTGCCCTACGGCACAGCCCAGGCGGATGAGCATGTCTGCCTGAGACTGCTCCTCAATGCCCTCGGTTACGGTCGCGATGCCGAGGCTCAGGCCGAGGCTGATGATGGCGGCGACGATCTTACGTCCAGCGCCCTCGTGATCGAGCGAGCGAACAAAGCTGCCGTCGATCTTGATTTTGTCGAAGGGCAGCTCAAGAAGGCGATTCAGGCCTGCGTGGTCGGTGCCGAAGTCGTCGAGCACAAGGCGGATACCGTGGGATTTGAGCTCGGCGACGCGGGCTTTGACGTGGTGAATCGAACCGACAAAGGCCTGCTCAGTGAGTTCAACCTCAAGCCGCGATAGGGGAAAGCCGGACGGCGCGACGGCGCGAATAAGCGTAGGGATGAGCTGTGGCTCACGCAGCATGTGCGGAGAGATATTGATGGCCAGAGTGAGCTCGCCTGGCCATGCCTTTGCGGCAAGACAGGCTTCGTGCAGCAGGTGCTCGGTCATGGCGAGCAGTAGGCCTTCACGTTCCGCGAGGGGAATGAAATCCGCCGGGCTCACGGCGCCCAAAACGGGGTCGTTCCAGCGGGCGAGAACCTCGAACCCAACGATGGTACGGCTGCGCAGGTCGAGCAGGGGCTGGAAGGCAGGCGTGACATCGCCTGCATGGATGGCTTGGCAGAGTGCGTGCCCGGAGATGCCGCGTAGCTGCGGGTCGAACTTGCCGGAAGAGGAAAGCAGCCCTCTCCGTTTCCGCGTGGCGCGCTTGCTGTTGGTCACGCGATGAGGTCCCCATGGTCGTAAGCGATTTATTCGTAGAAGCACGATGTGTGGGCATGTATGTAGTCAAATTTATGCTCATACTTGAGGATGACTTCTCGGTACGAGAGTAAGGAATCGCCTTTGCCGTAGGCCGCTGCCATTCGCCGGGCACTTTGTCGCGTAATAAAAGAGCAAAGCAGAGAGCAGCATCCTCTGGGATTTAAAGCCAGAGATTTAGAGTGTTCCTTGTTCCTCGTTCCTTGTTCAGGTGAAGGGACCAGCGCCGGTGCAGGCCAAGGGCCATTTCGCGCTGAAGATGAAGTGGAAGCTCTACTGCCTACGTTACCCTCGATCAGATTGTCGATGGCACGAAAACCGGAGCGACGGCGGAGCAACCGGCAGATTCATGTTACTTGACAGATTCGTTCATCAAGTCTGTGCCCCATTGCCCATACGCGGTACCGGCTTTCCGGATCAGGTATCACGCTTCATCCCTGCTGGCTCGTAACCGCACGGCGCCCAAGTCTCCCGCTCGTCACCGGGCACCTTGTAGGGTGATCGGCGGCCATTGCATTGACGCGGCGAGGGTACCGCCTGATGCTTGACAGGAAGGTGGTGCGAGCTTCCCATGCTTTCCCGACGAACTGCGTACGCCCTGTTTGCCTCCCAGCTTGTTCTGTATGTGGCTCTTGCCGTCTATATCTTTCCTTTCAGCCATGCGGAAGGGGATTTCTGGCAGAACACACAGGAAGCAGCGCGGACAGGGCATGTCGCCTCCACATTTCTGCCCACCTTTTATCCGTTTCTTTGCTCGTTAGCGTATAAAGCTTCCGGTGTAGGCGGCATCGTCGCGTTTCAGGCGCTTATCTACGTAGGGCTTGCACTTCTGGTGCTCCGAGCCGTGCAGGAGATGAGCGGAGCACAGCGGGGTGCTGCTTTCCTTGCCGGCGCCATCGCCTTGGACCCGGACTTGCTGTCCTCCATCCCAAAACTCTGGGATACGGAAGTGACTGCGCTTCTCCTCATGGGCATTCTGGTGAGCTGTCTGGCGCTGCAACGCCAGGCCGATGCCCTTGCTCTTGCAGGTACAGGCTTAATCTGGGGCTTAAGCCTTACGGTGCGGCCGAATCTGGCGTTCATGGCGCTGCCGATCGGATACGCACTGTGGTCGGCTTATGGCAAGCAGGCTGGAGTCCGCGGTGTCGCCTTAGCAGCGATCGCTTTTGCCACCTTGGCAGCCGGGAACACGCTGGCGCATGGCGCGTTCTATCTTCCGCAGAATGGGCCGTACAACTTCTTTGCCGGGGCAAACCCCTTTACTCAGTCGGCACTGACCCATGCCTTCAACGCCGAACCCTCTATCCCGGCCGCCATGGCCGCGCATGGGTACCCGGCTGTGAACTCCTACGCGCTGGCGCTTCGGCCTGTGTATACCAGGTTTGCCGTCGCGTTCATCGCAGCGCATCCGTTCGGGTGGATGTGGCTCGCGGTAGTCAAACTAGGGACGTTGCTGCGCCCCGACACCAAGGCGCACGCGCTGGGAACGGCAGCCGGCTTGATCAAACTTTTAACCAGCCTGAGCACCCCACTGTGGCTGGCGGCATCGTTTCTTGCCCGATCCTGGCGGTCCACCGACACCCTGATCATTTTGCTGGCAGCCGCGTACATCCTGCCGTTTCTGCTGACAAATGCGGACCCGCGTTTTCGCCCGGCGCTGGACGTTCTTGTGCTTACTCATACCGCCGTGCTTTTTCTGCGGAGCAGAGCTGCCCGCCGCGAGACTGCCGAATTCCACAGCCGATTCACTCCTGCCTGAGCAGAGGCAAGCCTAAAGCAGAATCGAGTTGCCGGCGAAGCTTGCGGCTTGGGATTATCACAAAATATAGCGGCTCAGATCCTGGTCCTTCACGATGCTGGCGACCATCTGGCGGACGTATTCCGGGTCAATAATGACGACCCGTTCGTGGCCGGTGGGAATTTCGCGATCTACGACCGGAAGCGGGACCGTGGAGCCGCCGTCGGTAGCCGCGACTGATAGGTCAAAAACGCCGTCTGCGGTGCGCGGGGCTTTCAGAAGGTCGGGTGCCAGGAACGAGATTTCATCCAGAACCCGCTCCATGATGGTGTGGAGGCGGCGGGCGCCGATGTTCTCCGTGCCCTCGTTGACGCGGAAGGCGAAATGGGCCATTTCGGCCAGGGCTTCAGGGGTGAACTCGAGCTTGAGACCTTCCGTTTCAAGCAGCGCAATGGACTGCTTGGTGAGCGACGCTTTCGGTTCCGTAAGGATGCGGATGAAGTCGTCGACGGTGAGTGAATGGAGCTCGACGCGGACGGGGAAGCGGCCCTGCAGTTCGGGGATCAGGTCGGACGGCTTGGTGACGTGGAACGCGCCGGCCGCGATAAACAGAATGTAGTCGGTGCGGACGTTGCCGTAGCGGGTGTTGACGGTGGTGCCTTCGACGATGGGAAGAATGTCGCGCTGCACGCCTTCGCGCGAGATGTCAGGGCCGTGGGGGGCGGAGCGGGCGGGGGGGGTGGGGGGGGGGGG
>CAXTMW010000137.1:5922-10142 GCA_964245455.1 uncultured Acidobacteriaceae bacterium
TGTCAGGGCCGTGGCCGCCTTCGCGGCCGGCGATCTTGTCGATCTCGTCGAGGAAGACAATGCCAGAGTTTTCCACGCGCTCCACCGCGGTGCGCTGCACCTGGTCCATGTCGATCAGGCGGCCCTCTTCCTCCTGGACGAGGTAGTCGAAGGCCTCGGCGACCTTCATCTTGCGCTTCTTGGTGCGGGGGCCGAACAGCTGCGGCAGGATGTCCTTAAGGTTGGAGTCGGAAAAGTCGTCGGGAGCGTTGCCGGTCACGATCTCGACCTGCGGTTCGCGGCTGCGGACATCAATCTCGACCGTGCGGTCATCGAGCTTGCCTTCGCGGAACTGCTCGCGAAGTTTTTCGCGGGCGCGGGTGAGCGCGCTTGACTCGGTCGCGCCCGTGTCGGCGGCTGCGCTGATCTGCTCGCCGCTGCCGCTGGGCAGGGCGTCGTCCGGCGTGGGGCCGTTCGAGGACTGGGGCATGACGGTGACTTCGGCCGAGGGTGCCGGCGCGGGGAGCAGCAGCTCCAGCAGGCGATCTTCCGCGTTGAGCTCGGCCTTGTCCTCGATCTCGTCCAGCTTTTCGTCGCGAACCATGTCGATCGCGTTCTCAACCAGGTCGCGAATCATGGACTCAACGTCGCGGCCGACGTAGCCGACCTCGGTGAACTTGGAGGCCTCCACCTTAAGAAAAGGCGAGTTGGTGAGCTTGGCCAGGCGACGCGCGATCTCGGTTTTGCCGACGCCGGTAGGCCCGATCATGATGATGTTCTTCGGCATGATCTCATCGGCGACCTCAGGAGCCAGCTTTTGCCGGCGCATGCGGTTGCGCAGGGCAAGCGCGACGGCGCGCTTGGCGGCGCGCTGGCCAATGACATATTTGTCGAGCTCAGCGACGATCTCGCGCGGGGTGAGGTCTTCAAGCGCGAGCTCCTGGTCGTCGGCGGTTCCGGGGAGGTAGATGGCCATGGCGGCAAGCCTTTCGGGTGGAGTTCGGACAGTCGGATGAACGGGGCGACTACGGCCGAGGTGCCGGGGCTTTGTCGGGCGCCTGCCTGTCGAGGGCACCGACCTCTTCGACCAGAACGGTGTCGTTGGTGTAGATACAGATTTTCGCGGCGATCAGCAGTGACTTTTCAGCGATCTCGCGAGCGCTCATCGCGGTGTTATCGAGCAGGGCGCGCCCTGCGGCAAGAGCGTACGAGCCGCCGGAGCCGATGGCGACAATCCCTTCGTCAGGCTCGATCACGTCGCCGGTGCCGGAGATCAGGTAGCTCTGGTCGCGGTCGGCGACGATCAGCAGTGCTTCGAGCGAACGAAGCATCTTGTCGGTGCGCCAGTCTTTCGCGAGCTCGACGGCCGCGCGGCCGATGTTACCGGCGTACTGCTCAAGTTTTCCTTCAAATCTGCCGAAAAGAGAGAAAGCGTCCGCGGTGGACCCGGCAAAGCCGGCCAGCACCTTGTCTTGATATAGTCGGCGGATCTTCCGCGCGGTGTGCTTCATGACGGCGTCGCCCAGCGTCACCTGGCCGTCGGCCGCCATGACGCAGGAGCCCTCACGGCGGACGCAGACAACGGTGGTGCTGCGGATGCGGCGGCCGCCGGAAAGGGAAAGGTCCGAACCGGGTTGCGGGTGGAGCTTCAAGCGGAGGCGCGAACTGTCCATAGAGTATCCTTCAAGTATAGCGTGGTGCATCCGAGGCGGGCGCTGCGGCTGAGGTGACGGGCGAGTGCGGGCGAGGCGCGAGCGACGCTCCGCAACTCTTGCGGCTGGAGTATTCTGCTGCTAGCTTCACAGAACTGCCTCAGCGGACTGAGTGGACGGAGCGAGTACGGCCATGAGCGGCATTCCCCTGCGCGACCACCAGGTTCTTGCGACGATAGCGGCCGGGGTGGCATGCCTGGGCGGCGTGGCCTGGTTCATGGCGACCCGCAAGCGCACCAGCGAGGAAGAGCTGGAGCGGATTCGCCGGCAGGACCTGGTGCTGGGCGGCCGCATCATCGATGGAACTGTGATCGATGTGTCGGAGCTGGACGCGTATGAGGCGGGGCGGCCCGAAGGGATGCAGCTCATCCTTTATAAGTATGAAATTTCAGGCGTGTCGTATGAGTGCTCGCAGGACATTACGAACCTGAAGGATTTGATCGCGATTGCCGATATACGGGTGGGGTTTCCTTGCTCAGTGCGATATGACACTCGGCAGCCGGAGAACAGCATTGTGATCGCGGAAAACTGGATCGGCTTGCGGGACACGGCCAATTCGGTGCCGGTGCGCAGAGCGTCACGGCGTCGGTGGTCAGCACCGGTCGGTTGACTTCCAACATCGATGGTGCAGTGCTAACCGCCTGTTCGGCTTTCCTTCTCCCGACTTGCTCGTAGTCCCGCGATTGCGAGTGTGGCCCTTCCGTAAAGAAGGGCCACGTGCCATGTCACTCCGCGCGTCATGTCATCGGGAGAAAGGAACTTGCGGCCACTTCCTGGCGAGTTGATGGCAGTACTTAGGTGCCGGCTCCTATGAGTCCTGCAAGTCGCCTACACTAAACACAATGCATACACACGGCTCACCGACGGGCAATACACAGCGGGTGCTGCAGGTTTCGCTGCTGGCGACACTCGGGTATGTGGCGGTCTGCTTTGCGATGGGCCTCCGGTCGCACTCGCTCGCGCTGCTGTCAGAGGCGGGGCACAATGTGTCGGATGCGGCGGCGCTGCTGCTCTCGTTTGTAGCGGTGTGGCTGGGGAACCGGCCGGCGAATGAGGCAAAAACCTTTGGCTATCAGCGGGCCGGGGTGCTGGCAGCGTTTTTCAATGCGCTGGCTCTGGCGGTGGTATCCACCTGGATTGCAATTGAGGCGATTGCGCGCTTTGGGCACCCGCAGCACGTCGCCCCGACGGTAATGATGGCGGTCGCCGCAGTCGGTGTGCTGATGAACGGCCTGATTGCGACGCTGCTGTGGCGTGTGAGCGCGCGCGCTTCTGCCGGAAGCGGGTCTGTCTTGAATGGACGGAGCGGCCACGATGTCAACCTGCGATCGGTGTTTGTGCATATGCTCGGCGATACCCTGTCGACCGCGGCAGTCATCGTAGGCGGTCTGGTCATTCGCCTGACCGGCTTCCAGTGGGTGGATCCGGCGCTGTCGCTCGCCATCGCCGTGCTGATTCTGTGGTCATCCATTTCGATCGCGCGGGAAACACTCAACATCCTCCTTGAAGGGACGCCGGAGGGCATGGAGCTGCCGGCGATCCGCGCGGCCATCGCTGGGGTCGAGGGTGTGGAGGACGTGCACGATCTTCATGTGTGGTCGCTTGGTTCGCAGACGCACGCGCTTGCGACCCACATCCGCATTGCGGACATTCCGCCGTCCGAGAGCAACGCGATTCTGGACCGGGTAAAAGCAGCGCTGCGAGAGCGCTTCCGGATTCTGCACACGACGATCCAGTTTGAGAACACCGGCTGCGCGACCGAGCATGGGTGCGTGATGGCAGTCGAGGCGGGCGCTATGGATCATGGTGATCACGCGGGCCATCATCATGGGCACGGGCACCATGGGCACGCGCACTGAGTGCGGGTGCCGCACGCGCGGCTCGCTGTCAGGGGTGAAGGCGAGCTTTATGCTTGTTAAGTCCATTTCACAAAGGGTCATCCTGAGGAGCAAAGCGACGAGGATCTGCTTCTAGAGCTGGGACGGAATAAAAAGCAGATTCTTCGCTGCGCTCAGGATGACCAGGTGATTAGGAAGGACTCCATGTATCCTTTCAAGTTACCTCTCTTGCCAGACAGGTCGAAAGAAGCCGAGTTGCGCTTTACAGGCAGCATGCGCGTACGTCTGAGTGACCTTTGACGTAGAATCCAGCGGTGCAGCGACGCGATTTTCTTTCGGCTTCTCTTGCGGGTTCGGCCGGCATGGCCCTTGCCGCGACGGCAGGTGTTGCACAGTCAGCAGCGCCAGTCGGCAGCGCGAACGCAGAGCGCCAGTTCTACCTCATCCGGCAATACCGCCTGCAGAACGGGCCGCAGACGCGGCTGGCCCAGAGCTATCTCGCGGATGCGCTTATTCCGGCGCTCAAACGACTCGGCATGGGCCCGGTCGGCACCTTCAAGCTGGAAGTGGGGCCGCAAACGCCGACCTTCTACCTGATCATTCCGTCGTCCTCCGCAGAGACGCTTGCGCTGCTCGATCTACGGCTGACTGAAGACTCTGTATTTCTGCAGGCCGCGCAGCCGTTCTGGAG
>CAXTMW010000138.1:0-10113 GCA_964245455.1 uncultured Acidobacteriaceae bacterium
CAGTGCCCCGACACGCGCACCGAGCGCGCGCAGCTCCCGCCGTAATTCTTCAAGTTCCGATGAATCCATGTCGGGAACTCTACCGTACTTCTAGGAGCACCTCACTGGCGGAGAACCTCAGAAGGCTCAACCAGACCTTTGGTGCAGACGGGTAGGAGCGCGAGAAACACCTCACCTGCGTCTTCAAGCCGAGCTGTCGGCGTGGCTCTCCGGCCAGGTTGAGGCAGATTCGCTTCGCGAGGAAGCAGAAGGCTAAACAAAGCGGTTACCGAAGTTACACTAAGTTACTGTAGTTTCTCACGCCAGCTTACGAGTGGGGTATCTTCCGGGTATGCAGGTATCAGCCCAGTCTCGGCATGCATTTCCGGACAGGAACCTGCTCGCTCTGGAACACCACCTTGTCGGTTCGCCGCCCATACTAGATCTTCAGATATTTGAGGCTCTTCGTGCTGTTCTTGATCCGACAACCCTGAGCCACGTCTACGCCGAATTGCTCAAGCAGACGCATTTGCGGCTGGCTGGTCTGGAGCAGACGACCCATCCCGACCAAGTCCAGGCAGTCGCTCATGGCATCTGCGGGTCGGCCGGCATGCTCGGGGCTGCGACTCTGGCGGCGGCGGCGGCGGCACTTGAAGCACATCCCATTCCGGACGAAAACCTGGTTCATGCCGTCGAAACTATGCGCCGTGGGTGTGCAGCGCTTGAGGCCGCGCTGCGGGAGCAGCAGGTAGAGCTATGAGCGAGGGCGCCACGGTCGCCGGCAGCTCCGGCCCTCCTCGGCGCGACATGCCTGTCCGCGTCATCATCGCCGACGACCACCCAGTCGTGCGCATCGGCGTTCGCAACGTTCTGGGCGCTCATGGCCGTTTCGCTGTCGTCGGGGAAGCAGCCAATGGCGCGGAAGCCCTTGCGCAGACGCGCGCGTTGCTGCCCGACGTGCTTCTGCTCGATATCCAGATGCCGAACTCCGCCGGCTTCGACACGCTTCGGCAGATCACCACCACCATCCCTGAGACCCGGGTGGTTCTGCTGACCGGCTCCATCCAGGCCGAGCAGATTGCCGAAGCCTTCAACTCCGGTGCGCGCGGCGTCCTGCTGAAAAGCGCCTTGACCGAACAGATTGCCTTTGCTCTTATCGCTGTCATGGAAGGCGCGTTCTGGGCTCACGGTCGCCGCGTGGAACAGCTGGCCGGCGTTCTGGCCGATGTTCGCACCCAGGTGCGCCAGGAAAGTACGGAGCGCTACCACCTCACCCGGCGAGAACTGGAAGTGGTCGGCCTGATCGTCAAAGGCTTTTCCAATCGCGATATTGCCAAACAATTCAACCTGAGCGAGGAAACAGTGAAGCGCCACCTATCGAATACCTTTGACAAGCTCAAGATCTCCACCCGCCTGGAACTCGCCATCTTCGCGCTCGCCAATAAACTTGTTCCTCCGCAGGAAGACCGCTAAACGCCGGCTCCATTACGCCGGCTCCATGCTGTCCTGAAATGCCGTCCTGATCCGCTACAGCGCGCCCGCAACAGACCTCCCAGTCCACAGGCGAGGCATCTCTCCTCCAAACATTGCACTTCCGACGTTCAAGTTCCGACGCGAAACAAACGCCCGATTTCGCACCAAAGCGAGACGAGCACGCGTCGAACAGATGAGGAACCTCATGCTCAATCGCATTTCGCTTCTGCTTTGTTCTGCTGCACTTGCCACCTCCCTGCACGCGCAGGAGATGAATCCCACCGCCACGGACCGCTTCCCGCAGGGTCAAGGCCCTTCCCGGGTTGAGAATGGAGTGCCGGTATACAAGATTCAAGTGGTCGGCCGAGACATCCCGGCCATCAACTACTTTCACCGCAGCGGCTCCACGAAGATCGGCTTTGCGGGTACGCCGCTTTTGCCCTACAGCAAGGGTTCGGCCACAGTGGAAAGCAACAAGGGTCAGATCTCCATCAACGCTCACCTGGAAGGCCTGAGGCCTGCCAACGGCTTCGGCGTGGAATACCTCACGTACGTGATGTGGGCGATCACCCCGGACGGTCACGCTCAGGCGCTTGGCGAGGTACTCCCCTCGGGCGGCGGCGATAAGGTCGATCTCAAAGTAACCACCAACCTGCAAGCCTTTGCCCTCATCATCACGGCTGAGCCTTATTTCGACGTCAGCCTCCCGAGCGATGTGGTCGTGCTGCAGAACACCGTACTGAAGGACCGTACCGAGGGCATCATCGAGCAGCTCAACGCGCACGCCACGCTGCTGCCGCGCGGCACCTACTCGACCACCAGCGGCGCCTACACGGTCGCAAACCCCATCACGCGCAAGGATCAGTCGCCGCTCGAGCTCTACGAGGCCATCAACGCGGTCCAGATCGCGAAAGCCGCCCACGCCGACCGTCTGGCGGCCGACACGTACGGGAAAGCCACGCTCGCGCTCCAGAACGCGCAGTCGATGGACGCGAAAAAGAGCGAGCGCAAGCAGGAGATCACCTATGCGCGCGAGGCCGTGCAGTCTGCTGAAGATTCACGCGTAATCGCCATCCGCCGACAGAAAGAACTGGATCAAGCCGCGCAGCAGCAGGCACGCGAGCAGGCCCAGCAGGCCGCTCAGCAGTCAGCGCTTGAGGCCCAGCAGGCCAAACTGCAGGCGCAGCAAGCCAGCCTCCAGGCCCAGCAGGCAGCCGCTGAGCGCGCCAAGGCTGAGGCGCAGGCCGCGGAAGCCCAGGCGCAGGCCGCCCAGGCTCGTCAGGCGCAGCAGCAGGCTGTGGACCAGACCGCCCAGATTCGCCAGCGGCTGCGCGACCAGCTCAACTCCGTCCTCAGCACGCAGGAAACTGCGCGCGGCCTCATCGTCAATCTTTCCGACGTGCTCTTTGACACCGGCAAGTACGACCTCAAGGCCGACACCAAGGTCAAGCTGGCCAAGGTGTCCGGCATCCTCGAGGCCTATCCGAGCCTCAAGGTGCAGGTGGAGGGCTACACGGACAACGTCGGCGGCGAACAGTACAACCAAAAACTCTCGGAAAATCGCGCACAGACCGTGGGTGACTTCCTTGTCGCGCAAGGCGTGCCGCTCGGCAACGTCACCGCGACTGGCTTCGGCATGAACCATCCCATGGCCGACAACAGCAGCGCGGCGGGCCGCGCGCAGAACCGGCGCGTGCAGCTGGTGGTTTCGGGCGATGCGATCGGAGTCCAGCAGCAATCCGTCGCGCCTGCCCAGTAAGCGGCGACACTGCCAAAATCAAGGCAGGAGCGTCCTGCTCCTGCCTGCCTCCCCAGGCCGGAAATCGTCATCCTAACCGCAGAGTCTTACGGTAAGGAGCAGCCTCACGTATGCGCATCGCATTTTTAGGTTTAGGCAAGATGGGCAGCGCCCTCGCACGCCTGCTGGTCAAGCAGGGTTACGAGGTCGCCGTCTGGAACAGAACCGCATCCGCCGCCCAGCCGCTGGTGGACGAGGGGGCCACGCTCGCGAACACCCCGAAGGAAGCGGTCGCAAATGTCCGCGTCGTTTTCACCATGGTGCACGACGACGCCGCGCTTGAAAGCATTCTGTTCGAGCAGGACGCTCTGTCGGCGATCCCCGAAGGCGCCATCCATGTGTCCATGTCCACGATCAGCGTGGGCCTGGCCGAGCGGCTGGAAGAGGAGCACCGCACCCGCAAGCAGGGATTTGTCGGGGCACCGGTTTTTGGCTGCCCGGCGGTCGCCGCCGAGGGCAAGCTGTACCTGGCGGTCGCGGGCGAGGACGCCGCGGTCGCCGAAGTTACCCCCGTTCTGGAGGTGCTTTCCCGCGGCATGAACATCGTCGGTACCCGGCCCAGCCGGGCACACGCCGTCAAGCTCGGCGGCAACTTCCTCATCACCGCCATGATCGCCTCCCTGTCCGAAGCCCTCATCTACGCCGAGGAGCACGGCATCGCGTCCGAAACCTTTCTGGACACCGTCAACAGCGGGCTCTTCCAGTCGCCTTTCTATGCAAGCTATAGCCAGGTCATGCTGCACCCGTCCGACGACCCGCCATCCACTGTGAAAATCGGCGTCAAGGACATGCGCCTGTTCCGTGAAGCCGCCAAGGAAACCGCGACCCGCACCCCGCTCGCCGACATCTTCCAGCAGCAGCTTAATGCCGCGCAGCAAGCCGGCCTTGGCGACCGGGATTGGGCTGCCGGCTACCTGGAGCAGGTCCGCAGCGAAGCCAAGGGGCTGGAGGCCGTATGAGCTCCCTCCGCAACCGGACTGTCCTCATCACCGGCGCAAGCTCCGGCATCGGCGAGGCCTGCGCCTATGCCTTCGCCCGCGAAGGCGCCCGCCTCCTGCTAGCCGCCCGCCGCTCTGAGAAGCTCGAAGCACTCGCTCCAAAGCTGGCCGAGGCGGGTGCGCTAGGGACCCACCTGCTCATGCTCGACGTCCGGCACGCGCAGGCTGTTGCGCAAGCCTTCGCTACGCTTCCCGAGCCGTGGCGCGCCATCGACATCCTCATCAACAACGCCGGCCTTTCTCGCGGCACCGACAAGGTGCACGAAGCCGAGACCGCCGACTGGGACGAGATGATCGACACCAACGTCAAGGGGCTGCTCTACGTCACACGCGCGGTCGTGCCGGGTATGGTCGAGCGCGGGCGCGGGCACGTGGTCAATCTCGGCTCCACGGCCGGCGAGGTCACGTACCCGGGCGGCGCGGTCTACTGCGCCACCAAAGCAGCCGAGCGATCTATCTCAGAGGGCCTGCGCATGGACGTGCTCGGTACCCCAATTCGCGTGACCTCGATCGATCCCGGCGCCGTCGAAACAGACTTCTCGAAGACCCGCTTCCGCGGCGACGAAGCCCGCGCTGCCAAGGTCTACGCAGGCATCACCCCGCTCACGCCCCAGGACATTGCCGAGACCATCGTGTGGGCCGTCGCCCGTCCCGCACACGTCAACATCGACCGCATCTTGATGACGGGCATCGACCAGGCCAACTCGCTGCTCTTCAACCGGAAGAGCTAATCCAGTTCCCGGATTGGCACATCGCGCACCGGGTCGACGATCACTCTTCTTTGGACGATTCAGGTAGAGAGCGATCTTACTCCGCAATACCGGGGCGCGGTTTGTATCCTGCGCCTCCCCCGCGCAGCAACTCCTCCAGCTCCCCTTCCACCTGCGCCAGTGCCGCCGCCAGTGCCGCCCGCCGCCCCGCATTGCTCGTCCGCTGGTTCAGGATCTGCTCCCGCATCAGCTCCAGCTCCTGCCTCCGGCGCACACGGTCCGCTGTTTCCCGGATCGCTGTCGAGCGCGCGGCGGCCGCAGCTGTTCCGGCGGCGCGCTCCCCTTGCTGCTCGTCCACGTTCTTGCTTTCCCATCCTCGAGCCATGCCCTATCCTAAGCGGCGCACCCGCGCACCTGCATCCGGCATCTGCTCCGGCAGGAGATCCGCTCATGAAGTTCTGGACCGTGCCCGCCTTTGGCATCGACTCGCTCGCGCAACAGGAAGCCCCGATTCCGACGCCTGGTCCGGGGCAGGTCGTTCTCGAAGTGCATGCCTGCTCGCTCAACTACCGCGACCTGATGGTGGTCCTGGGGAAATACAATCCCAGGCTCCGGATGCCGCGCATCCCGCTGTCCGACGGTGTCGGCCTCATCCACGCGGTCGGCGCGGGCGTCACCGCCTGGAAGCCCGGCGACCGCGTCGCGGCGATCTTTATGCAGCAGTGGCTGGAAGGCCCGCCCTCCGCTGAGAAGTACCATGGTGCGCTGGGCGGCGACATCGACGGCATGGCGGCCGAGTACGTGCTGCTCGATCAGTCCGGCCTGGTCCGCATCCCCGACTACCTTTCCTTTGCCGAAGCCGCGACGCTCCCGTGCGCCGCGGTGACCGCCTGGACTGCTCTGCACAAAGGGGGAGGGATCACCAGCGGCAGCACCGTGCTGATCCAGGGCACGGGCGGCGTTTCTATCTTCGTGCTCCAGCTTGCGAAGGCGATGGGTGCCCGGGTGCTCGGAACCTCCTCGTCGGATGCGAAGCTCGATCGAGCCCGCGCGCTCGGGCTCGATGCGGGCATCAACTACACGACCACGCCCGACTGGGCCAAGTGGGCACAGTCCGAAACCGGCGGCGAGGGCGTCGACCTTGTCGTTGAAGTAGGCGGCGCCGGCACCTTTACGCAGTCGCTCAAGGCCGCGCGCATCGGCGGCGCAGTCGCGCAGATCGGCGTACTCACGCTGGGGTCCGAGTCAGGCGACGAGCCGGGGGCTGTCCCGCTGATCCTGCGCAAGCAGCTGCGCGTACAGGGCATTTATGTCGGCTCCCGCGCCGACTTTGAGGCGCTCAACCGCGCCCTGGAAGTATCGCGGCTCCGGCCTGTGATCGATCGCGAGTTCCCTTTTGGGCAATTTCCGGAGGCACTGCGCACGATGGAGAGTGCATCGCACTTCGGCAAGCTGGTGGTAAACATTACATAGTTGTGCCAAATCAGCGCACTGATCGGTGCTGCTTCTGGTTCCTTTTCGGGTAAAGTAGGGAGCAACCCCGGGAACAAAGACGCAATCTCACCATCGTTCCCGAACATCCCACCACATTCACATGAAACAGGAGAGATCACACATGAGGGTTCTCCGAAACGTCGCGCACGCTCTTTCCTCGGTTTTCGGTTGCTCGCACGATCGTTTGTCCCGTCCCTTCACCATCCAGCGGCAAAGCTATATGGTTTGCCTGGAGTGCGGGCAGAAAGTCTTCTACTCCATGGACGAGATGCGGCGCTTGTCCCGCCGGGAAGTACGCCGGCTGCACGCGGTTGCGCCTGCGGGCCTCCATCTAGCTCCAATTGCGGGCGAGCTGGCGCAAGACCCGACGCTGGCTGCCTAGCTTGTCGCTCCTGACCCGCCAGCAAGCTGGGGACCGCACGTGATCGTTGCCATCTCGGCACTGCGCAAGGTCTACCCCGGTAAGCCGGCGGATGTAGTCGCGGTCGCGGGCATCGACCTCGGTGTTCAGCAGGGTGAGGTCTTCGGCCTGCTGGGCCCGAACGGCGCAGGCAAAACGACCACCATTAGCATCTGCACCACACGCGCCCGCCCTTCTTCCGGCTCGGTTCGCATCGCCGGGATCGATGTGGTCGCCCACCCGGCTGAGGCGCGCGCTTCTATGGGTGTCGTACCGCAATACAACACGCTCGACCGCGCTCTCACTATTTTCGAGAACCTTTATTTCCACTGCCGCTACTTCGGCATGAACAACCGAGACTCCCGCTCCCGCGCCCAGGCGTTGCTTGAGCAGTTCCACCTCGGCGAGCGCGGCAAGGCCTTTCCGAACCAGCTTTCCGGCGGCCTGCAACAGCGGGTCCAGATCGCCCGCGCCATCGCGCACTACCCCAAGGTGCTCTTCCTCGACGAGCCCTCGGCCGGCCTCGACCCGCAAAGCCGCATTGCCATGTGGGAAAGTATCGGTGCGCTTCGCAAGGAGGGCATCACGGTCGTCCTGACCACTCACTACATGGAAGAAGCCGATACCCTGTGCGACCGTGTTGCCGTCATCGACGCCGGCCGCGTGCTTGCGCTTGATACGCCAGAAGCGCTCAAGCACGCGCACGGCGCCCACACGGTCCTCGAACTCAAGCTGCGCGATCGGAGCTCCACCCCGGCCCTGCTCGCCACGCTCTCGGGTTTGCCGGGCGTCTCCTCGGCCGAGGCCACCGCTGAAGGCGTCCGGCTGTTCGCGCAGGGGCTCGACGGGCTGCTGCCACCCGTCGTTGCCGCCGCGCAAGCGGCAGGGCTGCGTGACCTTAGCCTGTATGAGCCCAGCCTGCAAACGGTTTTTCTGCAGCTAACCGGGAGGGAGCTCCGTGACTAACCTCGAAGCGCCCGAAAGAGAGGCGGCTGCAAGCCTCAAAGCTCCCATCCCTGAGCCGCCATCCACTCCCCTGAGCCTTAAGGCATCCTCGCCGTCGGCCTTTCGCGCTCTTCTGCTGCGCGACGCCCGCGTGCTTAGCCGTGAACTGTTTCCGTTTGCGGTCCGTGTCATTATGCAGCCGCTGCTGTTCCTGTTCGTCTTCACGTACCTGTTCCCGCACCTGGGTTCCGCACCCGGATCAGGGTCGGGCATGGGTGCCGGCACGCTGCTCGGCTCAAGCAGCTTTGCTACCGTTCTGCTCCCCGGCCTCATGGCCGTCGCCATCATGTTTACAGGGATCGCCGGCGTCGCGCTACCGCTCTCAAGCGAGTTCGGCGTCACCCGCGAGATCGATGACCGCGTGATGTGTCCGCTGCCCGTGTTTGCTGTTGCGCTCGAAAAAGTCTGCTTTTCCGCGCTGCAATGTATCCTCGCCGCGCTGCTCGTGCTGCCGCTTGCCTACTACATCCCCAGCACGCCGGTCGTTCTCCACGTCACCGGTTGGCCTGTCTTCGTCATGGTCATGATCCTGGCCAGTCTGGTCTCGGGCTCGCTCGGCCTTTCTATCGGCGCCAGCGTGCAGCCGCGCCAGATCGGCCTCGTCTTCTCGATCGTCGTGATTCCAATCACGTTTCTGGGCTGCGTCTATTACCCATGGGCGCTGCTGGTTCACGTGCCCTGGCTGCAGTGGCTGGTTCTGCTCAACCCCATCGTCTACATGAGTGAAGGTCTCAGAACCGCGCTCACCCCCGGCATCCCGCACATGCCTGTTTGGGCCATCTTCGCCGGGCTGCTCGTCTCCCTCGCCGCCTTGTGGACTTTCGGTCTGCGCGCCTTTCTGCGCCGCGTCATCGGCTAAGGGAGAGTAAGGAGTTCAATCGTCTTTACTTCAAGCTCCCAAAAGGGGTCACCTGAAGAGCAGAGCAGAGCGACGAGGGATCTGCTTTTCGCGCTCGGAAGGAGCAAGGCAGATCCTCCGCTTGCACCCCAGCGAGCAAGCTCGCCGGGGACCCCGCCTGCGCTCAGGATGACCCCCGTTACGTTCAAAGAAACTTCTTGCGCACCCTCTCCTGCTCGCCAAGTGCAAGCGAAAAGTCTGTCCCCGGCAGTCCCTAGCGGCTCGCCGCCATCTCCGGCTTGCTCGCCCCCGCGCCGAGCTTCACCCGCAGGTCCGCCGCAATCTCCTTGCCATGAAACCGCCCGTTCTCGATAAAGATCTCGTTCGTGCGCATCCCAGCCACAATCACCCCAGCCAGATAAATCCCGGGCATGTTGCTTTCCCGCGTCAAAGGATCGCAGATCGGCATCTGATCCCGCCCCTCCAGCCGCACTCCAAGCGACTCAAGAAAGGCAAAATCCGGATGGTACCCGGTCAGCGCGAAGACAAACTGGTTTGGAACTGTCTTCAGACCCTCAGGTGTCCGAATCGCCACCGAATCGAGCGCAATCGACTCCACCTGCGAGTTGAAGTACGCCATGATTTCACCATTCTTCACCCGATTGTTGAAGTCCGGCAGAATCCAGTACTTCACATGCTGGTGCATCTCGGGCCCGCGATGGACCAGCGTCACCCGCACCCCGTGCCGCCACAAGTCCAGCGCCGCGATTGCCGCCGAGTTCTTGCCCCCGATCACCAGCACATCCATGCCGTAATACGGGTGCGGGTCGTCATAGTAGTGCATCACCTTGCTCAGCTCTTCGCCGGGAATGCCCAGGTAGTTGGGCAGGTCGTAGTAGCCGGTCGATACAATCAGCTTGCGCGCCCCAAACCGCTGTTTGCGCCCGAACCGATCCGTCGTGTGCACCCGGAAATCGTCGTTCCCGCCTTCGACCGCATCCACATTGCGATACTGGCGCACATCCAGCTCGAACCGCTCCGCGACCTTGCGGTAATACTCCAGCGCTTCGTTCCGGTTCGGCTTCTGGTTCTGGCTGGGGAACGGCACCTCCCCGATCTCCAGCAGCTCCGGCGTCGTAAAAAAAGTCATGTGCGCTGGATAGTGATAAATCGAGTTGCACAGGCAGCCCTTGTCGACCAGCACTACCCGCATTCCAAGCCGCTTCGCTTCCAGCGCGCAGGCCAGGCCAGTCGGCCCCGCACCGATGACCAGCACGTCAAACTGCTCTGCCTCGCCCGGCCCAGTGCCGTTCTGCCCAGTTCCGTTCTGCACGCCCGCCCAACCGTTCAAAGAGGTCATACTTTAAAGATAGGCCGAGGCACCCGGAGGATGCTCGAACGAGCCTTCCAACCACCGC
>CAXTMW010000139.1:0-1791 GCA_964245455.1 uncultured Acidobacteriaceae bacterium
ACTTGGAACGGTTGCTGTCCCGGGTCGCGCTTGAAAGCGCGGGCCCCCGTGACCTCTTATCGCTGGCCTGCTCCCTGCGGGTGCTCCCGGAGGTGTGCCGGGCACTCGACGGGCTTTGCGCCGAGGGCTCCGTCGCCCTGCGGGGCCGCATGGACACGCTCGGGGAGCTAGAGGGGGCGATCTCAGGGGCGCTGCAGGCCGAGCCGCCGCTGACCCTGGCCGAGGGCGGGGTGATTGCCGCGGGCGTACACGCGGAGTTGGACCAGCTGCGCGGCACAAGCAGCAACGGCCGAGCCGCGGTCGCCGCGATTGAGGAGCGCGAACGCGCGCGGACCGGCATCGGCTCGCTCAAGGTGCGCTTTACCTCCGTGTTCGGCTACTACCTCGAGGTGACCCGCGCGAACCTGCGCCATGTGCCGGCCGACTACGAACGCAAGCAGACCCTGGTCAACGCCGAGCGCTACACCACCCCGGAGTTGAAGGAGCTGGAGTACCGCATCCTGACCGCGCACGACCGCTCCATCGAGATCGAGAAAGAGCTGTTCGCGGGGCTGCGCGCGACCGTGCTGGCGCAGGCGGCGCGCATTCGCGGGGTCAGTGCCGTGCTGGCGGAGATCGACCTGCTGGCCAACTTTGCGCACCTCGCCGCCGAGCGGGGCTATGTGGAGCCCGTGCTGCTGGAGCCGGAGGGCTGCACGCTCGAAGCAGTCGCCGCCCGCCATCCTGTCATTGAGGTGTTGATGGAGCGCTCGGGAACCGAGCGTTTTACGCCGAACGACTTGCTGCTCGACGAGGAGGCAGGCACCATGCTGCTGATCACCGGGCCCAACATGGGCGGCAAAAGCACCTACCTGCGGCAGGCCGCGCTGCTGGTCATCCTGGCGCAGATGGGCTCCTTTGTGCCGACGGCTAGCATGCGCTTCTCCCTCGTCGACCGCATCTACACGCGCATTGGCGCGAGCGACAACCTCGCGCACGGCCGGTCTACCTTCATGGTTGAGATGACCGAGACCGCAACGATTCTGAATACGGCGACCGCTCGGTCGCTTGTGCTGCTCGACGAAATGGGCCGAGGTACTGCAACCTTTGACGGCCTGGCGCTGGCCTGGGCCACACTCGAGCACCTGCACAACACGATCGGCGCGCGCACCCTGTTCGCCACGCACTATCACGAGCTCACCCTGCTGGCCGACCAGCTGCCGCGTCTGCGCAATGCGCGCGTGTCGGTCAAGGAGACGCCGGGCGGCATCGTGTTTCTTCATACGATCGAAGCCGGGGCAGCCAGCAAGAGCTACGGCATTGATGTGGCGCGGCTGGCAGGGGTGCCGCAAAAGGTGCTGGTGCGCGCGCGAGAGGTGCTGCGCGCCCACGAGCGTGCCGAGCGGCGCGAGCTTGCGGCCGAGCTTGTCGGCGTGGACGCAGAACCGCTGCAGCTCACGTTGTTTACGCCGCTTTCGCAGCGCATCGTCGATCGCCTGGAAGAAACCGACCTGAACACGCTGACGCCGATGGAAGCCATGCGCCTGCTCGAAAGCCTGCAGGAGGAGCTGCGCGGCAGCCGCGCCTCCGCATGAGCACCCTGGCTCTTCGGCACGAGGTTGGGCAGCTGTTTCTGGTCGGGCTCGGCGGCCCGTCGCTTGCGCCGGCAGAGCGCGCGTGGCTGCGCCTGCTGCGCCCGGGCGGGGTGATCCTGTTCCGCCGCAATATTGAGGATGGGAAGCAGACCGCCGCGCTGCTGCGTGAGGCGGCCGCAGCCGCGGCCGGCGATGGCGAAGGCGAGCAGATTCCCGC
>CAXTMW010000139.1:1801-6848 GCA_964245455.1 uncultured Acidobacteriaceae bacterium
CGCTTGATCTGGGCCACCGGCTGCCCATCGTCGATCGCCTGCGCGATCTCGTGGCCCCCACGCCGTCGGCCGCCGTGGTCGCCGCGACCGGCAAGGCGCGGGAGGCCAAACGGCATGGACAGCTCATCGGCCGCGCCGCGCGGCTGCTCGGCTTCAACACGACCTTCGCGCCAGTGCTTGACCTGGCGCTGCCGGCGTCGCGGCCGGTGATGCGCACCCGGGTCTGCGGCGAGACGTCCGAAGCGGTCATCGCGTATGCGCGGCCGTTTCTGGAAGGGCTGCGCAGCGAGCGCGTCCTCGGCTCGGGCAAGCACTTCCCCGGCCTCGGCGGCGGCACGCTCGACTCGCACCTGCAAACCCCGCGCATCGGCCGCAGCTGGAACCAGCTCTGGACCGAGGACATGGCACCCTACCGCGAGCTGCTGCCGCTGCTGCCGATCGTCATGGTGGCCCACGCAAGCTACGGCAGGGTCGCCCGGGCCGGAGACGACCCCGCTTCGGTGTCGCGCTTCTGGGTGACCGAGATTCTTCGTCGGCGGATCGGGTACGCAGGGCTGATCCTGACCGATGATATGGAAATGGGCGGACTGCTGACGCAGATGAGCATTGAGGAGGCCGCGGTGCGTGCGCTGCTGGCCGGCTCAGACCTGCTGGAGGTCTGCAGGGATCCAGCGCTGATTTTTCGCGCGTACGAGGCCGTACTGGCGGAGGCGGAGCACTCCGCCGCGTTTCGCGCAGCCGTGCGGCGAACTTGTGCGCGGGTGGTGGCGCACAAAACGCGGCTGCTCGACGCGCAGCTGCCGAGAGACCCGACCGCGGCGCAGCTGGCGCGGCTGCGCGGCGATCTGCAGCTGTTTACCTCGGAGCTGGTGGCGATGGAGCGGGCCGGCATGACCCGGCCTTTGCCGGACGCGGCTCTGCCGGAACCGGAAGGGGTCGCGGCCGGATGACCGCGAAGCGCCTCCTCCGCCCGCTGACCGTTGCCGGCCTCATGAGCGGCACCTCCGGCGACGGCATCGACGTCGCCCTGGTGCGGATTGCGCCGAAGGCCAAACGCCGCGCTGCGAGTCAGGAAGCCGCGCTTGCGCTGGAACTGCTGGCCCACCGCGGCTTTCCTTTCCCTGCCGCTCTGCGCGACGCAGTGCTGGCCGCGCAGGACAGCAAGCGCACCAGCACCGCCGAGCTGGCACGCCTGCACTGGGCGCTAGGGCTGGCCTACGCCAAGGCCTACTGCGCGCTGCGTGAGGACTACGACGGCGCGATCGACCTGGTCAGCTGCCATGGACAGACCATTTACCACCAGGGCACCCCGGCGCCGTATGCCGGCGAGCAGTTCGCCTGCACCTGGCAGATCGGCGAGATGGCGCCGCTCGCGCGTGCAGCCGGGGTGCCGGTGCTCTCAAACTTTCGCCCGGCCGACATGGCCGCCGGCGGTCAGGGCGCGCCGCTGGTGCCGCTGCTCGACCGGACGCTCTACCGCGACGCCCGGCGCACACGCATCTTGCAGAACATCGGCGGCATCGGGAACTTGACGGTGGTGCCGCCGTTCGGGAGCGCCGGCCCTGTTGTCGCGTTCGACACCGGCCCGGGCAATATGGTCATGGATACGCTGATGCAGCAGCTGTTCGGCAAACCCTTCGATGAGGGCGGGCAGGTCGCGGCGCGCGGGCAGGTACTCCTGCCGGTGGTCGAGGCGAGCCTGCGCGAGCGTTTCTATGCCGAGCCGCCGCCGCGCTCCGCGGGCCGCGAGCAGTTCGGGGCGCGGTTCGCCGCGGATTTTCTCAAGCAGTGCCGCGCAACAGAAGCCCGGCCTGAAGACGTCATCGCCACGGCAACAGCGCTCACCGCGCACTCCATCGCGCTCGCGATTCGGCAATTTGTCACAGCCGGTGAGCCGAACGGGAATCTCGACTTGATCGTTGCCGGCGGAGGCGCGAAGAATGCGACACTGCTCGACATGCTCGAGACTTTGCTGCTGCCCGACCGCGTTCGCGTGCTGCTGTCCTCTGACCCAGGCCTGCCCGCGCCGCTCCCGGTCGAAGCGAAAGAGGCAGTCGCCTTCGCCCTGCTCGCGTACATGAGCTTCCATGGCCGCCCCGGCAACGTGCCCTCGGCGACTGGCGCGCGTGCGCCCGTGGTGCTGGGCCAGGTGACCTGTGGGTAGGCGGTGGGCTGTGCTGCCTGCGCTCCTGCTGGGTCTGCTTGCCGGTTGCGGTCGTCATCAACCGGCAACTGATACCGTCACGGTCCTGATTGAAAGCAGCCCTACAAACCTCGACCCCAGAATCGGCACGGACGCTTCCTCCGAGCGCATCGATTCCCTGCTCTTCGACGCGCTGGTACGCCGGGACGCCCCCATCGGCATCGCCCCTGACCTGGCCACGAGCTGGGAAACGCCCGACCCGCTTACTTACGTGTTCCACCTGCGCCCAGGGGTCCGCTTCGCCGATGGACGCGCGTTGACGGCGCGCGACGTGAAGTGGTCGCTCGACACACTGCTGAACGGCGCGGTCACGACAGTGAAAACCGCTGCGTACAAGACCTGGAAGTCGGTCGATGCCCCTGATCCGGCGACTGTTGTCGTGCACCTGAAAAAGCCGGACACAGCGCTGCTCTGGAATGTCTGCGACGGCGCGTTCGGGGTGATCCCGTACGGGAGCGGCCGCGACTTCTGGCGCCACCCGCTGGGCAGCGGGCCGTTCTTGTTTGTGAGCGCCGAACAGGACAAAGATGTCGTCATTCGCCGCAACCCGCTCTACTGGGCCCAGGTTCCTGCGATCGCCGGGGTGCGTTTCGCCGTTGTGCCGGATGCGATTACGCGCGCGCTCGAGCTCCAGAAAGGGTCGGCGGACGTGGCGATCAATGCCCTGCCGACCGACGTGCTGGCGAGCCTGGCCCGCGAGCGCGCGCTGCGCGTTGAGGCCGGCCCGGGCACGGTGGTCAATTACGTCATCTTCAACCTGCGCGACCCTTATCTGCGGGACGCGCGCGTCCGCACCGCTATCGCGCAGTCCATCGACCGCAGGCTCATCATCCACACCCTGCTGGACGGCCGAGCGCGGCTGGCCGACAGCGTGCTGCCGCCCGAACACTGGGCCTACTTTGACGACCAGGCCGACGACGCGCACCACGCCTTTGACCCGGCCGCGGCGAACGCGGCGCTGGACGCGGCAGGCTACCGGCGCGGCGCCGATGGCGTGCGCTTTCACCTGGTGATGAAGAGCTCGACCGACGAAACAAGCCGCCTGCTGTGTGCCGTACTCCAGTCCGAGCTCGCCGCCGTCGGGGTCGCGCTCGACATCCGCTCGTACGAGTTCGCGACGTTTTACGCCGACATCACCAAGGGCGCGTTTGCCATGGCGCCCTCGCGCTGGATAGGGGGCAACGAGGCGCCCGACATTCTGAACTATGCCTACGGGTCGACGCGCACACCACCGCACGGGGCCAATCGCGGCTACTACAGCAACGCGCACGTGGATGCGCTGATTGCCGATGCCGCTCAAAATCCGGACCGCGTGCAGCAAATTGCGGACTACAGGGCAGTCCAGCAGCAGCTCGCGACGGACCTGCCGGTGCTGAATCTCTGGTACTTGGACACCGTCGCGGTCGTCAACAAGCGGCTCGGCCCGCTGGCCCTTTCGCCGTCGGGTAACTTCGATTTTCTGCGCACCGTGCAAATCGTGGGAACGGGCGCATCGGGATCGCCGTAAATCCGTTCGAGGCGCCGAGAACCCACATCCCAAGTTCGAGATGTGGGGCACCCTTAGCCTGTAGACGCGGCCCTAGCGCTCGCCCCATTTGAGCTTGGTCCGCAGCACGTCGTAGAACGAGCCCGCGCCGACCCGCAGCAATTTGACGTTGTACTCGGAGCGCCAGCACCGCAGCTCATCGCCCTGCTGCAGTGTCTGCGACTCCTGCCCATCGACGGTGAGATAGGTCGGCTCCGCGCCGTCGATGATGCGCAGGTTGAGCCGTGCGTCGCCGCGCACCACCAGCGGCCGCATGGTGAGCAGGTGCGGGCACACCGGCGTAATGATGTGCGCGTCGACCGAGGGGTCGAGCACCGGGCCGTTGGCGGAAAGCGAGTATGCCGTCGAGCCGGTCGGGGTCGCGACGATGACGCCGTCGGCGCGGTACTCGGCGGCCAGGTGGCCGTCGACCGTAACGCTGAACTGCCCCATGCGCGCGATGGTGCCCTTGCTCAGCACGGCATCGTTGAGCGCTTCATGCTCGCAGAGTTTCACGTCGCCCCGCCACAGCTCGGCGTGCAGCATCGATCGCTCGTCGAGCGTGCCGCAGTCCACGCACCAGGCTTCGAGGGTCGCGTATAGCTCGCTGAGGCGCACCTCGGTCAAAAATCCGAGCGAACCCAGGTTGACGCTCAGGATGGGCGTGCCCAGCCGGGCAAACACGCGCGAGGCCGCCAACAGGGTTCCATCGCCGCCCAGCACGATCACCAGCGCCGGCCGGTGTTCGCTCAGCTGCTCGCGCGCCACCACCGGCGCGGCGCCGGTGTACCGTCCGCTGATCGCGTCGAGCACCGGATCGAAGTCATGGGCGCGCAGCCACGGGATCAGTTCCTCCAGAATCGCGCCAAGCTCGGGCTTTTCCGGTTTCGACACGATGGCGATGGTACGCATGGTGCCAGTGTACCGGGAGCCCGGTCGCCGCCTCCCGTTCAGCGAGGCGCCCAGCGTGCGTGCAGCAGAAACTCCCGATTGCCTTCTGTGCCCGTGATGGGCGACTCGACGATGTCGAGCGCTGTAGCACCATGCGACGCGGCGCAGTCACGCACCCGCTCCTGCGCGAGCGTGTGTGCGCGGCCGTCGCGCACGATACCGCCCTTGCCGACCCACTCGCGGCCTGCTTCAAACTGCGGCTTGATGAGGATGACCGCCTCCGAGAGACGCGGCGCGGCCGCAAGCACGGGCGGCAGCACCAGCGTTGCTGAGATGAACGACACATCCATGGCGAGAAAGGTGAGCTCGCGGTCCGGGGCGAGCGCGGCAAGCTCGCCGGGCTCCAGTATGCGCGCGTTGGTGCGCTC
>CAXTMW010000139.1:6887-9982 GCA_964245455.1 uncultured Acidobacteriaceae bacterium
ACGGCGTTAACAACCGGCTACTGGCAGGACGGTGAGCCGGTTTGCGGAAACTGCAGCGTCGGCGCGCCGGAGCCGGGGCCGTTGCTTCCGTTAATGAAAGTGTTAGCCGAAACGGCCGGGCCGCCCAGGTTGTTCTGCCCCACGTACTGGAAGTTCGTCCGGACATCGACGCCGCATCCCTGCAGTTGCAGCTGCGCCGAGACCTGGTCGGTGTCCGTGCGTAGGATCGTCAGCAGCTGACTGTCCGGCGCAACCACGTACACCTTACCCACAGGATTGTTGTAGGTGGAGGCAATGACGCGCGGGTGGCCCGGCACGGCGATTGGCGCACCCTGCGGCGTAAAACTCGTCATGTTAACGATCGCGATGGCGCCGGTCGCGCTTGCGTTGGTGGGGTTGCCCTGCAGCGCGACATACACCCGACTGCCGTCTCCAAGAATCGTAAGCGCAGCCGGGAACGGGCCCACCTGCGCCGTGCCGAGCACCTGGCCGAAGCCGGGTGCATCGTTGCCGAAGGCGTCGAGCGGCACGTTGATGAAGCTCACCGTGCCTGAGTCATAGTTTGCGGTGACGAGCAGGGACCGCTGTGCGAAATAGGCCGCATATACCGGGCCCGCGCCAACCTTGATGGTTCCGGCAACGCCCGTGTTCGCCAGCAGCGTCGCGCTCCCATCGAGCGCATCCTGCTGCGAATTGATGACGGTGATGGTGCCCGAGCCGCGATTGAGGATGAAGGTGCGGAGACCGTCCGGCGTGGTCAGGCCGAAAACCGGGCAGTTCCCTACCGGGATCCGACTGGAAACGGCGTTGGTTGCCGTGTCAATGCCGTCGACCTGGCCGTTACCGGGCACAACGCCCAGCGTCGCGGTGCCAAGTGAACCGCACTGGCCCCAGCTGACGTTGCTGCCGTCAGCCCCCTGGCTGATGGCGTAAACGCGTTGCGAACTAGGCGAACCCGCAAGCGCAACCAGCGCGGGGGCCACCGGGATCTGCTGCAGCAGGGACGGCGTTGTAACGCCGGAGCCCGTGTTCAATGCGCCGACTGTGTACTGTCCGTTCGCGCCCGGACCCAGGTTGGTTACGTAAATGGCCGAGTTCTGAATCAGTATGTTGCCCTGGATCGAGGGTGAAGGGAGCCCGTTGGTGCCGGTGCCAGTTGAACCGGGAGTCAGCGTGGTCGTGGTGATCTGGTTCTGCTGCAGCGTTTGCGAGATGGGAATCCCGCTGACCGTGCCATCGCAGTTGAGGCTGAAGACCTCGTTGGTGGTGGGCCCGATGGCGGAGGTGAGCGGCCCCAACCCGATGGTCGTCTGCGCGAGGACGCTGTCTCCCGAGAAGTCAATCACCGTGGACACACCCGCGTTCGCGTACAGAACGTTCTCATTCACCTTGGGGTTCGCAGGATTGGGAATGGCGATGGATGCTGGGCAAGGGTTGGTGGCCGACTGCGCGCTGCGCTGGGCAGGCTGGGTCAGCACCAGGGCAAAGCCGCCTCCTGGCGTGCCGGCCGGGCCTACGGGTTGAATCGGGCTGATAACGGGACGGGCGCGATTGGCGCAACCGATCACTGCTGCGGACCCAGCCAGGAAAAGACCGGCCAGGAGCCATGGGCGCATCGGCCCTGCGATACTTTGCACTCTTGTGTACCCTCATTGCGGGTCCAGGCGGCCCCGCTTCGCGCGGCAAAGCCTGCCGCTGGCTGATTGTAAATCACCGCTTCGGTCCCTCACCTTGGCCCCGAGTATCTGAACAGAGTACTTGGCGGCGCCCGGCAGGCTACCTTAGACGCAGCGCCGCTTCTCGCCGGGAGCGGCTGCGCCGGAGGACGCATGAGTGATCCGCACACGAGCCAAGCCCCCGAATCGGTCTGGGACTACCCGCGCCCGCCTCGTCTGGAGCCAACCGCGCAGCACCTCCGGATCGAACATCGCGGAGTCCTGCTGGCCGACACGACGCGCGCCGTGCGCATCCTGGAAACGAGCCACCCGCCTGTCTTCTACATTCCGCCGGATGACATCGCCATGCAGTATCTCCGGCCTTCTCCGCACCGCAGCAGCTTTTGCGAGTTCAAGGGCAGCGCGCGGTACTGGACCATCGACGTTTCGGCCGCGCTCGGGGAGCCCGCAAGGGACGCACTCTCGCCCGATGCGGCCTGGAGCTACGGGGAGCCGACTCGTCCGTACGCGGCGCTGCGCGACTACCTGGCCTTCTACGCCGGCCGAGTCGAGCTATGCACCGTGGACGGGGAACCGGTGGCTGCGCAGGCAGGCGACTTCTATGGCGGCTGGATCACCTCCGCGGTGCGCGGCCCTTTCAAAGGCGCGCCTGGAACCCTCGGCTGGTGAGGTGGTCAGCTTCGAGGTGTGCAAGAAATCTCGTTAATTGAAAGGGGAGTCCTGAGAGGGTGTATGCGAAGTTCGTACACACCGAAAGGGGTCATCCTGAGCGCAGCGAAGGATCTGCTTTGCCCTTTCCTAGCGAGAAAAGCAGATCTTTCGTCGCTTCGCTCCTCAGGATGACCCCTTCTTTGAGGCTTAAATGGACATGATTGGACTTCTCACACATTCTCTCAGGCTATCCCGGCATACCGTGGACGAGGCGGGAGCTGGCCGGTGACAACTGCGTCCCCTCTAACCGGCGGCACTCCGCCCGCTTGGCAGTCACGCGCCGTGCTGCTGCTGGTGTGCCCGGCCGCTGCTGTGTACGCGATGTTGCAAGCCGTGCAAACAGCCTCACCTCACCTCATGGAGGGTGGGGCGTTGTGCAGCCTTCTATTTGCCGCTCTGGTGATTGGCGCGCGCGCGGCTACGCCCCCGGCGGCGCTGTTAGGCGCGCTGCTGGCCTTCTGCTTCGCGCTTACCCCTGCATACCCTCACTCGCCGTTGTGGCTGCTGGCGGCCATGCTCGTGCTCACCCTGGGTGCGTCCCGCGTCGGGCGTCGTCGCAAGGAGGCGCAGGGCACAGCGGAGCCGCGCCACGGACGCACCGCCTCCCAGGTGGCTGCCAACCTGGGCGTGGCGGCACTTGCCGGCTCTTTCGTCAACCGGAACGGCATGGTGCCGGCGCACGTGGCGCTGCTTGCGGCCCTGGGAGAG
>CAXTMW010000140.1:0-9969 GCA_964245455.1 uncultured Acidobacteriaceae bacterium
GCCTTGACTGACAGGACGATTGCCGAGACAGAGGGGCTGACCAATATGCGGCCCCCGCGCCGGACGGCCAAGTCGGACGCGCTCCATGCACGGGCGCAAACGCTGCTCCCGGGCGGCGTGGACTCACCCGTACGGGCCTTTCTTGCGGTTGGCGGAGCGCCGCCGTTTGTGGAGCGCGGCCAGGGAGCCTACCTGTGGGACGCGGACGACAACCGCTACATCGACTATTTCGGCTCCTGGGGGCCCATGATCCTGGGCCACGCGTTTCAGCCGGTGGTGCGGGCGATCCAGGGCGCAGCCGAGCGAAGCTCCAGCTTTGGAGCATCCACCGCAACCGAAGCCGAGCTGGCCGCGCTCGTTACCGAAGCTTGCCCATCGATCGAGATGCTGCGCTTCGTCTCATCCGGCACAGAGGCAACCATGTCCGCGGTACGCGTCGCGCGGGCTTTTCCCGGGCGCAAATACATCCTTAAGTTAGAGGGGTGCTACCCCGGCCATGCCGACGGCTTTCTGGTCATGGCAGGCTCCGGCATGGCGACCTTCGGGATTGCGGGCTCGGCAGGCGTACCGGATGAGATTGCCCACTTTACCCTCGCGCTTCCCTATAACAATCTGGAAGCGGTCGAACGGGCCTTTGCCTCGCACCGCGAGCAGATTGCCGCGGTCATCCTTGAGCCGGTCGTCGGCAACATGGGCTGCGTGATCGCGGAGCCCGGCTACCTGGAGGGTCTGCGCGCGCTTACCGAGCGCGCAGGGACGCTGCTGATCTTTGACGAGGTGATGACCGGCTTCCGGCTCGCCTTCGGCGGCGCGCAGGAGCGCTTCGGCATCACGCCCGACATGACGACGCTCGGCAAAATCGTCGGCGGCGGGCTGCCTTGCGGTGTCTTCGGCGGCCGTGCGGAGATCATGCGCATGCTCGCGCCGCTCGGCCCCGTGTACCAGGCCGGCACGCTCAGCGGGAACCCACTGGCCATGGCAGCCGGGCTTGCTACGGTCGGCTACCTGAAGCAGCACCGCGAGGAGGTCTACACGCGGCTCGAATCTATAAGCGCCGCAGTGGCCGACGGGGTTGCCCGCGAGGCCGCAGCCGCCGGGATTGCGATCACGACCAACCGCGTCGGCGCCATGTGGACCTGGTTCTTCACGGACTCGCCGGTCAAAGATTTCGCGACCGCTCTAACGAGCGACACACAGCGGTTCGGGCGCTTCCACCGGGCGATGCTCGACCGGGGCGTCTGGCTGCCGCCCTCGCAGTACGAGGCGGCTTTTTTGGGCACGGCGCACTCGGACGAGGATGTGGAGCGGACGATCGAAGCGGCAAGACAGGCGTTCGCGCTCCTGTGACTCGCTTCTTCCCTGCTCTGCAACTGAGGCCCGGCTTCCATCCGCCTTTTGCGCTGATGTTGCCTCGCTGGTGTCGCTTCCTGCGGCGAAGCGCGCTGAACGGCATCGTCTATGACGCCTAGCATGGCCGACTGTTTGTGACTGGCAAGCAGTGGCCGTGCATTGTGAGATCAAGCTGACGACGCTGGCTGCCAAACGCGCACAATCGGTAAGGCATCGATTGCTTTTGCTCAAATGAATCGCTTTAAGAAACCTGTACTGGTGTTGCTATTTGTCGTGGCTGGTTGTTTTGGAGCTAATTAGTACATTCTTTGCATCCATGGTGATTACTGCAGATTCTCACGGTTTTCTGTAGTTTCTGGTAATTTGTGGACAGTGCTGTCTTGTATGCAGCGTTTAGTTCACGGGAGAGCCTTATGGGTGTACTTGCGCGTGCCATCTTTTCCGGCGTCAGCCAAGGCGTTCTGAGCTTAGGCCATGCTCTCGATCCTGTGTCAAGCCTGAAGGCCATTAAGAAAGCCGCGAAGCCGATCGCACCTCATCTGGCCAAGCAGCGCCAAGCGCGGCGGTACTCGACGGGAAGGCTCGTCGCCACAAAACGCGGGTAAATGGGACTGAATGAGGAGTTTGGCCCAGACGAGGGCATAGATGAGCTATTAGACGAGAGCCCTGATTCTGGGGCTCTTTCCGTTTCTGAGCCAGAACAAGCTGTGACCCACCTTGCCCGCGAGATCGAGCAAGCGGGGCAGGAAATGACGGAACGTGCGCTGATGGTGGCGGGTATGCGCTCAGGGCCGCTTCCATCCGCCGAGGAGCTAATCCGCTACAACGAATCAGGAAACAGCCTGGGAACCCGGCTTGGAGAAGATCACCTCGTCCAGCGTTCTCACGATCGCCGGGTGGAGCGCGCGCAACTCAAGCTGGCTTCGCGTGACATGAATCGCGTGGATCGCGAGCAAACGATCCGGGCCTGGGCTTTGGCTGCGACATACTTCCTGATGGCGGCGCTGTTTCTGGGTGGGTTCTACTTAATGAAAGACGGCCACCCTGGACTTGGAGTTGCCCTACTCAGCCCGACTTTGCTGGCAGTCTTCGGCGTCATCGTCCAGCAGATCGTCGGTGCTGGGAAGGCTGACGGCGATTAGAGGGACGCACTGGCTGCTCGGGACTCATTCATACGACTGGACTCCGCCGTCTGGCCCACGTGACGCAACAGTAATCTTACCCTATGGCACCCTGCCCTCACCACCGCAAGCTAAAATCAATCCATGGCCCTACCCACACAGCGCGACCTGCTCCCGGCCGGAGAAGCCGTTCGCGCGACAACCCTGGCCCGCGGCCGCAACACTCTCCGCTACGGCGTCTTCGGCGAGCTTGAAACCACGGGCGACACCCTCCAGCGCATCGTTGAAGCCGTGCCGGCCGGCATTGCCGGCGCCATGCCCGGTAACGCCTTTGTGTTCGTCCCGCTCGCCCTTGGCGAGACCGCCCACGCCCGCGACACAGAAATCGCCCGCGTCCACACCGCTGACTTCGCCGACCGCGCCATCTGCCATCGCACGGTACCCATTGAGGGCGCAACTTACACGTTTATCTCAACGCGGCTGATGCAAGACCGGTTCGCGCTGGCATTTGAACTGTTCATCAACGTGGGCCACCAGTATGTGGAAGCGCTCGCGACTGCCAAAGAGCCGCTGCCTGAGCGGCTTACGGCGCTGCTTTGGATGCAGGCCGCAGCCGAGGTGCGGGGCGAAACCTCGCAGGACAGCTACGAGGCACGCAAGCACGCCATTGAGCTTTCTCCCGAAGCCGCCCGCAAAGGCGACGCCCCGCTGCCTCCGGCGGCCGGCGAGCAGCAAACCCGGTTTTTCGAAGCCGCCTTCGCCGACGCGCTCGCCGTCTACATGCTCTCGCTCGCCATCGACCTGGACTATGCCGACCTGCGGGAGCGCGAGTACCCGCTCCTGGCTGCGCCCGCCTTGGCGGATCGCCTGCGCATCATCGCCGACCTGTTCCCGCCGCCGCCGGGCTATGAGTTTGCGATTCGCTACCGCCGGCGCCACTAGGGCGCGGCTGCGCGGCTTTGCTCTTTACGAAGCGAAGGCCGTGCGCGATCGCGCCCACCTGCCGCGTACAAAAAGAACTCCGCTTGACACCACTGCGATCACCTGCGCGACCAGCACCGCCAGAAAGACGCCGGTGATGTGGAGCCGTGTGTGGTGGGACAAAAACCACGCGAGCGGGATCTCCACGATCCAAAAGCCGAACAGATTGATCAGCGTCGGTGTCATCGTGTCGCCGGCACCGTTGAACGCCTGAATAAACACAGACTGAAAGGCAAACAGCAGGTTTCCGGCGGAAAAGATGCGCAGGCTCTCAACAGCAAGCGGCTGAACAGCGGGGTCATGCGAAAAGAGCCCCACTAGCGCAGGCGCAAATGCGATGAACAATAAACTCGCGGAGCCGAGCAGCGCAAAGTTCCACAGGCTGGTACGCCAGACAGCGGTGCGCGCGCGCCCGGCGAGCCCCGCGCCCATATGCTGGCCCACCAGCGTGGCGGCAGCATTGCCCAGGCCAAAGGACGGCAGCAGCACAAAACCCACAATGCGGAAAGCAATGGTGTAGCCGGCGATGGCGGCACCGCCGAACGTGCTGACGATGCGAACCAGCCCCAGCCAAGAGCCCTGCTCAAGTAGAAACTGAAGCACCCCCGTGCCGGACACCTGCAGGTAGCGCAGCATTTCGCGCGGGTGGAGCCGCAGGTGCCGGCGCGCGATGCGAAAGCTCTGACTGCCGCGATGGAGCCGGTACACCTGATAGAACACGCCCAGACTGCGGCCGGCGAGCGTTGCCACGGCAGGCCCGGTCACGCCGAGCCGGGGGAAAGGTCCAATCCCGAAGATCAGCAGCGGGTCCAGGATGAGATTGATTACATTGGCGACCGCAAGCAGACGCATGGCGAACGCGGCATCGCCGGCGCCGCGAAAGATGGCGTTGTCGAGCGACAGCAGGATGATGACGCCCGCGCCCCCAAGCGTGATGCGCGCGTAACGGCTCCCGAGCTGTACGACGTTCGCGGGCGCGCCCACCAGCTGCAGCAGCCCAGGCGCATAGTGGTAGGCCGGCCAGGCGACCGCGAGCGCGATCAAAAGCCCGACGGCGATCGCCTGCACCGCATCCACGGCAGCACGATTGGGGTCGCCCTCGCCCATGCGTCGGGCAACCAACGCCGTGGCCGCGGTGCCGAGGCCGGAGCTTACGGCATACACCAGGGTGAGCAGCGACTCGGTAAGCCCAATGGCTGCTACCGGGCCCGAGCCGAGCTTGCTGACCCAGAAAATATCGACAATGGCGAAGATCGATTCGAGCGCCATCTCGAGCACCATGGGTACGGCCAGCAGCAGAATGGCGCGGTTGAGGCTGCCTTCGGTTGTATTGGCGGGTTACCCGATGATCGCCTGCCTGTTGAGGGTGAGCGTCTGGTGTGCTTTCCTGGGTGCTTTCTCGGGCGCCGCGTTCTCCATGGTCTCTTGTGGCAAGCAGGTTTCCGTAAGCAGGAGTGTGGCCGTTCTAAACGTAGGATGTGCGGAACTGCCGCGGGCGCGCCCACTGTCGGCGAGACGGCTATCTACGCGATCGACAATTAGTGAGTGCTGAGTGGGCGCGGATAGAATGTCGGCAGATGATTGCGCACCTTCGCGGCACCCTTCTCAGCAAAAGTCCGGGCTCGTGCATTGTGGAGTGCGGGGGCGTCGGCTACGAGGTCGCGATCTCCGTGCCGACCTTCAGCGCGCTGCCTGAGCCGCCGGCCTCGAAGGATGTGCAGCTTCACATCTACACGCAGGTGCGCGAGGACGTGCTGGCGCTGTTCGGCTTTCTCGAAATCAGGGAAAAACGCTTGTTTGAAAAGCTCATCACCGTCTCGGGTGTCGGGCCGCGGCTCGCCTTGACCATCCTGAGCGGTCTTTCGCCGGAGCAGACCATCGCCGCTATTCGGGCGCAGGACCATGCAGTGCTCACACGCATCCCGGGCGTCGGTAAACGGCTTTCCGAGCGGCTCGCGGTCGAGCTCAAGGAGAAGCTGGACGAGCTGGCCGCGGTGGCGCCGGTGGAAAGCAAGGGTGCCCGGAGCGCGCCGGCCGCGGACGATGTTCTGTCGGCGCTGGTGAATCTTGGATACCAGCGAGCGAGCGCGCAGAAGGCTCTGGAAAGTGCGCTCGCCCGTGACGCGGAAGCCGGATCGACCTTCGACAGCCTCTTCCGGGCGGCACTGCCCTTAATTCGTTAAGATTCAGCGAAAAGCCGGCGACGTTCGCAGACCGCTCGACATCCAAGCAACCGCGTGCCTTTATTTCTCTGCGTTGCTGCTAAGTCCCCGTGCTTCGCGACTTACCTTGTAAGTGCTTTTACGTTCCGAGTTCTCACGGTGCGACCATTTAAGTCGCCGACACATTGCGTCGCACTTAGTGGGTTTTGCTGGGATGGACAGCTCGACGAGATGTGCCATTTGCAGCTTGCAACCGCAAGCCGAATCTTGTTTTGTAGAGTCAGATCATGATGCACTGTGTGGCACTACGACTTAGCCGCGTCGTACGCGCGCGCCGATGCCGCTGCGCTGCTGCGTTTGCCTTGCTTGTCGCCGCGCTGGCATATCCGCTTTGGTCGCAGCCGTCGCTGTCGCCCGGCTTGTCACTTGAGGAGGCAATCCGCATGGGTCTTGCGGCAGCACCGGAAGCGCACACCAGCAGCGACCTCATCGACGTGGAACGAGCGCAGATCGCGCAGGCGCGCCTGCGCCCCAACCCGCGCCTGTACCTTTCGTCGGAAGACCTGCAGCCCTGGGCGAACAACTTTTCATTCCCAAACAACACGGAGGATTACGGCTACTTCGGCGAGAACTTTGAGATCGACGGCAAGCGCCGCAAGCGCATCCGCTATGCCGACACCCGCGTACGCCGTGTTGAAGCCGAACACCAGTTTAACCTGGGCGTGCTGAGCGGCGGCATCGCCAACGCCTATTGGTCCGCCGCCTATGCGGAGCAGGCGGTACGGCTTTGGCATGAGCAGCTTGCGGACTTCGACCGGCTTGTTGTCTACCAGCAAGACCGCGTACGCGACGGCGCCACGGCCGGGGTGGACCTGCTGCGGACCGAGGTTGAGCGCGACCGCATCGCCTTGTCGGCAGCACAGGCCGAGCGGGATGCTGAGCTCGCGCGCATCGAGCTGAGCCGCCGCACTGCATCCGCGGCCGCGCAAACTGCCGCTCTGACTGACCCGCTTGATCAGGAGCGCCCGGTCGGCACGCGCGTCCTGGCCGACGCCGTGGAGCAGCGAGCCGATGTGGCCGCCGCGCGCGAAGCAGTAGCGCAGGCACAGGCCGACTTGCGGCTGCAGCACGCCGATGCCGTGCCGGACCTGAACTTTTATGCGGGTTATAAACGCAACTCCGGATCAGACACGGCCTATGGCGGGTTTCAGGTCGACCTGCCATTCTTCAACCGCAATCAGGGCGGCATCGCGTTTGCTTCTGCTAACACGCAGCTGGCCGCGGACCAGCTCGCGTACACGCGCCTGTCTGCAAGCACTGCAATTGCTACAGCAACGGTTGCATATAATCGCGAGCAGCAGCTGGTGCACACGGCCCTGCCCGGAATGGGCGGCCGCGCGGCGGAAAATGCGTCCATCCTGAACGACGCGTACCGCTCGGGCGGAACCGATCTGCTGCGCTTTCTGGATGCGGAACGCGTGTTGGTCGAGACGCGCCTGCTTTCCCTCGAAACCTGGGCCGAATACCAGCGGGCCGTTGTCGCGTTGCACCTCGCCTACGGAGAACAGCCATGAAGTCACTCTTTCTGGGCATGCTTGCGTGCACGCTCCTTACCGTCGCCGGCTGCTCATCCGGCAGCGCTTCTGGAGGCGCAAGCAGCAGCAAGCCGGCCGCCAACGCGAGCACGGGCGCCAGCAGCGGCGATGCCGGCAAGTCAAAAGGCAACACCGAAGCGCCCAACACGGTGGAGGTACCGCTCGACCAGCAGCAGGTTGCCGGTATCCGCGTAGTGCAGCTGGAGCCGCGCGTGACCCCGCGCATACTCACAGTACCGGGGCAGATCATGATGGACGAGCAGCGCACCGCGCACATTTCTCCTTACTCCGACGGCAAGGTTGTGGACGTGCTGAAAATGGCGGGCGACCCCGTGCGCAAGGGTACCGTGCTCGCCCACCTGCACAGCCACTCCGTGCATGAGACCGTCGGCACCCTTGCGCAGGCCTTTGCCAACGTGGCTCGTGCGCAGTCGGCGATCACCTACGCAGAAAACAAGCGCAATCGTTACCAGCACCTGTATTCCATCCAGGCCGCCTCGCTCGAGCAGCAGCAGGGCAGCGAACAGGAGCTGGTACAGGCGCAGACGGATCTGAAGAACGCGCAGGCCGCCGTCACCATGGAGCGCGAGCACCTGGCCGACCTGGTACAGGTTGAGCCGGAAAGCATCACCCCGGCCACCCTCTACACCTATGAGAATGTGCCGATCCTGTCGCCCATTGCCGGCACGGTGATCACGCGTACCATTGCGCCGGGCATGGTCTTTGAGCCCGGCAACGAAGCCTATACCGTTTCTGACCTTGGAGAGGTTTGGATGGTGGCCGCGGTCTCGGAAACCGACCTGCCGCGCCTCCGCGTCGGCCAGCATGTCGACATCACGACCGATGCGTGGCCGGGGCAAAGCTTTCCCGGCAAGGTCACGCTGATCGGCAGCTCGCTCGACCCTACAACGCGCACCGTACAGGTGCGCGCGACGCTCGCCAACCCGGCCGGGCGCCTGAAGCCGCAGATGTTTACCCGGGCGAACATCGATGAAGCCGACACGCGCTCCGCGATCTTTGTGCCGGAAGCGGCCATGCAGGAGGTCAACGGCGTGCAGGTGATATTTGTCACTGCCGACGGCACACATTTCACGCCGCGCGCGCTCAAAACTCTCCCGCCGATTGCCGGCGAAGTGGAGGTAACCGACGGCCTGCGTGCGGGTAACCGTATCGCGACAACGGGCTCGTTTCTGTTGAAGTCCGACCTGCTCAAAGGCACCATCGGCGAGGAGTAGTTATGACGCGCATCCTGGATTTCTTCCTCGCGAACCGCTGGCTGGTGCTGATCAGCATGGTGCTGCTCGTCGCCGCGGGCCTGATTGTCATGACGCACCTTCCAATTGAGGCTTACCCCGACCTCACCAACAACCAAGTCGTCGTGACGTGCAACGCGCCCGGCATGAGCCCGGTCGAGGTGGAGCAGCTGGTCACGTTTCCGCTCGAAACCACGATGCTCGGCATGCCCAAGCTGCAGATCGTGCGCTCCACCTCAAAGCTTGAGCTCTCGATGCTGACCATCATCTTCGACGACTCGATCGACCAGTATCGCGCGCGCCAGCTTGTGGCCGAGCGCCTGAGCGCGGCCGCGGGCCGGCTGCCCGTCGGCCTGCAGCCCATGATGGGCCCCATGTCGACCGCCTTCGGCGAGGTGTACCAGTACACCGTGCAGTCGCCGCACATGTCGCTCATGGACCTCAAAACCCTGCACGACTGGACGATCCGCTACGGGCTGCTCACCATCCCCGAGGTCAGCGAAATCAACTCCTGGGGCGGCCAAACCAAGCAGTACTCGGTCGTGGTTGACCCGGCCGGGCTGCGCCAGTACAACCTCACCCTCCATGACGTGATCATGGCGGTCGAGAACAACAATGCAAACTTCGGCGGCTCCTACATCGAGCATGCCGACCAGACCTACACGGTACGCGGCATTGGCCGCGCGGAGTCGCTCGACGACCTCGGCCACATTGTGGTCGCCACGCACAATGGCACGCCGGTCCTGCTCAACTCGGTCGCGCAGCTCCAAACACTGCCGCTGATCCGGCACGGGGCCATCTTGCACGACGGGCAGGGCGAAACTGTTTCCGGCATGGTCATCATCCTCAAAGGCGCCAACAGCAACCAGATCATCCACGAGGTCAAGCAAAAGATCGCGGCGATGAAGCTGCCGGGCGGGGCAAAGATCATCCCGTTCTACGACCAGTCCGATGTGATCCAAGCGGCCATTGAAACAGTTAAGAAGAACCTGATCGAAGCCGCGTTCCTGGTCATTGCGGTATTGCTCATCTTCCTCGGCAATTGGCGCGCGGCATTGATCGTCGCCGGAACCATTCCACTTTCTCTCTTGTTTGCGTTCCTTGGCATGGGCCTGTTTGGCATCTCCGCCAACCTCATGAGCCTGGGCGCCATCGACTTTGGCACCATCGTTGACGGGTCCGTCGTGATGGTCGAGAACTGCATGCATCGCCTGGAAAACGGCAGCGATGACGAAAAGGGCGAGCAGGAGAGCGGTGCCGGGCCCGACCCGGACCGTGAGGTAGGGGGCGGCGCAGGTCTGCTGAAAACCGTGCACGCGGCAGCTCGCGAAGTTGCCCGGCCTGTCACCTTCGGCGTCCTTATCATCCTTGCCGTGTACCTGCCGGTGCTTACCCTGCAGGATCTCGCCGGGCGCATGTTCCGACCGATGGCGGTGACTGTCATGTCGGCCTTGACCGGCTCGCTGCTGCTGGCGCTGTTCGTGGTGCCGACTGTTTGCACCATCGC
>CAXTMW010000141.1:0-238 GCA_964245455.1 uncultured Acidobacteriaceae bacterium
GGACGCTCTGAGGATAGTAGAATAAGGATCAAGCCGAGTCGGGCGCTCCGAATCAGCATGAGCGGGAGTAGTTCAGTGGCAGAACGTCAGCTTCCCAAGCTGAATGTCGCCGGTTCGATCCCGGTCTCCCGCTCCAAATCAATCCGCAGCCTCGCCGCACCCTCCTCCTTCGACATCTCGAGCCACGTCCGTCACGAAGCGCATGGAGAATCCCCGCTACACACTCGCCATCTCGACC
>CAXTMW010000141.1:248-3772 GCA_964245455.1 uncultured Acidobacteriaceae bacterium
ATCATGGACACGCTTAAGCTTTGGATTGTTTTTTCGGTGGGTGTCGCCGCAGGCGCGACTGTTGCCTTGATGATGGCACCACAGGCGGGTACCAAACGCGCAAGCAGATCAAGCGCAAGCTTGAGGATGCAGCCGACTATACGAAGGACCAGTACGACGACGCGAGCAGTTACATCAAGGAGCAGGCGTCGAGCCTTGGCGACCAGGCCTCCAAGACGTACCAGAATACGCGCAGTGCCGCTGCCGACCTTTCTGAGAACCTCGCCGGCACTGTCAAGAGTGCAGTGCAGCATTAAACCGGCGCCTCTGCTGGATCCGCACAAAGCAAAGCGAACACAGCGCGAGCCATGCGGCGCGTGAGACAAAAACAAAAAGCTCGTCCAGTCTGGACGGGCCTTTTGCGTTGACTGTTCCTCAGGCTATGCGCTGTATAGCAGGATCCCCTCGCGCGCTTCCACCTCGGTGCCCTCCTGCGAAACCGGCCGGTAGAAGAGCTGGTTGTTCTCGAGGTAGACCTCAAGGAACGCAGGCCGCTCGTTAATGTGCCCCGCGATCAGCGCTTCCGAGAGCGGGTCCTCGACGTAGCGCTGGAGCGCGCGGCGCAGGGGGCGTGCCCCATAGCTGCGGTCTACCAGTGTTTTTTCGAGAATCCACTTCTTCGCGTCCTCGGTCACCGAGATTGTGATGGCCTTCTGGACGAGGTTGGCGTTCAGGGACTGCACCAGCAGCTCCAGGATCTGGATCAGGTCCGCGTCTGAAAGCGAGTGGAACAGGATGATCTCGTCCACGCGGTTCAGGAACTCGGGGTTGAAGGTGCGCTTGACCTCGTTCTTGACGAGCTCCTCGACCTTGTCCATCACCAGGTCCTCGCGCTCCGACTGGAAGCCGAGCCCCTGCTTGCGCTGCAAGTGCCGTGCGCCGATGTTCGAGGTCATGATGAGGATCACATTCTTAAAGTCGACCGTGTTCCCCAGCCCGTCGGTCAGGTGTCCGTCTTCAAACACCTGCAGCAGGATGTTGAACACATCCGGGTGCGCCTTCTCGATTTCGTCGAGCAGGACGACCGAATACGGCGAACGCTTGACGCGCTCGGTGAGCTGGCCGCCCTCCTCGTAGCCGACGTATCCCGGGGGCGAACCGATCAGCTTCGAGACCGAGTGCTTCTCCATGAACTCCGACATATCGAAGCGGATCAGTGCTTTTTCGCTTCCGAAAAGGAACTGCGCCAGGGTGCGGGCCATTTCCGTTTTGCCGACGCCCGTCGGTCCCAGGAACAGGAACGAGCCGATCGGCCGATTCGGCGACTTGAGCCCTGCACGCGAGCGGCGGATCGCTCGTGAGAGCGCCGAGATCGCCTTCTCCTGCGAGATGACACGCTTGTGCAGCTCGCCCTCCACGCGGAGCAGCTTCTGGGTCTCCTCTTCCTTGATCGAGGTGACGGGAACGCCCGTCCAGCGGCTCACCACGTCCTCGATATCCTCGCGGCCCACGATGCCAGCGGTTGAATCGTCCAGGTGGTACTTGTCTCGCAGCGCGCGCAGGTTTTCGCGCTCCTTGCGCTCCTCGTCCGAGTAAAAGCGTGCCTTCTCGAACTCATGGTTCGCGATGGCGTTCTCCATCCGGTGCACGATGAACTTAATCCGCTTCTGGACCTCGGTGATCTCCTCAGGAAGGGAAGTCTGGCGCAGCTTCACGCGCGCGCCCGCCTCGTCGATCAGGTCGATCGCCTTGTCCGGCAGGAACCTGTCCGGAATGTAGCGGTTCGAGTGCGATACCGCGAACTCGATCGAATCATCGGTGTAGGAGACCGCATGGAACTTCTCGTAGCGGTCCTTGATGCCCATGATGATCTTGATCGCATCTTCTTCGTTCGGCGGCGGCACCTTCACGGCCTGGAAGCGCCGCTCGAGCGACCGATCCTTCTCAATCGATTTGCGGAATTCCTGCGGCGTGGTGGCGCCGATGCACTGAATTTCGCCGCGGGAGAGTGCTGGCTTCAGGATGTTCGCCGCGTCGAGCGAGCCCTCGGCCGAACCGGCTCCCACCAGAGTGTGCAGCTCATCAATAAAGATGATGCAGTTCTGGTTTTCCATCAGCTCTTTCATGATGGTCTTGAGCCGCTCTTCGAACTGCCCGCGGTACTTGGTGCCGGCGACGATCAGCGACAGGTCAAGCGCGAGCACCCGCTTGTCGGCGAGGAAGCTCGGGACTTCACCGTCAGAAATGCGCTGCGCGAGACCTTCGACGATCGCGGTCTTGCCGACGCCGGGCTCGCCGATCAGCACCGGGTTGTTCTTGGTCCGGCGGCACAGAATCTGGATCACGCGCTCAAGCTCCGAATCGCGGCCGACCAGCGGATCCAGCTGGTTATCCATCGCGACCTGGGTCAGGTCGCGCGAAAACTCGGCCAGCAGGCTCGCCTCGCGGTTGCCGCCGGAGCCGCCCTCACGATTGCGGCCCTGTCCGGAGCCCTGGGCTGTTTTTTCCTGCGTCGCGCGGGACAGTTCCTCGCGGATGGCAAGCAGCTTCAAGCCGCGCTCGTGCAGGATTTCCGCCGCGAAGCACTTTTCCTCGCGAAGAAGGCCCAACAGCAGGTGCTCGGTGCCGATGTGCTTGTGGGAAAGCCGTTCCGCTTCTTCCGCAGCATAGGCAAGCACACGCTTGCACTCGTTCGACAACGGCAGATCGACGGAGGTGGAAACCTTCTCACGGATGGTGGTGTGCCCTTCGATCTGCTTGCGGATCGACTCGACGGATGCATGCGAGCGTAGAAAGCGGTTTGTGAGCGCCTTATCTTCCCGGAGCAGCCCCAGCAACAGGTGTTCCGTCTCGATGTACGGCGAGCCGAACTGGCTGGCCTCATACCGAGCAAAGAAGATGACGCGCCGCGCTTTTTCTGTATACCGTTCGAACATGTTCCCCCTTACCTTGCCTCGGCCCTGAACTTAACAGAAGCCAGACCTGTTGCGGTTGCGACGAAAAGGATGCTGTCTCTACTGTAGAACGTCCGAGCTCCGCGCCCCGCAATCGCGGTTACAACTCGGATGCGGGTACCTCGGTCATGCCGCCCTTGCTAAGCCGTAACACACGATGGCAACGTCGTGCCAGCGACATATTGTGGGTCACCAATACCGTGGTAAGGCTCTGCGACCGGTGTAACTCCTCAAGGAGCGCAAAGACCGCGTCCGCCGTTTCGCCGTCAAGATCTCCGGTCGGCTCATCGGCCAGCAGAAGCTTTGGCTTTGTGATCAATGCTCGAGCTAAAGCGACTCGTTGCTGCTCTCCTCCGGAAAGCTCCCCGGAGCGGTGATCCACGCGCTCGCCCAGCCCCACCCTCTCGAGCCATCCAACAGCCAGGTCTCTCGCCGGCTTCCGGCCCATTCCCCGAGCCAGCAGCGGCATGGCTGTGTTTTCAGCGGCCGTAAACTCCGGCAGCAGGTAGTGAAACTGCCACACGTACCCCACTTCGCGATTGCGAAACTGTGACGCCGCTCGAGCCGACAAGCCGCGCAGTGAGGTTGCGC
>CAXTMW010000141.1:3782-9899 GCA_964245455.1 uncultured Acidobacteriaceae bacterium
GCGCCGCACCGGATTTCGCCGGCATCCGGCTGATCGAGCGCCCCAAGAAGGTGCAGCAGTGTGCTTTTGCCCGCTCCGGACTGGCCCACAATCGCGAGAATCTGACCATGGGGTACTGAAAATGTCAATCGGTCGAAAAGAACCAGCCTGCGACCAGCACGGTCCGCAAGAACATAGCTCTTATGTACGTCCGTAGCTTGAATACATAGATGGTTGTGCCCGGAAAAAGGTCGCAGCGTAGACAGCGACGCTTGTTCGCCCAGGGCGCGGCTACTCATACCGGAGCGCCTCGGCCGGCAGTACCCGGGCGGCCGCCGTGGACGGATACAGCGTGGCCAGCAGCGCGACGCCCAGCGACACCGCGACCACGAGCAGCCCATCTGTCAGCCGCGGCGCAAAGGGCAGGGTATCGATCGAGTACACGTCAGCTGACAGATGAATCAGCCGGTAGTGCCCGCAGACGTACGCCAGCCCGTAGCCCAGCAGTAGCCCGAACACCGTGCCGATCGAGCTGATCAGCACCCCCTGTAGCAGGAAAATGCGGCGGATCTGCCCGGGCGCGACCCCCATCGATAGCAGCACGGCGATGTCGCGGGTCTTTTCCATAACGATCATGGTAAGCGCGATCAGGATGTTGAGCGCCGCCACGCACACAATCAGCCCGATGACAATAAAGGTGACCAATTGCTCAAGCTTGAGCGCCCGGAAAAGCTCGCGGTTCTGCTCCATCCAGTTGGTCGTCTCAAAGCCCGCGCCGGCCGCCTGCTCAATCGCGCGCCCGATCCGGTCGGCATGGTCCAGGTCGTCGACCTTGAAGGAAAGGATGGACACGAGGTCCGGCTCCCCGAACAGCGCCTGCGCGTCCCGGAGCCGCACGAAGCCGAAGCCGGAGTCGTACTGGTAAAAGCCGGAGTGAAAGATGCCGGCGACCTGGAACCGCTGGTATTTCGGCACCAGGCCGTAGGGGGTCAGCTCGCCTTGCGGGCTCGTGACAACCACCGTGTCGCTTACCCGCGCGCCGAGCGAGTCGGCCAGGTCGTAGCCGAGCACGACCGGCGGGAACGCACCATTCTCGCTTGCGTTCGCGCCGGTCTGAGCGGTTTCCGCCAATGCTGACGCGCTTCCGGCTGACATTTGCGCGAGCATGTCGCTGACGGAGCGCTCCTGCTCCGGCAGGATGCCCTTGAGCAAAGCGCCGCCGGAGTGCGCGTCGCGCGATACCAGCACCGGCTCGTACAGGGCGGGCGCCGCGGCGACCACGTGGGGCAGCCTGCTGAGGCGCGCGGTCAGCCCGCGCCAGTCGCGGATGCCATCGTTCTGGACCCGCATCAGCGACACGTGGGCGGTCGAGGAAAGCAGACGGTCCTGGAGGTCGCGGCGCATGCCTGTTGTGATCGCGAGCGCGAGAATCAAGGACGCGACGCCGACCGTGACGCCCAGGACCGAGATGCCGGTCACCACGCCAATGACGGCCTGGCGGCGCTTGGCCCGCAGATAGCGCGCGGCGATGAACAGCTCAAAGCGCACGGGACTCCATTCCTGAGAAAATCCGGGTTATCCTGAGCAGAGAACCCGGGTCACCCTGGTTCACCTTGATACGCACCCCCAGCTCACGGCGGCTTCAGGGCAAGCTCACGGCAACGACACCTTTGCCGAGCCTTCATTGTCATAGCGGTCGAACGCTCGCAGCGTCAGCACATGCCCTCCCGCGCCCACACTCGTGCCGAGTGGTACGGCAAAGTCATACTGCTCGCGTAGCGCGTCGGAAACCCGTCCGATCGGTTCTACATACTGCCAGGGCCCGGCGTCGAGCGAGTACTCGGCGCGCGCAATCGGTACGCGATTGGCCGTAGCTGTCGCGGTCACGTGCAGTCCGGTGCCGCCGGGCCGCATGGAAAGCCCGGTCACCTGCGGCGTCGCCGTCGCGATGAGGAACATGTCACTGATGCGCTCGCCGGTGAGCGCCTGCCCTGCCGCATGTGAGGACGCGTCGGTCGCGACGACGCGGAGGCGGTAGGGCCCGTCCGGCAGCAGGTTCGCGTCGAAGCTCAAGTACCGATCCGTGAGGTTCTCCTTGAGAAGCCGCCAAGTGCTTTCCTCGGGCCGCCGGTAGTACACCGCGAAGCGGAGCTCGTCGCCGTTGTCGTCGTGCGCGGCCCATCGAACAGTGACCGAGCTTTTATCGCGAATGGCGCCGAGCGGAGCCGCCGCGCTGTTGCCATCGATGTTGACGGCCGCGCCACCCTGCGAGGCAAAGTTGAGCGTAGTTTGCTGCGGGTAGCTCACCTGCATTGCGGCCGTGTTGACGCGCGTTCCGGGCGCTACCAGGATCTCGTCGACCTCCGGCGCAGCATTTGCCGGCAGATAGTTGAACGCTACCTGCTGCACCCGTGCGGCCGCTTTGAGAGTAAGCCGCCACTGCGCATAGCGCGCCGGACCCTGGCCTATGGCCTGCCCGGTTGCCGGGTCCACAGACTTCCAGTCGCTCCAGCCGCGGGCCGGGTTGTCGATGTTGCCTGTGCGCGTTTCCAGACGGTACGTGCCTGCTGCACTGTCCCCTGTCAGCTCGGCGCGCCCCCATAGCGAAAGCTGCGTTGCGTCGAAAACGTCGCTCAACAGGGTCCCGTCCGGCGCGGGCGCAAGTTCCATGCGCAGCAGCTTGCCTGTGTTGGCGGCGGGCAGGTACAGGGCGTCGCCCGGCGCAGCAATCAGGCCCGTCACCTGCCCGGCTTCGGCATGGGCCACGTCAGCGTAGCTGCCGTCGTCCTGCAGCCGGTAGACCCGGCCGCGATTGCCTGTAGCCGCAAGCAGGCCGGCGGGCGTGGAGCGCAGCGCGTATACCACGTCGTCGTGCGCCGCCCAGATCCTGCGAGGGGCTTGCCCGGCGTCGGCCGGCAGCAGGTAGACCTCCGAGCCGTCCGGCACTGCCGTGTTGTTCGTCACCGACTGCGTGGAACCGGGCTGCACCACCGTGACCGTGATGCTTCCCCCGCCCGGGGCGCCGCCGCCGGCCTGCAGCGGAGGCAGGCTCGCGTTGCGGCCTTTTTCCCCAACTGCCGCAACGTAGAGCTGGCCGCTCGAGCCCGTGGCGAGCGCTGTGATCTCACGCTTCGGCGCTTCAAACAGCACATACGGCTTGTCTGCGGGGCCCGCGGCCACGTCGATGCGGTACACCAGCCCGGTCCCATCGGAGCCGGCGAGCAGGCTGCCGTCCCGCGCCCAGGCCAGCGTCCGGATGTGCGGCTCGTCGCTCGCGAAGAGCACCTCCGGCTTGCTGCCCGGTGCTGTTGACGTGCGATAAATCGTGCCGGGCGCGCCCGCGCCAATCAGCAGGCGGCCCTGCGGATCGAGCAGCATGGCCCACACATACTTAGGTTTCTCGCTGGTCGTCGCAGCATCGAACACCACCGGCGCCGTCGTCTCGTCAAGCGGTTTGCCCACATGCGGGTCCAGCCGAAACACTTTCGCCGACGGTAAGGTCGCCGCGTACAGCGCGCCGTCCGGGCCCGCGGCCAGTGCCTGTACACTTACGTCCTTCGCGGTAAACAGCACGGTCTGCTTACCATCGGAGGTCACGCGGACCACCTGCGCCGGCGAGCCCGTCGCGATATACGCATTGCCGGCCGCGTCACTGGCAGCGGCCCACACATCGGCCGCGTTTAACTGCGCCACTGTTTCGACCGGCAGCCCTGCTGAAAGCATTCCGTCCGAGCCGATGGCAACGCCCCGCGGCGTCCCCCGCTCCCAATCGCTGAAGCTACTCTCGCTCCACAAGTGCGTTCCCTGCGCGCACAGCGGGCCCGCGGCGGAAAGCAGGCAGCCTAGCAGCAGGGAGGGGAGAAGGAGGCGGAGGTACATCGTCACCTCAGGAGTCTACCAGTCCGACTCCACGGGACCGAAGCCATGCACGGGTAGCTCGAGGCAAGCTTCAGTTGGCCAGAACCGCGCGGTAGCGCACCGCACCTTTGCGCGAGCGCTCCACCGCCGTGTTGGCCTCGCGCATGGGGTATGGCTCGATAACGGCCTTGATTTTGTGTCGTGAAGCCACGTCGAGCATTTCGGCAATCTGCGTGGGCCCGCCGGTATTGCAGCCGGAAACACTTCGAATGCCCGCAATTAGGGGAATCATGGAAAGCGTCGCCGGGCCCGGCGGACGCCCCACAAAGACGAGCGATCCGTGGGGGCGCAGCGCCTGCACATAGGCGCTCCAGTCCGCATCGGCATTGACGGTAGACAGGAGCAGGTCGAAGTGGCCCGCCACCGCCTTGAGCGCCTTGCTTTCGCGGACACCGACAAAGCGGTGCGCGCCCAGACGCAGCGCTTCCTCCTCTTTGCCGGCCGAGGAAGAAAACGCCGTGACCTCAGCCCCGAACGCACGTGCGAACTGGAGCGCGATATGCCCCAGGCCGCCGATCCCAATAATGCCGACACGCGAGCCGGGATGGATGCCGGCCAGCCGCATCGGCGCGTAGACCGTGATGCCCGCGCACAGCAGGGGCGCAGTCGCGGCGCTTTCCATCCCCTCCGGTACGGGCACGGCAAAGCGCGCGTCGACACGCAGCTTTTCCGCGAAGCCGCCGTTGCGCCCCACGCAGGTAGGCACGGCCTGCGCGCACAGATTTTCTTCGCCGCGCCGGCACCAGGCGCAGTAGCCGCAGCTGTCGGCCTGCCAACCGACGCCCACGCGGTCGCCTTCTTTCATGTGCCGCACAGCCGCGCCCACAGCCGAGATGGTGCCCACCACCTCGTGCCCGGGAATGAACGGGTACTTGCTCAAACCCCAGTCATTGTCGATCAGGTTTACATCACTACGGCACACGCCGCAGTGCGTCACCGCAACCTCTACGTCGCCCGTGCGCAGCTCACCCGGGTCGTACTTGAAGGAGTGCAGTTCAGCACCGGCGGCGTGTACGGCCAAGCCCTGGATCATAGCGTTCCGCTTTCAGCTTTCTACGTTTGCTTTTGTGGCGTCTCGAGTGGTGGGTCGTTGCGATGGGTGATGGAAGCGAGGCCTATTCTATCCGGAGCGTGAGGATCTGCTCGCCGGTAAAGGCCTGGTGGACGGCCGCCTCGCCCAGCGTGGTGGCGGACTCGCCATGGAGCGATGGCCGGTCGCGCTCATGCGCGGGCAGCAGCAGATTCGCAACCGACGGCGGCACCGACGGGAGCACACGCCCGTCGACGCTAAGCTCGGCATCGGGCGCGAGCAGCGTGACGTAGAGACGGTCGTCGGCGTGGAGAGCGTTGAGCTGATCGATCGTGCCGCCGAGCGGCGTGGCAATCGCGGAACGCCCCTGCGCCAGCAGGCGGTCCAGGCCCGGCCCGTCACTGACCAGCAGGCGCACGTCGCCCTGCGGCAGGGCAGCGGGCAGCACCACAGGGATCCGCAGCGATCGGGGTTCGCCGCGGTACGGAGCCACGGTTGCGATGATGGTAACGGGCTCCCCCGCATGGGCTGTCGTGCGCTCCAGCGTCGCCCGGCTCAGGGTTGCGGCCTGGCGGCCGGCCATGATGTCCACATTAATGTGCACGCTCTCAATCGGGCCCCGGCGATCGCTGCTGCTGTATAGCGCATTCAGACGCACGCCCACGTTCAGGGCCGCCGCAAGCGCCGCTGGGCCCAGGCCGCCCGGCGCAGCGAGGGTGCCGAACTCGGCAGGCGGGTAGCCCGCGACCTGCACCGTCGCATGGACCCGGTAACTGGCCTCCTCCGCATAGCCCGGGGTTTGCTGCAGCGCCTGGAAAAGTGACACCAGCAGCGCGGTCGGCGTGAGCTGCGCCTGATCCAGCACGCGCAGGTGCAGCGTGCGCGCCTGCGCTGCGGTGCCCGGAGTTTCGCTGCCCGGTGCCGGGTGGATTGCGATCTCAACCGGGATCATGTGGGCGGTGGCGCCGAGGAGCCCGCCGATGGCGGTCTGCCGGTCCTCGTCAAACGCGCCGACGACGTTGCCTGTGTTCACGATTTTGAAGGAGCCGGCCGGCGAAGCAAGGGTGGCGACCACGTCGGCCTCGGTCATCGGCAGGCTGACCTCCCCGAACTGCGTCAGGGGGTGGCCGCATGCGAGCAAACGCCCCGCGTCCAGGTAGGTAACGGTGCAGGTGGCGGCGATCTCCATG
>CAXTMW010000142.1:0-459 GCA_964245455.1 uncultured Acidobacteriaceae bacterium
CCATGCCGTACATGCCTACCTCGGCATTCCCTACGCTGCACCGCCGGTCGGTCCGCTACGCTGGAAGCCGCCTGCTCCCGCCGCGAGATGGACAGAGCCGCGCAATGCGGTCAGCTTCGGGTCGCGCTGCATGCAGCCCTCGCTTTATGACGATATGTTCTTCCGCGACCCGGGAGCGAGCGAAGACTGCCTGACCCTGAACGTTTGGACGCCGGCGTCGGTGACTGCCAAAGCTAAGCTCCCGGTGATGGTCTGGATTTACGGCGGCGGTTTTACCACCGGTTCGACCTCCGAGCCGCGCCAGGACGGCGCGCACCTCGCCTCCAAGGGCGTCATCGTTGTTTCGTTCAACTACCGGGAGGGCGTCTTCGGGTTTTTCACGCATCCGGAGCTGGTTGCCGAGTCACCCGAGCACGCGGCCGGCAACTACGGCCTGCTCGACGCGGTTGCCGCTCTCCA
>CAXTMW010000142.1:469-5926 GCA_964245455.1 uncultured Acidobacteriaceae bacterium
CAGGCCAACATCGCGTCCTTTGGCGGAGACCCCGCCAACGTAACGATTTTCGGCGAGTCCGCCGGCTCTATCTCGGTTTCGGCGCTGATGGCCTCGCCGCTCGCCCACGGCCTCTTCCAGCGGGCGATCGGCGAAAGCGGCGGCCTTTTCAGCGGCCCGCCGCCGCCCCGGCTCGAACCTGCCGCAGCCCGCGCAGAGAAAGACGCTGACTTTGCCCGCACGCAGCTCCACGCCGACTCGCTCGTCGCCTTGCGGGCGCTTTCCGCCGACCGGCTCCAGGCGGCGGCCTACCCGCCCGGCGCTCCCGGCCACAACTTCGGACCCGACATCGACGGCTATTTTCTGCCGCAATCGCCGGCCTCCATCTTTGCCGCGGGCAAACAGAATGACGTGCCGCTGCTTGCCGGCTGGAATCACGACGAAGGCGGCAGCGGCAAAGCCGCAACCACCATCACGCCCACCGGCGGATCGAGCGCCGCCTCAGCAACGGACGCGCCCAGCGACCTCGCCCGTCTGAAAACCGCAGCGAGCACCGACTTCCCGGCGCATTCTGCCGCATTTCTCCAGGCTTTCCCGGCCGCGACCGACGCCGAGGCCCTGATGCGCCTGCAGCAATACGCTACCGATAAGTTCATCGCCTACGGCACCTGGGCCTGGCTCGAAGCCCAGACCGCCACGGGCAAGTCGCCTGTCTATCGATACCGCTTCGATTCGGTGCCGCCGCCCGACCCGGCGCGTCCGAGCCGCTACGGCGTATTCCATTCGGACGATATCGAGTATGTGTTCGGCAATCTGGACTCGCGCAAGGGCATTGCCTGGCGGCCCGAGGATTACGCGATGAGCGAGCAGATGATGGGCTACTGGACGAATTTTGCGCGGACCGGAACGCCGAACGGCGGAGGCCTTGCGCAGTGGCCGGTGTATACGCCGGCTTCGGGCTCGAAGGTGCTGTATCTGAACCAACCCGCCTCGCACGCGGAGAAAGATCCACTGCGGGACGAGCTTTTGTTCCTGCAGTCGGCGTGGAGTAAATAGCGAGTGGTTACTTTGCGGTATGCAAACCCGTATGATGCGGAGCTTATAACAAGGCATCGCCACGCGATGTTTGCGGACAATGCCTTTGCTCCGGAGGAGGTGCTAACCGCGGCAGATGCGCAATTCGAACCCTGGGTTCGAGAGCGCTTAAAGGATGGGCGCTATCTCGGCCTGCTCCTCGCGGAGGAGGAACAAGTCATTGCTGGAGCCGGTATTTTTCTTGCCGACTTCCCGCCCCATTGGATCGACTCCCAACCCATGCGGGCTTACATCCTCAACGTGTACACGGAAAAAGAGCATCGCGGGCGCGGCTATGCACGGCTTCTTATGGAGCGAGTCATCCAGGAATGCGAACGCTTGAAGATTGTTACGATCGTCCTGCACGCTTCACCGCAGGGAAGGCCTGTTTACGAGAAGCTCGGTTTCGCACCTACGGATGAGATGATGAAACTTCATATGACTGCCATTTGACTCCCGGCCGCGCCACCGCATACATCTCCGCGGCGATCTGGTTAAAGAGCCCGCTGCGGTCGTCGCCGACCTTGTATACGTCGAAGTGGCTGCGCCCTAGCACGTAGGTGAACTTTGCCCGCGCGCCGATCTTTGCTAGACGCGCATCGAGCAGGTGCGCTGCGCCGTCCAGGTAAAAGGTGTCCGCGGTGCCGACATACAGGTGTATTCGGCCCTTTAGCAGCGGCCCGCGCTCGGCCCAGTGCTGCTCGGCGTCGACGGCCAGGTCGTAGTGGTCGTGCCAGTAGCGCACCACCTCGGGGTACACGTCGCCGGTCGCGCGGTCAAATATGGGCTCGGGCGCGCCGTCCGGCCCCTTCGGAGAAAAGACCCAGTCGAAAGAAGACACCTGTCCGCCGTAGGGCCCGAGCACCTGCTCCATGCGCGCGAACTGTTCAAAGGTTGCCACCACCTGCCCGTCCATGCGCATGATCGGTATCGCGGTGCCGTCGGGCTTGCGGTAGACGTTCGCGTGCGGTGCGTACAGGTCAATCCCGGTGAAGTCGTGAAAGTCGCTCGGGTCGGGCGATGTGGACCAGGTGCCGCCGAATACCTGCGGGTAGTTGATTTGGAGCTGCAGCGTCGCCCAGCCGCCGCTGGAGTGCCCGTTCAGCAAGCGCCCGCTCGGCCGCGCGTCCATGCGGTATTTACGCTCAATAGCCGGGATGAACTCTGTCGTCAACGCCATGCCCCATGGGCCGTCGTTGACCGAGTCGGCAAACTCGTGGGTGCCCTGCGGGATCGATTCATCCAGCATGACCCAGATCATCGGCGGCATCTTGCCGCTTTCCATGCGCGTGCGCAGGTTCATGCCGGTGCGGAGCGAGTAGGGGAGGTTGCCGCCGAAGCCGTGCGTCCAGTAGACGGTCGGGTAGCGCGTCTTGGTTGCGCTGTTGTAGCCCGGCGGCAGGATCACCCAGGCGCGGATCGAGGTTGGTTTGCCCCAGAAACGGCTCAGGGCCGGGCTCTGAAACTCGAACTTTTCAGCGGTGCCCGGCTTCTCCTCTGCAAGGGCGCTGCGGTGAGCAGGCGCGGGATGGCGGACCAGCGTCAGTGTGGGCTCGCCGCCTGTGCCTGAGGGCAGTGCGGCCACATCGCTCACCCAGTCGGTTTCGTCGCGGCCGCCGTAGTTGTAGGTATGGTCGACGTCGAGGACCGCCTGCACCTCCCAGTCGCCTGCCGGCGCCGCGCTGAAGGGCTTCGGGTAGGCGACCATGTCTGCATCAATCTCCATCGACGCGCCCGGCGCGAGATCGTGAATCTCCTGCGCGGCGATCCACGTCGCGGTTGGGTGAAACTCCTCCGAGTCAACCGAAGTGTCGCCATGACCTTGCTTCATAAACAGGAGCAGCCGACCGCTGACCGGGCCGGGGAGTGTTGAGGCAGCCACCACGCGGAACCGGCTCGGGGCGGGCGCGGCGGCACCCTGGGTGGTGTCTTTGACCGTGTCTTTAGCGACGCTCTTAGCAGCGTTTTTGGCAAAAAGGACGGGCGCCGCGGCAAGCAGGGCGAAGGGCAGCAGGAGGAAAGACTTTGCTTTCAAGGAGAGACGGCCTTTCGAGTGCGACTCGGACGATACGCCGGCCGGCAGGACGTTTAGGCGGCTGTCAGCAGATAGGTCCAACGTATGAGCAGGATCGCACGAGCGCTCCACGCCACGGTGCGGATCCAGTTTGTGGCCACGAGCTGCCGGATCAGCGGTGCCGAGTAGCCCGTGTGCAGGCGATTATGCAGCGGCACCTGCACCAGACCGGTGGAAAGCCATACTACGCCCACCAGCAACGCGCCCAGCCACGCTTCCCGCGCCTGGATCGGTGCGGGCCGCAGTCTCGGCAGCAGGAGGGCGGCCGCGGTTGCGAGCTCAAGCAGCATGAGCGGGGCAACCACATAGGTGGTGCGGTTGGCATGCGCTGCTTCATACGCTGGGAACGCGGGCGAGGGCACCGCAAGGAAGAGCGGGTAATGGACTACCTGCACAAACCAGATCAGGCCGAACATGGCGAGCGTTGTCAGCAGCTGCAGGAGAAAGAGGAGGCGCACCTGTTCACTCCATTTAAAGAAAACAACTAACCGATGAACACCGAGCCCTGAGGAGGCTCGCCTCCCGGGGAGAACGCGTCCGTGGGCGACAGGCTAGGTGACAGGCCCGGTTACAAATCCATGGTCGCGTCTTCGATAGCTCGCCGGACATTGCCGTCGGCACGGGCAAGCCTCCGCACGGCTTCCTGCTTGTCGACGCCGGCCTTCAGCATCACCAGGGCGATCGGCACGCTACGGCCTGCACTCTTGATGACGCTGACCGCTTCATCGCGGCTCACGCTGCAGGCCCGTTTCAGGATGGAGATGCCGCGCTCCACCAGCTTGGAGTTCTGCATGTGCACGTGCACCATCAGGTTCTCATACACGTAGCCCAGCCGCGTCATCGCGCCTGTGGTGATCATGTTAGTGATCATTTTTTGCGCGGTCGCAGCCTTCATGCGCGTCGAGCCCGAGATCACCTCCGGGCCCACATCGGCCACAATCGCGATGTCGGCGGCGTTGGCGATCGGTGTGTTCTGGTTGCAGGTGATGCACGCCGTGCGTGCTCCCTGGGTGCGCGCATAGGCTACCGCCGCGACTACGTAAGGCGTGCGACCGCTGGCGGAAAGCCCGATCACAACATCCTTGCGCGAGGGGCGGCGCCGCGCAATGTCGCGCTGGCCCAGCTCCTCGGAATCCTCATTGACCTCGACCGGGGACGCGAGCGCTTTGGGGCCGCCGGCCATGATGTTTTGGATGGAGTGCGGGTCGTCCGAGAAGTACGGGGGGCACTCGCAGGCGTCGAGCGAAGCGATGCGCCCCGAGGAGCCCGCGCCGATATAGATGAGTCGTCCGCCTTCGCGCAGGGAGCGTGCTACCGCGTCAATGACCAGCGCAATTTCCGGCAATGCTTTCTTGACCGCGGCCGCGACCTTTGCGTCCTCGTGGTTGATGATACGCGCGATCTCCAGGGCCGACTTGGTATCAAAACCCTGGGAAGCTTCGTTCGAGCTCTCGGTCATCAAATCATGGAGTCCGAGCTCGTCCTGGTCGTCGTGTTGCGCCTCAAATGGTGCGTGTGTCGTCGTCGCCATCGTTTTCTCTTCGCCTTCGTGCACCGCTGATTGTAGCCCTTTCGGGTAACACTCCGCTGCTGGAAACGGCTCTCATTTAACCCGAAGTACCGGTTTCCATGCACCGAAAGACGACATCGTGAAACGCGGGCCGGAGCGCTTGTATCTTTCGGTTTTCGCGTGTAGGAAAGGTGCGGTTGGTCAGCAGGACGATCGCGCAATCCTGTTCCGGATCGATCCACAAGGAGGTGCCGGTGTACCCGAGGTGCCCGAAAGCAGCGGCGCTGCAGCGGGTTCCGGAGGAGGACGGGCTGCCGCTCGGCGTGTCCCAGCCGAGCGCGCGGGACGAGCCGGGTGGGAGCTCCGCGCGGCGCGTAAACGCGCGCACGGTCGTGGCGGAGAATAGCGTACCGGCCGCGCCCGGACGCAGCGGCGCCAGCATCGCCTCCGCAAACCGGAGCACATCGAGCGCCGGTGCAAACAGCCCCGCATGCCCGCTCACGCCGCCAAGCACCCAGCAGTTTTCGTCATGAACCTCCCCCTGCACGGGGGCGCGCACGAGCGAGCCGCGAATGGTCTGGGAGGCCTCGGTCGGGGGGATCAGGGGCCAGTTCGCCCGAGACGGCCGATAGCGCATGTCCGCCATCCCGAGCGGCGCGAAGATCTCCTGCCGGCAAAAGGTGTCGAGCCCTTGCCCGGCGATCACTTCGAGCGCTTTGCCCAGCAGGATAAAGCCAGGGTCAGAGTAGGCCCCCCCCGAGACGGGGGCGGCGGCGCGCGCGCCGCACGCGCCCAGTCGGAGAAGCTGTCGGACGCCGAC
>CAXTMW010000142.1:5936-9884 GCA_964245455.1 uncultured Acidobacteriaceae bacterium
CAAACCCCCGGGCCCCGCGCCCCCCCCCCCGGGGGGGGGGGCGGCGGCCAGCTCGAGCTGCAGCGTGGCCCGCATCAGGTCCGCGGCCGTCGAGCAGCTCTCAAACAGCGGCGCGTACGCCGGCAGGCCGCCGGCGTGGGCAAGCAACAAGCGTAACGTCACCCGCCTGCGCCGAGGCTCGGCGTTACCGATCACGAAGCCGGGGAGCACATCCGCAAGCAAAAGATCCAGGTCGAGCGAGCCCCGCTGCCGCAAAAGCATCGCCATGGCCGTGGTGGCAAGCACCTTGCTGACGCTCGCGAGATCAAAGGAGGTGTGCGGGCGCACGGGCGCACTTGCGGCGTCATAGGTGAAGCGCCCGACAGGGGAGACCACCGCGACGGCGCCCCTCCTTAGCACACCGAACACGGCCCCTGGGAATACGCCCTCGCTTACGGCGTGCTCAAGGAATGCCTGAACAGGCGCGTACGCTGCACTCCCTTCCAGGCCGTCCATTGTCGAGGTGTCACGCGCGGCATCCACGCGGTTTACAGATGCGTGAAAGCCTTCGCGGGTCTAGGGGTTCGGAATGAAAGGTACTCTTGCGTCTACGGAAGGAGGGCGCAACAATAGGGGCGCGGCACGGGTTATGACACATTGGGTGCAACTGCGTCTGATGGAGGGAGACGGTCGGCGATGAGCAATCAGGTACGGGAAAAGCGGAAACGAGGGACGGAAATGACCATGGGCTGCCTGAGCCTTGCCTTGCTGCTTGCGCCGTTGGCGCAGTCACAGCCGCAAGCCGACGCGCCGGGTTCTGCTCCGGCACTCCCGGCTTCCGCGATCGCTTCGTCCACCTTAACCGTCCCGGCCGGCACCAAGGTGCTGCTGGCTCTGCGCTCCGGCGTCAACACCCGCTCGGCGCAGCCCGGCGATGGTGTGTACCTGTCCTCAACCTTTCCGGTGGTTGTGGGCACCCGCGTGGCCATTCCTTCCGGGGTCTACGTGCAAGGGGTGATTGACCGTGTGCAGCGCGCCGGGCGAGTGAAAGGGCGCGCCGAGGTCAGTATGCACTTCACCACGATGATTTTCTCGAATGGCACGATCGTTGAAGTGCCCGGCGCGCTGGACAGTCTGCCCGGCGCGACCGACGCCAAGGTCAAAAACGCCGAGGGCGACGTGCAACAGGCCGGTTCAAAGGGCAAGGACGCAGGCACGATCGCCCGCGGCGCGGAAGCCGGTGGATCGATCGGTGCCATTGGCGGGGCAATTGGCGGCAGCCCCCTGTCGGGCGCGGGTTACGGCGCCGCGGCGGGTGGCCTGGTGGGTCTGGCAACCGTGCTGCTGACGCGCGGCAACGATGTGAACCTGGAACAAGGCGAGACGGTCGAGATGGTGCTGCAGCGACCATTGACGCTTTCTGCCGCGAACTTTGCCGACGAAACGAGCCCCGGCATGGTTCCGTCCGCGCAGCGCTCCCTGCCGAAACCGGCGCACACTCCCATGCTTTGCCCCGTCGGCGGTCTCGGGTGCCCGTAGACGACAGCTTGAGATCCGTCGATGCCGGTAAGACGGCCGGCGGCAGGACACAGCCCGAGCCAACCATCCGCAGCCATATGCGGAACTGGCTTCGCGACCTCGCCATCTCGGTCGGCGCGTCCGCCCTCATCATCACGTGCATTTACCAGCCGGTGCGCGTGGAAGGCACCAGCATGCAGCCGCGCCTGCATGACAACGACCGACTGTTCATCAACAAATTCGTGTACCGGTTTGAGAACATCCAGCGCGGCGACGTGGTTGTGTTTGAGTACCCCGGCGATCACACCAAGAGCTACATCAAGCGCGTCATCGCGCTGCCCGGCGACGACCTGCGCATTGCTGAAGGCGCCGTCTATGTCAACCACCATCGCATTGAGGAGCCGTATGTACCGGGGCTTTTCGAGGACGCGCGTTCGGTGCAGGAGAAGATCGTCCCGCAGGGCAGCTACTGGGTTATGGGAGACCACCGTTCGATCTCCAGCGACAGCCGGGACTTTGGCCCGGTGCCGCGGGAGCTGATCTACGGCAAGGCTGCGTTTGTCTACTGGCCCGCGGACGGAGCCGGACTGGTGCGCTGAGGTGCTGTGTTCATCAAATTACGCCACGATGTGGATGAGCTGTTCGGCTTCGGCGCGCGTGCCCAGGATCGAGACCCGCGGGATATCGCCGCGCGCCATCGCAATCTCGTCGCAGCGATAGATGCGCGGGCAGCTCTGGCAATCCTTGTAGATTTTGTCGGGCAGCGAGGCGCGGTCGGTCACCTCGCGAAAGCCGTAGCGGAAGAAGAAGTCCGGAATGCGCGTGAACAGGCACACGCAGCCGATGCCGTGCTCTTCACTTTCCGCCATCAGCGCTGAGATGAGCTTCGCTCCCACGCCCTGCCCTTTCGCTTCCGGGCGCACAACAATCGATCGAACCTCGGCCAGGTGCGGCCCGTAGAGGTGCAGCGCACCGCAGCCCAGAAACGCGCCGGCGTCGGACTCGGCGACCGTGAAGTCACGCACATTCTCGCAGATTTCGGCAAACACCCGTCGCAGCAGCGTGCCGTCGTGGGAGAGAGAGTTGACCAGCTCGTAGATGTTGGTCGCATCCTGAAGCCGGGCCTTACGTACCCGCATGTGCCGGTTCTTCCTCTCGCTGCTCGTCCGCGAGCGATACTGCTCCATGGCGGGCGACCAGCGCCCGCACCCTGGCCGCTGTTTCGGTGAGCGCTTCTCGAACACGATGCCGGGCGGTGCCGCCGATCACGTCATGGCAGTCGAGCGTGGCTTCGAGCGTGACGGCCGCGTAGAAATCATCAGCGAAAAGCGGCTCGATAGCCTGTAACTCATGCAGTGACAGACCGCCCAGCTCGCGACCGGTTTCAAGCCCGAGGCGCACGGCTGTGCCGATACGCTCGTGAGCTGTTCGAAACGGCAAACCCTTGCTCGTCAGATATGTGGCCGCGGCCATGGCGTTCAGGTAGCCGTGCTCGCAGGCGGCCTGCATGCGATCGGTGCGGAAGCGCAGCGCACGGGTAAAGCGAGCCAGCAGGTACAGCGTCAGATGGCACGCAGAGGTGGCGGCAAAGACCGGCTCCTGTGTCTCCTGCATGTCCTTGTTGTAGGCCAGCGGCAGGCCCTTGAGCGTGAGCAGCACGGTTTGCGCCGCGCCCGAAATGCGGCCTACCTTCGCGCGCACAAGCTCGGTAAGGTCAGGGTTCTTTTTCTGCGGCATGGCGCTGGAGCCGGTCGAGAAAGCTTCCGGCAGGTCGACGAAGCCGAACTCTGCCGTTGAAAACAGCGTGATTTCCTCGGCAAAGCGGCTCATGTGGACGCCCAGGATCGTGAGTACTTGAAGGTATTCGAGCACAAAGTCGCGGTCGCTGGTGGCGTCCATGCTGTTCGCGGTGGGCGCGGTGAAGCAGAGGTCGTTGGCGGCAATCGAGCGGTCGAGCGCGAGCGTGGCGCCGGCCACCGCGCCTGAGCCGAGCGGGCAATAGTTAAGCCGTGCGACGCAGTCCTCAAGGCGGCTCACATCGCGCAGAAGCATTTCCACATAGGCCAGCAGCCAGTGCGCGATCAGCACCGGCTCGGCTCGCTGCAGGTGCGTGTAAGCGGGCATGACCGCGTCGCCGGCGGCATGTCCCTGCTCCACAAGCTGCTGCGCCCAGGCGAGCAGATGGACAAGCAGAACCTCCGTGTGACCGCGAATGTACAGGCGCAAATCGGTGGCAATCTGCTCGTTGCGCGAGCGGCCCGTATGCAATTTCAAGCCAAGGTCGCCGACGAGCTTGACCAGTTCCATCTCGACGTAGTGGTGAATGTCCTCTGCATCGCCGCCGATCGCCTCGGGCAGCTTGGGCATGGGAGGCACGGGGTGACCGGGGCCCGACGAAACGGTCGGGTGCGGACGCACGAGGAACGTTGTAAGCGCGTCCGCGATGTTCTC
>CAXTMW010000143.1:0-391 GCA_964245455.1 uncultured Acidobacteriaceae bacterium
TTACTGGGCCGCTCCACAATCTCTCGCTGCCGCTCGCTTCCCTTCCCTTCGCCCTCGATCACAGCGCGCATCCAGTAACACCCTTGGGCGTCCACCTCGATGCCGTGCGTTTCACGCTCAAAGCCCGGGAACCTCCGCCCAAACTCCTCCATCGCGATGATGAGCTTCACTACCGGGCTTTCCCGGTCGCCCAGCCGCTCGCCCGGCATGCTCATCGGGATGCCCGGAGGGCACGGCACCAGCATCACGGCCGCAATCCGACCTGCCATCTCGCGAAATGGAATCTTCTCGGTTTTGTCGCGCAGCATCTGCTGGTAGGCCTGCCCTGGCGTCAACACCGGGTCAAAGTCCTCATCGAACGCGTCGCGTGCGCGGTGCTCGGGCGAGTGAG
>CAXTMW010000143.1:401-4961 GCA_964245455.1 uncultured Acidobacteriaceae bacterium
GCATCTGGTCACTCAACTCGCGCAGCGTCACGTTTTTGTACCGCGCCGGGTAGCGTGTCACCAGCTCGGGCATGGCCTCGGTCAACTCGGCGTCCGAGTCGTACAGCCGCTTGAACTCGAACAGGTTCTCGAGCAGCGCGCCCCACTTGCCTTTGCTGGTACCGACCGAGAAGAGCCCCCACACCGAGGAGTCGCCGGGTCGCGCGATGTCCACACGCCGCCCGTCCAGGAACTCGGTCAGGATCGCCCCCGGGATCCCCCACTCCTCGACCGTGCCTTGCGCGTTTCCGCCCGGCATCAGGATGGTGACCTTGGTCGGGTCGAGCATGCAGTAGCCGTCTTCAATATCGGCGTCCTGGTAACCGTGCCAGCTCTCGCCGGGCTTCAGCGTCCAGCAGTCCGGGTTGGTGATGAGCAGCCGGTCCGGCGCTTCTTCGAGCACCAGCATCTCGCCCGTTTCCGGGTCGCGCACCTGCTCCGGCTGAAAGATGCGGAAGAACCAGCCGTCGCCGTTCGACTCGGCCGCGCGCAGCCGGTGTGCGACCGACGACATCGCCTTGCGGAAGCTGATCGCGTCCTGAATCGTCTCGTACATCAGCGTGTGCCCGGCCGGCTCGTCCATCATCGCCGCCGCGACGTCGAGCGAGGCGATCAGCGGGTAAAAGGGCGAGGTCGTCCCGTGCATCATGAACGCCTCGTTGAACAGGTCGAAGTCCATGGGCGCGCGGTCCGACAGCTTTACGTGCACCATGGAGCCCATGGAGAACGCAGCCAGCATTTTGTGCGTGGACTGCACGGCGAAGATCGCCGGGCGGTTCGGCATTTCGTCCGGCACGCCCATCGCGTAGCGGCCTTCGTAGATCTCGTGGAACTTGGCATACGCGTACCAGGCCTCGTCGAAGTGTACGCGGGGCACGCTTTTCGCAAGCTCGCTGACCACTTTATTCACGTCATAGCAGAGCCCGTCGTAGGTGGAGTTAGTCACGACCGCATAGGTCGGCTTCTTTGAGGGAGCGCCGGCGGTAAATGGACTCTTCGCGATCAGCTCATCGATCGACTCAGGGCTGAACCGCCTCAGTGGCACTAGGCCGATCATGCCGTAGCCGTTGCGCGTCGGCTTGAAGTAGACCGGCCGCGCGCCGGTCACGGTCAGCACGTGCGCGATCGACTTATGGCAGTTCGCGTCCGCCAGCACCAGGTCGTCCTGCGCGATCACGCCATGGCCCACAATTTGATTCGAAGTCGAAGACCCCCCGAGAACGAAAAAGGTCCAGTCCGCGCCGAAGATGCGCGCCGCATTGCGCTCGGAGTCGCCCGGGGGGCCGATGTGGTCGAGCCAGGAGCCGAGCGGCGCGGTCGAGATGCCGAGGTCCGACCGGAGCAGGTTTTCGCCAAAAAACTTGTGGAACTCCATGCCGACCGGGTGTTTGAGGTAGGCGACGCCGCCCATGTGGCCCGGCGCATCCCAGGAGTAGGCGCCCTGGTCGGTGTAGCGCTTCAACTCCTTGAAGTACGGCGGCAGCAGCTGCTCGTGGTAGCGCTCGACTGCGAAGTCCACGCGGTTCGCGATAAAGGCCGGCGTATCACCGAACAGGTGGATGTACTCGTGCACCTGCCGGACGACTTCCAGCGGCAGCTCTGAGACGAGCGTGCGGTCGGCGATGAGGAAGATGGGGATTTTCTTGTTGCGGCGGCGCACGGCGCGCAGAATCTGCAGCGCGGCGCGCTCGTCGAATTGGTTGTCGCCTTCGAGATCCCAGTCCAGCAAAATCGCCGAGTGCGACGGGTCCGACATGACGAGGGAAAGCCCGTCCTCAGGCGTCGAGGTGCGGACAACTTCGTACCCTTCCTCGCGGATTGCGTTGACCAGGCGCTCCATGGCCCGATCGGAAACCGAATCCGTACCGCCAAGCTCACTGGCGATCAATAAAACCCAACGCCCTTCGTTCATACGTCCATGCTAGTCCCTTGCGATGAACAGGGGCTTGCAGGGGGTAGGCTGGCTTCCGTCGGGCGGGAAAAAATGCCGACTCGCCAGCCTAGCCGGCTTAGAGTACTTAGGTCTTCTTACGACTTACGTTAGCCTTGACGCCTTTTGGCAGGGCGACTAGTTTTAATTCAAGCAGGAGGTGCGTTTGACAGACCAGCAGCTCTATCTCTCGATTGGAATTCCGTCGGTTCTCATCGTGCTGAGCTGGCTACTGCAGAGCCAGCGGTTGAACGCCATCGACGCACGCTTGCAGGGGATAGAGACAGCCTTGCGAGGCGTCTACGAGATGGCTGGTCGCCACGACAAAGCGATCGAAACCCTCGAAAAAAGGCCCGCTTAGGGCGTCCTTTCTTTTGGTACTCAGCACCTAGTCCATATCATGTGCGATTAGGACTTTGAATCGAGAAGCAGGCTCACCCGATCAGTCCCACGCCGGAGGGTTCAAGGGTTTATTATAGAAGGCGGCTGCTTCTTCCACATCACGCGCGCACTCCTCATCCATCACGGCCGAGGAGTGCTTTGGAAGAAGCGCTATGCGCTCCTCCATGGAAAGCTTCTTTGGCGCAGGCGCGTGCAGCACGGCGATCGGAGTGCTGCCGCTCTTGATGACCACTTCCGCGCCCGCACGCACGTGCGCCAGCAGCCCGGCAAAATCGCGGGCCGCCTCGGCCTCAGAGATGTGGATGGTTGCCATGCGACAACGATACCCCGACGCTTAGCTATCGCGCCCCGTTAAGCCCCGCCTGGATCATCGGCAAACCGGTCACGGGCCAGTGGCTTACCTCCGCATCCTTGTTTGGCGCTAGAGCATATGCGGCAGTCTCGGCCGGCGCAATATCTACATTCCAGCCATCGAGCGTTACGAGCGGCGTATCTCCTTTTAAATCCTCTGCCGCGGCATCAAGAGTCACGGTGCGGCTCTCGCCGGGCGCAAGCGAGATGTAGTTATCCGAGGCAAATACCGGCAGCACCCGCTCGCCTGTGCTCTTGCGCCGCAGCTGCAGGTGCGCCATCAGGGCCATAGTCATCGCCGGATTCGACAGGGTTACATCGAGCAGCACGCGGCCGTTCGCGTCATGCCGCGTCACCTGCCCGGTCAGCCGCACCACGGGCAGGGTATTGAGCGGCGACAGATCTTCCCCGTGCGCGGGGCTCGCCTTCCAGTACAGGTTGCGCGACAGAATCTTGCCCGCGCTGTCACGCAGCTCCAGCCGTACAAAGTACACGCCGGGGTAGGCGTCGGAGGGCGTTACCTCGCCCACAGTCGTTGCCGCGTCCGCCGGCGCAATCACGGGGTAGTCGTGTTCCGACGTGGATTTGCCTTGCAGGTCAAGAATCTGGGCGTGCGCCGTTGCGCCTGCGACCGCATGCGGCAGATTGTTAATGACCTGGAGGGTATTGTCCGCCTCGTTCATTTGAATATGCACCAGCTCCGCCGCCGACTTGACCGCGAACAGCGACGCGTTCGGCTCCAGGTCGTAGTGGTACAGCTGCCACACAAAGCTCGGCTGCGCCGGGTGGCTCATCCACGTGATGATGCCCGTGTACGGGTGGAACAGCTTTGCGTTGCGCCCCTCGTACATTGCCCGGTAGGCTTCGTAGTTCATCAGCTGCGCTTTGCGGACAAAGTCGGCCAGGTTCACAATGCGGCCGTAGCGGCCGGCCAGCACGTAAGGGTAGGTGTCGCCGTGCTGCGCGCCGCGGGCCAGGTCATGCTCGGCCCAGTCGTCGTTGATCGTTTCCCAGTCTTTTTCCGGCATCATGCCGTGTACCGACTCCAGCGTCGGTACGGAGACCGAGCCGGTTTCGGTCTTGAACGGCGCGTCGTAGGTGTAGAACGCGCGCGGCTCGCGCCAGTAGTAAGGCCCGCCTGACACCACGGCTCGACCCGCGGTTGAGCTTGGCTGATACAGCCGCACCGGGTCAAGCTCGGGGATCATCTTGCGCAGAGCGGAGTCGATCTCCGGCGGCGGAAAACCCTCGTTGCGCGCGCACCACAGTGCGATGGACGGATGATTGCGGAAGCGCAGGATCTTATCGCGCACGTTCGCGAGGTACGTCGGCAGGTCCTCCGGATTGGGCCCGTCGCTCGGGTTCGGCTGGAAGAACTCATCCCAGATGAGGATGCCGTACTTGTCGCACAGCTCGTAAAAGTCTTCGCCTGTGCTTTGGCCCACCCAGTTGCGGATCATGTTCAGGTTCGCCAGCTGGTGCAGGTGGATTTCCGCATCGAGCCGCTCCCGCGGGATGCGCTTCAGCGCCTCATCCAGGCCCCAGTCGCCGCCGCGGATGAACACCGGCACGCCGTTCACGGAGATCGTGAGCGCGTCCGAGTCGGGCGCGTCCTGGCCTTCCGGCACCGGCGGCGCTCCCGGCGCGTCGTAGGTGATCTTGCGGATGCCGAAGCTGGTGTCATGCGCGTCAGACTCGCGGCCGCCCGCGACAAAGCGTAGGTGCAGCGTATACAGGTTATGCGGACCGTAGCCGTTGGGCCACCACAGCCTGGGATTGGCTACGTGGAGTGCTGCAGTGGTCTTTGGATCGAATGACACCACCTGCCTGCTGTTCGG
>CAXTMW010000143.1:4971-9855 GCA_964245455.1 uncultured Acidobacteriaceae bacterium
GCCACAAGCCCGCGTCGCGATCGCGGATCGCCGGCAGCCAGTCCCAGCCGATGGTGGACAGAAAGGTCGGTCCGTCCAGCGCCGTGATGCCGCCGTTCAAGCCCAGACCGTTCGCGATGGTGTGCTCGTGCGGCACGCCGGGGTGCGGTTGTGGAGAGACCTTCACCGCCAGCACCGCGGTCTGGCCCGGCCTGACGAGCTTGGTCAGGTCGAAGCGCCCGCGCAGGAACGCTCCGCGAATCGTGCCCAGCTCCGTGCCGTTCAGCCACACCTCCGACGCGTAGTTGGCTCCGTCGAAGTGCAGCGTGACGGTGCGGCCCCGGTACGCAGCGGGCACGGTGAATGTGGTGCGATACCAGTAAGGCGTCTTGTTCAGGCTTTCCGGGATGCGGTCGGCCCGGTTGTTTTCCCCATACAGCGGCTCCGGGTACACGCCGTCGCGCACCAGGCTCGTCAGCACCGTGCCCGGCACCGTTGCGGCGAGCCAGCCCTGCGGTTGGTAGCTCGCGTTCGATACTGCCGCGCCCGCGTCCGGAACTTTTGCGCTGTCCTGCAGCTGCCAGCCTGCGGTCAGCTCGACTGGTGCCGGTATCGTTCCCTTTTGTGCTGCTGCAGAGGCGCATCCGGCTGCGAGGGAGAGCAAAACCGCTCCGAAACGATGACAGGTCAGGTGGTTTGAGGGCACGTTTCGATTCTCCTGCGAGTCGGGTATTCGCTCTCAGCCGGCCTGGAAGTGCGGCGCAAAGAGCACCCCCAGGATAGGCACGGAAGCGCGAGGCTGCAAGCCGGGCTCGCGCCGCCTTCGCTTGTTTGCTGCCATCAACGCCGCGTGTAGTGGACCGCGGAGACCGCGCGCAGCCGCTCCGCCGCACCCTCGGCGGTGATGTCGCGCTGCGGCATGCCGAGCATTTCAAATCCCACCATGAACTTCTTCACCGTGGCTGACCGCAACAGCGGCGGGTAGAAGTGGGCGTGCCACTGAAAGCCTGGGTGCTCCGCCCCATCACACGGCGCGCCGTGAAAGCCCATGGTGTACGGAAAGCTGGTCTCAAACAGGTTGTCGTAGCGGATGGTGATCTGCTGCAGGATATCGGCCAGACCCGCGCGCTGCGCCGGAGAAAACTCCTGGAGCACCGACACCGGCTCCCGCGGCAGGATCAACACCTCAAACGGCCACACCGCCCACCAGGGAACCACGCACAGGAAGCTCGCGTTCTCGCACACAACGCGAGTCGCCTCTTTTACCTCCAGCGCGGCGTAATCCAGCAGCAGCGAGCTGCCATGCTCCGCGTAGTAGGTCTCCTGCGCGGAGGCCTCGGCGGCGGGCTCGTCGGGCACGTGGCCGGTCGCCCAGATCTGGCAGTGGGGGTGGGGATTGCTCGCACCCATCATGGCGCCCCTGTTCTCAAAGATCTGCACATAACGGATGCTCGGGTCCGCGCTCAGCTCGGCGGCCTGCGCGACCCAGGCATCCACCACGCGCGCAATGTCGGGGAGCTCCATGCGCGCAAGCGTCAGCGAGTGGTCCGGATGGAAGCACAGCACCCGGCAGTACCCATGCTCCTCTTCGGCGCGCAGCAGCGGCGACCCAGTGGGCGGCAGCTCGGGCGAGCTCGGCAGGATCGCGGCGTAGTCGTTTTCGAAAACATAGACATGCTCATAAACCGGCGTTTGCGCGCCCCCCGCGCGGGCGTTGCCCGGGCACAGGTAGCAAGCAGGATCATAGTGGAGACCGCCCGGCGCTGCTGCCGCCCCGACCTCTCCCTGCCACGGCCGCTGCGTACGCTGAGGCGATACCAGCACCCACTGCCGGCGCAGCGGGTTATACCGGCGGTGCGGCGTGTTCAAAGCCGCTTGCGGCGCGTTGCTGCGAGTTTCGATAGGCACGGCACACACTCCCTGCTGCGCTCGCGCTCTGCCGCCTGGAGACCAGGCGCATTGCTCCCGGCGCGAACCCGCCTTATTCTAAGCGCTGCACTATCTCCCCACGCATGCCACTGCCCCCGCTCCCTCCCATTGCGATGCTGCACGACCATGCCACGCGGCTGTGGCACGAGAGCGACACCGCCGAGCCGTTCGCCTCCACGGAGCTCGAAACCACGATTCTGGCGCAGCACCGGGCCAACTACCGGCTCTGGCATATCGAGGATCGCGCCCGGACGCCCGGCATCGACGACCGGGGGCTGGCTGAAGTGAAGCGCGCGATCGACCGAGTCAACCAGCAGCGCAACGACCTTGCCGAGGCGTGCGACGCCCTGCTGCTGGCCCTGCTTCTGCCGCACCGGCTGCCGCATCCGGACGCTGAGCTCCATTCAGAAAGTCCCGGGCTCATGATCGATCGGCTCAGCATTCTCGCGCTCAAGCTTTTCCACACCCGCGAGCAGCTGACACGCACCGACGGCCCGGACGGGCACTTCGACCGCAACACGGACCGGCTTGCGACCCTGTCGGCACAGCGCATGGATCTTCAGGTAGCTCTTGAGCGGCTGTGGCGGCGGGTTCTTTCCTCCGAGCGCCGCTTCAAGGTGTATCGCCAGCTCAAGATGTACAACGATCCCCACCTGAACCCAGCGGTCTACAGCCCCGGCGCTTCGTCCGCCGACTAAGGGACGCACGCCTGTATGTTCCCTAAGCGACAGTTGACGCCGGTGCCGCGCCTGCGTATAACACGGAGCATCCGGGTCCCTTTTCCGCAGCATGGCTGCACTCACTGTGGTGTGTCTCGCGTCACCCCGGAAGCGTTTCGGAGACACGGAGGCCTCTTGCATGTCCAAGACCATGACTTCCCCCAAGACGCTGGCCGCAAAGATTCGCCCTTTCACCAACAATGCGCAAAAAGAAGCGCTGCAAACCTACGGCAATGCCCTGCAGGCGATGCAGTCCGGGCGGTATGAATCGGCCTTGAGCGCCTTCCGCTCGCTGGACCCCGGCTGCTCGCCGGAAATTCGCGAGCGCGCGCGTGTGTACGCGCAGGCCTGCGAGCGCCAGCTGGAGCAGCAAAGGGCGGAGCTTCGTTTCGAGTCGACCTCCGAGCGCTTCGACTACGCGATCGCGCTGATCAACAACGGCGACTTTGAAGAAGCGCGCGAACAGCTCGAATCCATTCTTGTGGAAGAAGACCGCACCGACTACGCGCACTACGGGCTCGCCATGCTGCACAGCATGACCGGGCAGGCGGAGGGCTGCCTGCACCATCTGGAACGCGCCATTGAGCTGAACGGACAGAATCGCGTCCTCGCGCGCAGCGATGTCGACTTCCGCCAGATGGCCGACGATCCTCGTTTTACCGAGCTGCTGTACCCTGAAGCTGTCTAGGCCGGCTTCGAGCTTTGCCTGTGGGCCCGCTCCGCCTGTTCCCTAATCGCTCTCTGCGCGCGCATGCCCCCATTTTCCCAAGCGACCCCCCGAAAGACCGCGCTCAACATCACGCCGCTGCGCGTGGTCGCCATGGGCGGCGGTACCGGGCTGTCGACCCTGCTGCGCGGCTTCAAGCGGTTCACCGCTTCCAAGTCCCTGTCGCCATCCCTACAAGGCTTGCCGGAGTGCCTCATCAGCGACCTGGCCGCGGTCGTCACGGTCACCGATGACGGCGGCTCGTCCGGACGCCTGCGCAAGGATTTCGGCATGCTGCCGCCGGGCGACCTGCGCAACTGCATGGTTGCGCTCTCCGAAGACGAGCAGCTGTTGTCGCGCCTGTTTCGCCATCGTTTCCGCTCGGGCGGCGAGCTGGAGGGCCACGCTTTCGGCAATCTGTTTGTCGCGGCCCTGCAGGAGATGACCGGCGACTTCGCCCAGGCCATCAAGCTGGCTGCCGAGGTGCTCGCGACGCGCGGCCGCATCTATCCGGCCACCAACTCCAACGTCACGCTCGCCGCGCGCATGAACTCGGGCGAGCTGATCCGGGGCGAAACCGAAATCACCGGCAGCCGCGCGCGCATCGTCGAGCTGATGCTCGAGCCCGCCTACGCGGCGCCTCTGCCGGAGACGCTCGAGGCGATCGCCGCGGCTGACCTGATCACGCTGGGGCCAGGGTCGCTGTTTACCAGCGTCATCACGAACCTGCTGGTCGCCGGCATTCCGGAGGCGCTCACCCGCGCCGCCGGCACGCGCGTGTACATCTGCAACCTGATGACGCAGGGCAACGAAAGCCTTCACCTGACTGCGTCCCAGCACATCGAGCGCATGTACGAGCATGCCCACGCTCCGTTTATCGACTACGCGCTGGTCAATACGGCCCCTGTTTCAGCGGCCATACGGGAGCGCTACGCGGAAGAAGGCGCGGAGGTCATCGCGGCCGATATCGACCGGATTGAAGCCATGGGCATCCGCTGCATCGCGGGCTCGTTTGCGGCCGAAGGCGATGTGCTGCGGCACGAGGCAGACCTGGTTGCGAGAACGACGCTGCGGCTCGCGCTCGCGGATCGCGCCGTCAAGAAGCTCGGCCGGCGTCGTTCGGAGGCGGTTGTTTAGGTTCGCCGTTCCGCGCGCTTCGGCAGGATCGCGGCGGGTGCGCGTTCGGCGGCGCAAGGCAGGGTATAACGTCGAAGTTCGCCCGACAGGCCCCATCTGCTGATGGCCGAATCTCTGCCGGGCTCTGGCTTGCCTCTGCAAGCTTGACTCCATCCCCAACTGACCCCATGATTTGAGAACGGGATCTCATTAGTTGACCATCCCGCCTTACAGGCAATCCTCATTCATGCGACGGACGATGCGACAACCGATGCGCCACGGAAACCAACTCGGCAGACTGCTCATTGTGTTCCTTGGGCTGCTGCTGGTCGTTTTCATGACGGTGGAGATCGCGCATACCCACATGGATGATGCAGGCGCTGTGACAAGCGCGGCACACTGCCAGATCTGCGCGACGGCCCATATCGCGTCCGC
>CAXTMW010000144.1:0-9782 GCA_964245455.1 uncultured Acidobacteriaceae bacterium
GAACCACACCATAAAGCCGAACGCAGCGCCGAGCGAAACTACATTGAGGACCACGGCCTTGAGCGCGAGCACGACCGAACGCAACGCCCGGCTGAGAATGAGCAGACTGAACAGGCAAAGAACGGTGAGCATGATCGGAAAGCTCCCGTAAACGGCATGGGTGAACGCCATGTCCCCGGCCGAGGAACCGCCGACCTCGGCACCCCCCGTGACTGCGGACAGGCGCCGCGTGAGCTCCCCAACAATGGCTTTGCCCTCGCGGGTGCCACCTTCGGCTTCCGGAATGACCGTGAGCAGAGCATCGTTGCCCTGACGGAACCACGACGTGTCCGGAGCAAGCACGGAGTAAACGCCCCGCGTGGAGAGCGCAATGGCAGTGGCCTGCCGCACGCCCTCTTCGCCGCCGTGAGTCATGACTTGGATGGGGAAGTCGACCGCGCTAGGGATGCCGCGTGCCCGGAGTTCGTGGAAGGCCGCGGCGGCCGGCCCGGGTGTGGCGATGGAGCCGGCGAGCGATCCGATGAGCGGCTCGGCGGTGTTGATAGAAAACGCGGGCAGGGTAAGGACGGCAAGCAGAGCGGCGGCCGCCGCGGCAGCGGGCCAGCGATAGCGCAGGATAAAGCGGCCCCAGCGCTCCCAGCCGCGGCTGAAAGTTGTGGAGGTGCGCCAAAGACGGTGCTTGTCGAGGGTGGGGCCCCAGGCGGCCAGCGCGACAGGGAGCAATGTAAGGGCGGCGGCAGTGGCCACCAGAGGGACGAGCATGCCTCCGATGCCCAGGCTGCGGAGAAAGGGGACGGGGAGCAGCAAAAGGGAGAGTAGGCCGCTGGCGACGGTAACCCCGCTGAGCACAACCGTTCTGCCCGCGAACCCAATCGCGGACTCGATCGCGCTTTCGTTCCCCAGCCCGCGCTCGCGCTCCTCGCGCCAGCGGTTCACGACAACCAGCGAATAGTCGACGGCGAGGCCCGGGCTGAGCAGGATGATCATGTAAGGGACAAAGTAGCTGACTGGCGTGACGTAGGTGAGCCCGAGGGCGCAGAGAAATGTAACGAGGATGGCAGGCAGCGCCATGAGCACTGGCACGATGGCAAGGGCCGAGCCATAGACCAGGATGAGGACCGCAAAGGCCGCCACGGCGCCGATCTCGAAGCCGGTTACCAGGTTTTTTCGATTGGGGCCGGCGTTAGACAAGAGCAGCGAAAAGCCGGTAAGCGTAAGCTGCGAACCGGGCGTGACCGCGCGTTGCATAACAGGATTCGCGCGCTCTTCAAAGCCAGCGCCCGGCCCCTTATCCGGGTTGGGCCAGTTGATCAGCGCCCAGGTCGACCGGCCACTGTCCAGCAGGAAAATTGGATTGTGCGTGTTGGCGTAGTCCGCTACGGCGGCGATGCCTACGTTGTGAGCGGAAGCAAACGTGCGGGCCGCGATCGCTTGCCCGTCCGAGGTGTTCATGCCCTGGCCGGCGGGCAAGCGCAGGACTGCCAGAAATGGCTCAAAGGTCGCGTCGATCCCGAACCGATCAAGGATGTGCTGGTTGGCGATCCAGCCGGGCTGCCCTGGAGTGGTATAGGTATAGTCCATGCGGGCCTTCATGTAGCCCGCTGTGAGAAACCCAACGGCGGCGAGCAGCAGCCATGCAAGCAGGGTCAGTAACTTATGCCGAATGACGAAACTTGTTATCAACGCAATTCAATCCTTGTGTAGAGAGCGCGATGGGTGCATGCCGAAATTGTTGGCCGCAACCGAATCGAGATAGCTGCCGGTTGCTGCCGATGTTGTATCGTAGCGTTGTGCGTAAGACCGACTTGTAAGGTTTTGTAAGCCCGGAGACGGCAATGTATAAGCTGCAACTTATATTTGGCTTATGAACGCTCTGTAACTGCAACCTGAACTTTGCCTGATAACTCGCTCGCTGTGCAGCTTCTGTCATCGTGCGTTCAAGTGCGTCCGCGATGATGGCTGCGAGCGGAAACGGAAGGAGTTGTGTTCGAGATGACGCGGGTGCTGGTGGTGGAAGATGAGAAGCCGATGGCGGAGCTACTGCGCAAAGCTCTTGCTGAGCAGGAGTACTCGGTTCGGGTCGCCCACACCGGGGCGGACGGCCTACACATGGCCTCGGAGTTCCCATTTGACATTTTGCTGCTCGACGTAATGCTTCCAGGGATGGACGGCTTTGCAGTGGGGCGGGAGCTAAGGCGGCTGCGGATTCCGACGCCGATTCTGTTCCTCACAGCGCGCGACACCCTGGGCGACATCGTCGCTGGGCTCGACAATGGCGGCGACGACTACCTCACCAAGCCGTTCTCGTTTGCCGAGCTGCTTGCTCGTTTGCGCGCGCTCGCGCGGCGGCGCCCGGAGCTCGAGCCCGATACGCTCCGCGCAGGAGATTTGGTGCTGAATCCGCTCACGCGGGAGGTAGTCCGCGCAGGCACGGCAATCGAGCTGACGCGCATCGAGTATCTGCTGCTCGAGTTCCTGATGAAGAACACCCGGAGAGTGGTCCGCAGGCAAACGTTGATTGAGGCCGGCTGGGGCTTTTCCTTCAACGTCGGCAACAATAACCTCGACGTCTTTATGCGCAATCTCAGGCTCAAGATCGATCACGGACGGCCCATTCCCTTGCTGCAAACTATTCGCGGCGTCGGCTACCGGCTCCGACCGCCGGAGGGGGAGTGAGTTTGCCGATTCGCGCCCGGCTGACGCTCTGGTACTCCTCTATTCTGATTCTTACGCTGCTGGTCTTCGGCATTACGGCCTTCGCCAGTATTCGCGCAGCGCTCGAAGCCACCGTAGATGCAGAGTTGGCAACCCGCATCGCGGGCGTAGAAGAATTCCTTAAACGCGAGGTGCCGCGCTTCGATCAAAGCAGGATTCGCGAGGAGCTGGACGAAAACATCCTGGTTCAAACAGCCAGGAACAATCCCGACCTGGATCCCGTGGGCAGCGAAATGCTCCAGATCTCCGATGGCCGAGGTCAGTGGCTGTGCCAGTCGCGATCCATCGCGAACCTGCAGATCGTTCCGCCCCCGGCCGGCGCACGGCGTGATCGACTTGCGCGATCCGGTGCAGCGCGCCGGCGAGCAGGTACGGCGGCGCGCTCTGGAAAAGTGCATCGATTTTGCTTTGACCATGCCGGACGGGCCTGCTGCCGCGGTGGGCGACCCTGCCATGCTCTCGCGGCTGTTTCATATCCTGATGGATAACGCAGTGAAGTACACCCACGAGGGTGGGCGCGTTTGCGTCAGCTTGCAGCGGCGGGAAGAGGAGACGGTTCTGCTCGTCGAGGACTCGGGGATCGGGATTGCCGACGAAGAACTCGCCCTCATCTTCGAAAGATTCTACCGGTCGGACAAAGCGCGACAGCGGGACACCGGCGGAGCGGGTCTGGGTTTATCGATTGCGTCCTGGATTGCTGAAATGCATCACGCGCGCATTGCGGTTGCGAGCAGGATAGGCGTTGGGTCTACCTTTTCAGTCACGCTTGCGCGTAGCGCTTGAAATTGGGAGATTGCGGCTGACTAACATTCATCAGGCTCTTATCTAAACTTCAGTTGAGTTTCAGGCAGCTCTCACCTCCTCGTCACCTGCCCTTCCTAAAGTCATATCTGCCAGCATGTCCCCGGTTTGCAGTTGCGCCTTGACGCCTCGCGCGCAGAGGCAACCGGAAGGCCTGGCGCTGCTGGGGGAGTGAGTCATGAAGAATAGCTGCTCTTGTAAGCACACCCTCTTACGCCGGGGAAGCGCTTCTGTGTTCCTTGCAGCGGCGCTGGTGCTAAGCGCAACCATTGCAAACGCGCAAACCTCGGGCGGCCTGATCACCGGCGATGTCACGGACCGCTCCGGCGCACGCCTTGCCCAGTGCTCCGTTACCCTTACAAACACCGAAACGGGCGTGGTGCATACGGTGACCACTAACAAGGCGGGTAGTTATTCGCTGCCGAATCTAACACCGGGCCCTTACACGCTCGAGGCAAGCGCCGCCGGTTTCGGGGCTAAGCACATCTCCGGCATCACGCTCACCGTCGGCTTTTCGCAGGTGCTCGACATCTCGCTCGATGTCTCAGGCCACAGTGAGCAAGTAACTGTTTCGCAGGCCGCTGCAACCCGGCGTCGACACAGTTTTGGCGCAGCGCTCTTTTACCATCGGGACGGACCGCGGGTCACGCGGCTTTGGAACGCAGCTCACGATCTCCGGAGCGCGCCCGCAACAGAATAATTATCTGCTGAACGGAACGAGCCTTGAGGACTACGCCAACGATTCCGGCAGTGTGATCGGGGGCAATCTCGGCGTAGACGCTATCTCCGAGTTCAACGTCATCACGACGAACGCCTCCGCACAGTATGGGCGGGAAGCCGGCGGCGTCATTAATGCGATTACGCGTTCAGGCACAAACGCTTTTCACGGCAGCGCTTATGAATTCGCGCGCAACAGCGCGCTGGACGCGCGCAACTTTTTTGACGGGCCCACGATCCCAGACTTCAGCCGCAACCAATTTGGCGGCGCGCTTGGCGGCCCGATTAAGCGGGACCGCACCTTCTTCTTCGTTAACTACGAAGGAATCCGACAGACGCAAGGCAGCAGCGGAGTTTCCTTTGTGCCCAGCCAGGATACGCGCACCGGCATTCTGCACAATGCAGATGGTACAACGACCACTGTGGCGGTTGACCCATCTGCGGCCAAATACCTCCCTTTTTGGCCGATCGCCAACGCCGGCTTTGCCCCAAGCAGCAATGGCAATGTTGGCATTTACAAGTTCAGCCAGCCGCAGGTGGTTCAGGAGGACTTTGCTGTCGCGCGAATCGATCACCGGCTGGGCTTAAACGATTCGGTTGCCGGCAATTACCTTTACGACCGCACGCCCTACACTTACCCTGACAGTCTAAGCGACCTGTTTTTCCTCAGCCAGACGTCGCGGCAGATCGCAACGATTGAGGAAACGCACACCTTCTCGCCGACTATTGTTAATACGTTTCGGGTTGGTCTGAACCGGGACGTAGTCGTCAACAACGTAGCGGGACAGGCGATCAATCCGGCCGCCAAAGACCCCTCGCTGGCTGCGATTCCAGGCCAAAATGCGGCACAGGTCGGCGTGGCGGGATTGACCGGTTTCAGCGGCGGCGTAGGGACCAGCGGCGTCAACTACGCCTGGACCTCTTTCCAATTCGGAGAGGATGTATTTTTGAATCGCGGCAAGCACTCCATCAAGGCCGGCTTTGCCTATGAGCTGATGCGCCTGGACATTTTTAACCGCAACACACTTGACGGGGATTTTGTTTTCACGTCGCTGACTAACTTTCTAACGAACCGCCCGTACCTATTCAGTGCGCCCCAGGCGGGCGCGGTCACGCCGCGGGACCTCCAGGAGGATCGGTTCGGCGGCTACGTGCAGGATGACTGGCGCGTGATGCCGCGGCTTACCTTGAACATCGGCCTTCGGTACGAAACAACCACGGTAGTTCGCGAGTCCAAGGGGCGCCTTTCCAATCTCCTCAACCTGAGCGACCCAAGTCCGCGGCTCGGCAATAACTTCTTCAGCAATCCAACCCACCTTAACTTTGAGCCTCGTGTGGGCTTTGCCTACAGTCCATTTGAGAACGAAAAAACCGTCGTCCATGGTGCCTTCGGCATCTACGACGTGCTGCCCTTGCCCTATCTCTTTATCTTGCCGTCAACGTTCGCCGCGCCTTATACGGCGTACGGCATCGTGCTGGGAAGCGCACTGCCGGCGGGGACCTTCTACGCAAATGCGGCGCCCTACCTGTCCCCGTACACCAAGTTTGGTGTTCACGTGGAGGCAAGCCCTAAACGCAACTACGTCATGCAGTGGAACCTGAATGTACAGCGCGAGCTCGCCCCCGATCTAACGCTGCTGGTTGGCTACGTCGGCAATCGAGGTCTTCACCAGCCGTACTACTCCAATCAATACAACATAGTGCTGCCAACCGTGACTGCCCGGGGTTACCAGTGGCCACTTCCAATCGGGAGCGGCAATCTTGTAAATCCCAACTACGGCGCCATCCGCGGCTTCGACTGGCGCGGCGACTCCTACTACGACGCCCTCCAAGTGGGCCTACACAAGAACCTGAGCCATGGGCTGCAGTTTCAGGTTTCCTACACGCAGAGCAAAGCCATCGACGACACATCGTCGAGTCTCGCTCCGGATGCCTTTTCCAACTCGGTTTCAACGCTGCCGTTCTTTGCACCGGCGCGAGGGCGCGGGCCCTCTGACTTCAACATCGACCGCGCGCTGGTGGTCAGCGGCTTTGGTCAGCTGCCGCAGGCGCACATGCGCTCGCCCGTAGCCAATTGGTTTTCGCAAGGCTGGGAGCTTGGCAGCATCTTCTCGGCGAGCGACGGCGTCCCGTTTACCCCGACCTACGGCAGCGCCGGCGATCCTTTAGGCTCAGGTGGATTGCAGGATTACCCGGACCGGCTCGGGGGCCCGGGCTGCTCCTCGCTCATCAATGCGGGCAATCCGAACAACTACATCAAAACGCAGTGCTTCGCCGCGCCGGCTCTCGGGCTGCTCGGGAATGCCGGGCGCAACATACTCACCGGCCCGGGCCTACTCGAGCTTGACAGTTCCGTGTTCAAGAACGTCGACATTCCGGCGGCAGGCGAGCAGGTCAGATTGCAATTCAGGGCAGAGTTCTTCAACGTCATCAACCACACCAACTTTTCGCCCCCGGCAAACACCGATGTCTTCGACGCGCCGAGCACGCCGACTGCAGCGCCCCCGGTGAGCGCAACAGCAGGCGTGATCGCCAGTACCAATACGCCTTCCCGGCAAATTCAACTCGGGTTAAAGGCTATCTTCTAAGGCATTGCCCTTAAGCCCCGTCAGGTGCGCTTCAGGAAGGCGTGCAATGATGCCTCAGGTTCATCTGAGAGACAGGAGCTTCCCTGACGATGGGAAACAAAATGGTCAAGATCATTGGGTCGTGCGTGGTTCTGGCTCTTATCGCCGGCGGGGCTTACCTTGGATCGCTGGTGTATCCCGGGACGCCTTCCAAGAACAGTAGCTTGCTCTTCCTCGGGTATGTTCCGCTCCCTAAGTCCGGCACGCTTAATGTTCTTGACTACATTACGATCGACGGCGATCGGCTTTTCGTAGCCGACGAGCGTTCAGGGAACGTGAGCCGCCTCACGCTCGGAAGCGCAGCGTTGCCAACGGACTTGCAGGTCCTGGCAGGCAAACCTGAGGCGCACGGCGTGGTGATCGATCCGGTCAGCAATCTAGGGTTTGTGACCCGCAGCGAGGCGAACACGGTCGATGTGTTTGATCCAGCGGCAATGAAGCTGATCAACAGCATCCCGGTTCCCGACGACGCGGATGGGATCCATTACGACCCTGAGACCAAACTGATTTATGTAGCCAGCGGCGATTCACACACAGGCACACTCCTTGACCCGGCGACGCAGGTTGTTGTCGCGAAAATTACGTTGGGCGGCAAGCCGGAGTACGCGCAGATAGACCCGAAGACGAAGCTGTTGTTTCAGAATCTGAAGGACAAAGACCAGGTGATTGCGATTGATCTTCCCACGCGCTCGATCGTTGGCCGCTGGCCGCTTCCCGGCTGCCAGGCACCGTCAGGCTTAGCCCTCGATGAGGCCCATCGCAGGCTCAGCATCCCCTGCTCGGGAACAGCAAAGGCCGCTCTGTTCGATATGAATGCGCATCGGGTGCTCACGACGCAGCCGGTTGGAGGCCAGCCGGATTCGATCGCTTTCGACAGCGGTTTGCAGCGTGTGTACACGGCCGGCGTTGCAGGCAAAACAACCGTGCTCGCGCTGGACTCACCGGATTCCCTAAGCGTTCTCGATACGATAGACACGCATTATGGAGCGCATACGCTTGCCGTTGATCCGGCAACGCATCGGGTTTACGTTGGCTATGCGGGTGTGCTTGCAGCGCCACGCCTGGCCGTCTTCGAGCCGATCCGTTGAGTTTTCGGACGGCAGCAGCAAAGCTCGCGCAAGCCGGCTTTTCGGCGTCGACCTGCGACTTCGCCTCGCGTATGGAGCGAGCAAACAGCAGGCACTGGAAGTCACAGCAAAAAGGCAGGTAGGCGAGGGTTTGATTACGACATTGGCTTATGAGCGATTTGGCGCCAGTCTCCTTCAGCAAACCGTACTAGCTGCAGAACCAGTCGAAAACGTTCGTTTGTGCGGGTACGCCGGATCACTTTCGCTAATGCGGCTTAACGAGAGTTTATCGACGAGCGGCTGTTCGAAGAGCGCGCGTCCTAAACAAAGAGCCGTATGTCATATAGTGCCCGCACGCTATAAATGGCGTCCTCTCGGACGCTTGTATGATGTTCAACTTGTCCGATAAGAGGATTGTCAGGTGGTGCGGATCGCGACTTACCTGGCATAGCACATCGTTCTCTAGTTAAGCTTGCTAGCGCTTCTACGATTCAACCACGCAAAAGCGGCCGAAGTCTCAGCTGCATTCGCAACACTTACCCGAACTGAGATTGCGACATCCAGGAAGATGAGGATCGTCTCTACTGCTGCAGCAATGAGCGGGGTGCGTGAGGTGGCCGAATAGCCTTTCCGCCATATGGAAACAGAGGTTAAGCAAACAGCGAACGCGAGCAAACAGTTTATGAGCTGGAGAAGCTTCTCGACTGTCCGGACTGGCGTGGGTTCTCTGAAAGCCCTCATCGTTGACAATCTCGCGAGGACGTAGAGGTGCGCTGCTGAGGCAAGACCTGTGATAATCGCCACTCGAAACTGAATTCTGCTGGGATTGAACGGCTTCAGTCCTAAAGCAGAAAACAGGAAGTATTCAAGAAGGTCGACCACAAACACCGTCACAATGTCTGAAAACGACAGCACCCACTCCGAATATGAAATGGCCGCCGTAATGTACATTTGGAAAATTCGAATGAGAAATAGCGAAACACAGGAGACATTGACCTAGCTCTTGTTGCACAACTGCGCTGGATAGGTCATGACGTGAAATACCATTCAATAATACTGTTATGTGGTCGGCGAGGTAGGTGAAGGCGAGACCTTGGATAATGCACGTCACAGCAATAACAACATCAACCCAGTGCTGAAATAGTCGTCTAGTCGTCTATCGGGAAGTGAGGCGCATCTAGCTCCGTCGTTGCAACGACGCCTGTGTAGCCGTCTTGCTCATTCCGAACCACGCCCTTTGATGGTGGGACGAGAGAAGAGGTGATAGTTTGGAGTGCTTGCGCCCTCCGAGCTTTCGATCGTTTGGAACGAGTCGACAAGGGCGATCTCCAACCTGGGCGACGAAAGACTTCGAGCAGTGCTTTCGGAACCAGCGGAGATCGCGCTCGTATGCCTGATAGGTAGCCACGGCCTTCGATGCCCTGACGCCTCGCAAAAAGAAAGCGATCTCGTCGTCGATCGTGGCCCGGCCATCCGGTTCCGCACCCTCATCCGCGATCGCCTCGGGGTCGAGTTGCGCCGCGACCTTGGTGCGCCACGCGTCGAGCGCCTCTCTTCCTCCGGTACCGCACGGCTTCTGAACGCGCTTGCCGTCCTCGCGCCAATCGAGGTAGAAGGTCCCGCTGAGCTTGTGCTTGACAGGCTTTCCTCCGATGACCACCGTATCCGGCCTTGGCTGACTGTTCACCTAAAGCACCGGCACGAGGCGCCATTTCCCGTCGATCGCGATATACTTTTTGAGTCCGACCTTACTATCCATGCGACGTTCTGTTTCTCCAATCCGGGAGAGTTTTCGCGCCGCGATCCGAGGTGTTCTCAGCACCTCGGAAAGGCACGTCCACAGTACCATTTGGAT
>CAXTMW010000145.1:0-644 GCA_964245455.1 uncultured Acidobacteriaceae bacterium
GATCACGGAGGATGCCTCGCGAGCCGGGCCGAACTGGAGCTATACGTAAAACCCACAAATTGGGATGCGTTGCGTCAAGCGATGCGCGATCAGCATGGTGCGATCATCATCGGCCCTTCCGGAACTGGAAAAACCTGGGCGACTCGTATGCTTTACCAGGAGCTGCGGGAAGAGATGCCGAACCTGGCGCATAAGCCTATCCTGCTTGGGCCGCAGGAGCTCGACGCCGACCAGACGCCTTCACCCGTTCTGTATGACATTGAAGACCCATGGGGCAAAGCCGATTTTGATCCGAAAAGCCGTCCCTGGAACGATCAGCTCGACCGCTTCCTCTCGGCATCGACAGCCAATCGGATGATCATAGCTACTACACGGAGAGACGTCGCGCAGGAGGCTGCCGTCCTTAAGGTGGTCACACCTTGGCTTGTGCCGCTTGAGCCGGAACACTACAGTGCACCGCAGCGTCGGCAGATTTATGACCTGCGTGTAGAGCAGCTATCTTGGGATTTGCAAGATGGAATAGGGCGGTCCAGAAACGAAGTCCTGAAAAAACTTGAAACGCCGCTCGAGATTCAGAAGTTCTTTGATGCCGTTTCAACCATAGATCGTGAAAAGTTCCGCAACACGAGTGCTCAGGTTGAATA
>CAXTMW010000145.1:654-9769 GCA_964245455.1 uncultured Acidobacteriaceae bacterium
GGTTGAAGAAGCAATTCGTTTGGCTCACCAGAATTCGATAGAGAAAACAGTCATCGAGCAGATTCGCGCGCGCAGTGACACACGAGCAGCCGCCGTGATTTGGGCGCTGCTGAAAGTGGCTGACAGATTCAAGACATCGAGAGTGATTGAAATCGAGGATGCTCTGTCTGACGAGAGCTCGGACTGGGACCGAGGCGTCATGCCTCTGGTACTGTTCTTCGTCGCAGCGCGTAATCTTAAGCAAGCTGGCGAGATCGTGACGTACTACCACCCGCGGGTCGAGTCGGGGATCCGAGAAGCACTTGCAACTGACAGGCTGGTTGCAGGCAAGGCTTTTCGTTCATTGATTAACGTCTGGCTGGCTTTCAAAGAGGATGAAAGCTGGGGGCTGAGAGCATCCGCCAACCTGATTGCGGCCATTCCGAAGGACAGCAAGATCGCACTCAGGTTCTCCGCTGGAGCGGTTCAGCAAATCGATTCTTGGCTCGAAGCGAACCTCTTGAATCCACCAGACAAACTCGATGCTGCGCTTGAGTTGATCGCTGCGGCAGGGTCATCAGCAAGCACCCAAGCAGAAGTAGCCCGGTACCTGCTTTCGAGCTCGATCCGCCGTGGGGTCTTCCTGGACAGCTGGGAAAATCCGAAACACGACGATGCATGGTATGCACGCCACCGCGCTGCGCCGACAACGAAGCCGCTCTTGGAGCGCTTCATTCGAGAAGTGCTTCCTTGGTCACGTAGCCGCTACTACGATAGCTTTGCGCACGACCTCCTGCGGCTCGCTCCGAACCTGAGTCAAGCGTTCTTAGACGCGGCACTCGAAATTGTTGGGTACGGCGTGACCCACAACGACGACCCGATCGCGGAAGGCGCTCTCGAAGACTTAGCCGCTTACGTGAACGTAGTGAACGAAGCGGTGAAGGTCCTTGTTCAAACGCCCAAACAGAAGGCAGAACAAGAGGAGCTCCATCTCAGGCTAATGAACGGAGAATACAGCGATGAGTACGCCGACTACATCAGCGATTCAGAGGAGGGCTACACCGCAGGCGAGCTCTTGAAAGCCTATGTCCGCAAGCTTCACAAGCTTGGCAGGTGGCAGCAGATAGCTGAGCATGTCCATCGCGATAGCTTCGGCTGGTACTGGCTCACTGTTTTCCAGGACGATCTGAAACGCCCCCTGTTTGATGACGATGAGGAACCCGCAAGCGAACCGGAAGTGAAAGTCAATAAGAACGAGTTGCGCGCCCTCTTCAATTTGACGCTGAACTCATGGCACGAAGACGATCTGTGGCACCTGGTAGGACTTGTCTGGGACGGCGCATTTCTGCCCGATTTACTGGCCAGAATCAAAGAAGGCAGCAAATCAGGCAAAGCCCGCATCGCCGCACTCAGTTGTCTCCTCCTGTTCGCGCCGAGCGAGTTCGATGTTATCTTTGCTGAACTTCAGGCAAGTGGCAATAGCGTCCGTCTTATCGAGATTGCTCTCGATCTTTCTCAGCTTGCCAAGGATCGATCTCAACGAACGCACTTTTCGCGGCGCCGTAAGGAGCCTGAGCCTAACGCGTCCGTTGCAATCGATCAACTGCCGGCCGTCTTGAACGAGTTGAGTCTGGCCTTCAGCGAAATGCTTGAGGATCGCAAGCCCGCAGTGGGCGAAGAGGCTCGTACTCTGCTGTTTTCAGTCAGGCGGCCCACGGAGAATATGCGACGTCTCCGCCTAGCCCTGGGACAAGTCGCCGATGCGACGTGGCATGAGGATGTTGATGCACTTCTGACAACAGCTACAGATGACGATAACGCAGCCGAGGCCGTTCAGGCGGCCGCGCGAGAAGCGCAGTCGGACGTTCTTCAGAAGGCTCTGACGCACAAGTACGCCGCTGTCAGGTCTGTCGCCCTTCGAGCGCTTGCTGGGGGAGTGCACGCGCCTTTCCCGGCCCGGTTCCTCGGAATGGTCTCGGATAAAGGACGGAACGTCCGTCGCACTCTTGGCGAACTTCTCGCCAAGAAGGTCCACCGCACGCATTGGCCTACCTTGATGAAGCTCGCCGGAGACAAATACTCGACTGGGTATCACCACTCCAATGACCAGGCGAACTTCCCAATCGCAAGAGCCGCTGTGGAGGCAATGAAGGGGTACCCCGTTTTGTCTCGCAAGAGTTCGAGCAAGCTCTTGGAGTTGGCCATCTCTTCGGATGACATCTTCCTTAAAGGGAAAATTTTCGACGTTCTTGCCACCCATGCTGGAGCGGATGGCCAGCAGTTGCTTTTTGAGCTGGCGATAGGGCCCGGCCGGTACTTTCTCCGTGGACAAGCTGCGGGTAGCTTCCTATCGGCCTGTGGGTCGATAGACGCTGATGTGGTCGCAAAGATCGCTCCAGATTTGCTCAGCACGCAGCCTCCGGAGGTAGCCGCGCCGTTGACACTCGTGCTTGCTGCCGGTGGCAGTGAGGAAGCGATCCTTCACGCTGCCATCGCGCTTGCTGCCAACCCTAAGCGGCGCGCGCTTGTTCTTTTGCTGATTCGCGTCGTCAGCGACCGGTCACCCGAACTTGCGCCCAAGCTGGTTGCGCTCATGCCGAACGAGCATCCCGCACTCGTGTGGGCATCGGGCGGTGAGATCGATTGGAAAGACGATCAGCGCTTATCTGATCTCGGAGATCGCTCGGTCTGCCGTCAGGTGTTCGTCTTCATGGAACCGTGGGAGCATAAGGAAGGTTCAGAAGCTTCTTCATAAGGCCCGCGAGCATGTAGCGCACCCTTGTGCCGGCATTGTAGGCAGCGGCAAAGTCTTGGGCATCGCCAAATGCTGGGCTGCCTCACTCCTCCTGCTTCGCGTCATCCGTAGCGAATGATGCGGCTCGCTTGACGCAAAATCGCCTGGGCGCTCATCTAGCCTACTGGTTTGGGCTCCTCGGGAAGGCGCATAAATACTGCGCACGTCTGCGGCAGAGGAGGCCGCCTGTATGCCCAAAAGCGCCAAGAAGCAAATCTCTCAGAGGATCGTTCTCCGGCTGCCGGATCTCGATCATGCGAAAGGCTCAGTGTTGAACAGCCTGAGTTCTCCGCGCTCAAGGCGCAATTACAAGTTTGCGATGGAGCAGTTCATCGCTTGGTACTGTTCCGAACCAAGACTTGCCTTGAATCGAACGGTCGTTCTCCGCTTCCGCCTCCACCTGGAATCGCTCGGATTAGCCGCTGGTACGATCAACCAAAGGCTTGCCGCGGTCAGGAGGCTCGCCTACGAGGCTGCGGATTCGGGTCTGCTGAGTCCGGAAACTTGCTGCTGGCATCAGGCGAGTCAAGGGAGTCAAGCAACTGGGCTGCCGGGCAGGTAACTGGCTCAACCGAGAGCAGGCTCGGTTACTACTTGAGAAGTCGAACGGCGAGGGCTTGCGCAGCGTCCGAGACGTGGCGATGATTTCGATCCTGCTTGGCTGTGGTCTACGCCGAGCCGAGCTGTCGAGCCTGCGAAAGGAAGACATTCAAATCCGACAAGGACACTGGGCAATTGTAGACCTTGTCGGCAAGGGCAATCATGTCCGGACAGTTCCGATGCCGATCTGGGTGAAGGATGCCGTGGACAGATGGCTGACGGCTGCATCGGTCACGACGGGACGAGTGTTCAGGGCGGTGAGCCGTCACGGAACGTCCTGGGGAACCGGCACCTCGGAGAACGTCATCTGGTACGTAGTCCGGAGTTGTGCTCAGCAGCTAGAGCTCGACCACATCGCCCCTCACGACCTCAGGCGTACCTGCGCAAAGCTCTGCCATGTGAATGGCGGCGAACTGGAGCAAATACAGTTCCTCCTGGGCATGCCTCCGTCCTGACCACCGAGCGTTACCTGTGTTGCAAGCAAAACCTGGAGGAGCCAGTCAACGACCGTTTCGGCTGCCTATTCTCAGGAGGTGTCGAATCGTGATAAGGCCTGATACCGCCAAATGAGGCAGTCAATCCTCGGAGCCCTATAGGGCGGAGCCACTCCTTGGACGTAAACAGTATGTGTTGCATCTTCTTCCAGCTCTGCATCGGCGATAACGCCCGAAACGATTTTCCAATCTGTATCAACGCAAGATTGACGCCACGATACTCTACAAGAACGTCTCGGTTCCCATGCGGAACACTGCGCAGGAGACTCTTGAACATGCAGATCGTCCGCATAAAGTGATAGACACGGGGAACGGTCTCGAGAAAAGCAACATTCGGCTAAAGAATGCATGTGCGAGCGGTATGGTTCCTCTTGTCGATCTTGTGTTCTCGACTGTCTCGTTCGCTGATGTGAAGTACGACGGCTGCAATTCTCGCGGCACGAACTTGACTGGTTGAGGCTCTCGATTGACGAAAAAGAAGATTGGTCGGAATGAGCCATGCCCCTGTGGGTCCGGAAAGAAACGGAAGAAATGTCATGGTGGCTCTATGGCCGCTCCCGAAGCTTTGCCCCCTGATCTCTCATCGTTCCTGGATTACGTTCAATCCCAGCCTTCGCCGGGCGCTCTGCGCATCAGTGATCTGCGCCCTGATCTCAAGGACCTAACCACAGAGTTGCAGAACTACGACCCAGAAAAAGTCATTCCTGCATCCGCTGCTCTGGCAAGTCTGGCTGAAAACCACACGTTGGTTTATCGAATCAACACGCTAATTCTGCTCGCTTCGCTTGCCTGCAAAGGGACTCAGATTCCGTCCATTGCGGACCTAGATCGATGGTTGAACAGATCGATTGCTAGATCTCCGGCTGGCCGCTTGGAGGATCCGGCCGAGGACTTCGCCATTGGTCTTGTGCGGACGCATACGGGCAATCGCCTGATCTTCAATGGTTCTCTCAGTGGCCCGGATGCCTATCTTCAGGACGTGCTCGATGCGCTTAGGGAAGGCCCAGCCAGCTTGGCGTCCTTGATCTCAACGACAGAATCCGTTCTGACTATTTCCAATGAACTCGTCAATCGCCGAGGATATGATCGCTTCACTTCCGGTTCAGGCGCTCACGAGGTTGTGGTTATACCTGAGTCCGACGAGGCCTTGTGGCGTCTGGTCCTAATACAAACGTTCACTGCGGCGGATTTCCCTACCCTAAGTACCTTTGCGAGTGATCTGCACCCCTTCTCGTTCACCCTAGACGAGCTTCGAAAAGATGCGGTCCACTCGACGCTGATCCGTAGCCGTCAGCAGGTTTTTCTTCGCCTCGGAGATGCATACCTGCTGATATTCCCAGCTTCGGTTGCCGACGCTCTTATCGAGTTCACCCTTCGTGAACTGAATGCCAGAAACATGATTCGGGGATTCAACAACCAGTTGAACCGTCATCAGGGAGGCCGCCTTTTTGACGACGCGCGAAGGCATTTCGGAGCCGAAACGGTCGTTGCAGACGAGCAACGTCTCAATGCTCTTCCGCGACCTGCAGGCGTGTCCGACGTGGTATTGCGTTTCGATCACAATCGTTACTTTCATCTCATACTGCTTCACGACGACATGAGAGATGTGGTTAAGGACGGCTTCGACACGACGCGTCAATCGAGTTCGGTAGTCGCGGATCACATCCGCAATGCGGCTACCATTCTTTCGAAGCGCAGTGATTACGTGAACGGCTTCACACTAGTGGTGATGCTGGGGGTGGGCCGAGCCTATGAAGTAGCGATCCCAACGGATCTTCCACCGGACTGGTTCTTGCAGGCTTGGTCTTTGTACGATTTCGAACGTCTCCAATGGCTCGAACGAAATTGGGAAAGTATGCTCTGGAAGCTGTCGAAACAAAGGGACACCCTGTCCAATCGACAGATCGAGTACATGGCCCCGGATGATGCGATTCTCTACGCTTCGTGGATGAATGACGACTACCGCCTCATTCCCGGTGGAGCGACAGAACCAGGCCCACTGCTTACTCCCATCTTCTGTGGCGAAGTCTTTCACTTTCGGGAAATGGCAAGACTGCGGCTTGATACCCACGCGGCCTACCGACCAGATTCTCAAAGCTGGGTCACCGTCTGTCGCGTCAATCCTCTTTCTTACTTCAAGGACGACCAACTCAGTCTGCGGTACGGCGCGCCCGACTCTGCCGCTCAAGGCCTTCTTGCGGGCGCCATCGTTACACCCCAGAGGACTTGGTGGATCGATTGCAATGCACGACTCTACCCCGATGCAGACCGACTCTACCTCATGAAGGTTTGGGAGACGGCGAACATCTGGATGGCCCGTGTCGCCGCTGTTGCTGAACAGCAGCTCCGCACCCCAGTCTCACAGAACCCAATTATCACCCTCGATGTGTCTGGCGTGGCAGCGATCAAAGACTGGTCGATGAGCGCCTTGGAGTCCATCGCTCCTGTAACAGAATTTGCGATCGAAATTGACACGCACGGATTCACCGTGAAGATTCCTGCCGCGTTCGTGACGATGGGCCGCTCCGCTGAGAATCACGCAGAAATGCTCTTGGCGAGGTCTTTCGTGTCCGGTGCCGCACTCCTCGGCGGCAAACCCCTTTCGACCGCTGAAGTCGAGGCAGAGATTGCGGCTCTCCAGGTTTCTCCGGACGAGCGCCACATGCACACGATCGTAGCGTCAGATCACCGGGACTATCTCAGAGAGTTTGCGGAAGATGACTTTCATCTCCTGGGAGACGCAGATACTCACTTTGCAGACTCTGACATTTCGTATGAGGCAGGATTCACCGGCCCGATGTTGATTGAAGGTCGGGATGAAGCGAATGATTGTCTCAAGAAGATCGTCGACGCTTTCTGGCAGCGATGCAAACGAGATCTGGAGGGATTGGACCGCCGTTCCCTTGTGATCCGTTGCCTCAGCAACAACGAGGCCGTCATGGCGGAGCAAAACAACTGGACTCGCACAAGACGAGCTGTCGCCGCTCTGCACAAAGACCGCGAAGATGTTCTTTCCGCATCACTCTCCGTTCGCCAGAAGATGGATCGGACGCAAATCTCGAATCGCTTGCTGATTGAAACGGCGATTTGCACTTGCCCCGAGACTGGCGGCAGAGAAGCCAACCAAGAAGACATCGACCATCTGTGTGCGCAGGTGCTCCAGTTGGCGGCGACAGCTCAAGAAGCGGACGCCATGCGGGCGGACGCAATACCGCCTTGGGTGAGGTTGGGTTTGGCAGGCGACGTTCGTCTGGCTTCAGATTTCTCCGATTTGATGAGACCGTACATGTCAAGCCATTTCGAAATCACTCATGAGTCCGACGTCGCGCGCTACGAACGGCATCTTGAAGAACCAAAGCGAGGTTCCAAAACAGAAGTCGAAGTCTTCGGGGAGACATTCCTCAATGCTTTCCTAGACGAGTACGGAATCTCTCCTATACGGCTAGCCGACGTTGCTACGATTCTCGCGGAAGACGCTCACCAGCAACAGCGGAATGTGATTGTTCGCTCCAAAGAGTATCTCCGTGCTCGTCTGAGCACACAGGGCTATTCAAAAGCGGAGATCGACGGTCTCTTCCGGCACTTTGTATTGCCAGCGCGGCCTGATTGGACGGTGGTTACTCCGCCATTCCGTTCCAAGGACTGGTGGCCTTGGCGCTACAAAAGGAAACTATCTGTGATGAATCGTCCGCTCATTGCCTTGAACGATGCAGAAGTCGCCTACGCTCCTGGGTTTTGCGAAGATTCTTTCCGGCATGTCGTTTCAGAGGTGTTTACAGGATCATTTGAACCTGAATACTTCACCACACCGTTAATGCGTAGGTACGTAGGTTCTGCGAATGCCGCAAGCGGCTTAGAGTTCAACAAGTCTGTCGCCTCCGGATTTAGGGAGGCTGGCTGGAACGCCTGGAATGAGATTGAAATGAGCCAGCTTCAATGTCCAAGAGATCAAGCCGCTGGCGATATCGATGTCGTTGCCGAAAAAGACGGTACCGTCTTTGTGTGCGAATGCAAGGACCTCTCCTTCGCGCGCACGATTACGGAAGTGGTGGAACAGCTAGGACGGTTCAAGGGCAAGCATGGCGACGAGTTGTGGAAGCACCTTCGCAGGGCCGCGTGGGTTAAGAACAATGGTTCGCGGCTTCGATACGTCATCGGCCGAGAGCCAGCCGAGATCCGCTCTCTGCTGATATCTAGCAAGATCGTGCCGATGCAACATGCTGAGGGCTTCGCAGAGCAGGTGATCCCCATCGACGCGCTGCCCGAGTTCTTGAACGCCCTGGACTAGTCTTGGAGCAAAGGGTAATCCGCGCCCTCTGCGGCAAGGTCGAGCCGTTGTGGCCGTCGGGGCACGTCACCATTCTGCAGCTTATACTTTTCGGCGATATGTGCCCGATTCCTCGGGACTGTGGCGATCAGCGAGAGCTCATCGCCTGAAAGCCGCACTCGCGCAGTTCCGGACGAGCGCATTGGCCTGAAATCGACAGTCAAGACTTTCACCCCTGGCATTGAGTCGACGCAAGACGATCTCGCGTCAGGAACCTGAGTTGTCGAAATAGCGCATACGGTCGAGATCTTCCAGAAGCCCAGGCCCGGCCGATGTCCAACCGAGTCGCTCCCGAGTCCAAGCGCTCGACGCGGAAAGATCCATGCCTACGTATCCGCCGATACGACCAAATCGGGCTTGTGCCTCTTCCGATGAAATAGAGGTGATCGGAACTCTAAGGCCCCGGCCAATGGCGGCTGCAATATCCCTAAGGTGAATTCCTTCTTCGTTGACCGCATGGTAAGTGGAGGCTTCCCCTTTTTCGAGGGCGAGCCTATAAAGACGGGCAACGTCTGTGACATGCGCGGCCGGCCAGCGGTTAAATCCCTCATTCACGTATGCGGAGGTTCCCGTTCTGCGCGCTACACCAATGAGGGTTGTGATGAGGCCCTGTTTGACTGTGTTGTGAACTTGGGGGAGCCGCACGATCGTGGCATTGATGCCCTGTTGACGCAATGAACGTACGGCCTGTTCGGGACCGCGAGGTGATGTTGAGACGGCGGGCGCATCGACATCCTCTGTGATCGGACGAATCGGTGATGCGAGACCAAGTCCTGAACTGACAATGAGAGGACGATCAGAGCCTGCAAGCGAAACGCCCAAAGCCACGATCGCCAGCCTCTCAGTCTCGCTACTTTCTTCAAAGTTGGCGAAATCCAAGTCGAAGGCACAGTGAATCACTCCGTCAGCCTTGCTTGCACC
>CAXTMW010000146.1:0-7710 GCA_964245455.1 uncultured Acidobacteriaceae bacterium
ACCACATACAGCATCGACGCCCTTTGGGCGAAGCTGACCGCCTACGTCGAAAGCTTCACCGAACCGCACCTTCGCGCGCTGCTCGTGCTTTTTCTCGACGATCCCGCGATTGCCGCGGCCCTGCGGGAAGCCCCAGCCGCCAAGGCGCTCCACCACGCCTGGATCGGCGGGCTGCTGGAGCACATCGTTTCGCTCCTCGATCTATGCGAGCTTGCCGCCGGGCACTACCCTGAGGTCCATCGCGACCTGCTGCTCGCGGGCGCGATGCTCCATGACATCGGCAAGCTCCACGAGCTGCGCTGGGGCACCAGCTTCAGCTACACGACCGAAGGCCAGTTGCTCGGCCACATCACCATCGGCGCCGGCATGATCGATGCGAAGCTTGCACTGCTGCCCGACTTCCCGCCGCGCCTGCGTACGCTGCTGCTGCACATCATGCTTTCGCACCATGGGCGGCTTGAATTCGGCTCGCCCAAGCTGCCGATGACTGCCGAAGCGCTGCTGTTCCACTACCTTGACGACCTGGAAGCCAAGATGCAGACGTTGCGCTCGGAGTTTGCGCGCTCGCTTGCCGGGGGCGCTTCGCCGGCCGAGCCCACCGACTATGTTCGCTCGCTCGAGCGCCCGCTGCTCGACACCCGCGCCTACCTGGCAGGCGACAGCTAAGCTTTTTTCGCGGACTCGGCCAGTGCATCGCGGGTCCGCCGCGGCAGTCTCGCGGCTACCCCGGCATGGGCCTGCGTCAGAAGCTCCTCCAGCGCGGGCCGTCGAAAGACATTCCAGTTCTCTAGCGCGATCCAGTGCGCCCGCGCGAAGTACGGCGCAGGCAGCACGCCTTCCAACTCCAGCAGCTCGTGGTACCGCTCCTTGCCGGCGTAGAAGGCGAGCACCGGCACCGGCTTGCGTGCCTCCCGCGGCTCGTCGAGGTTCATCAGCGCAAACATCCTGCCGCCGATCTCTTTCGGCCCAACCCAGTACACAAGATTGGCGCCCCACTGCATGGTCTCGGCCACGTGGGGCAGCTTGGCCAGGAACTTGCGCGCCTGCTCGACATCCATGCGCGCCAGTATGTCTTCCGAAGAGCGTCTGTGTAAACACACAGGGCAAATACGCGGCCGCACAGCGCTGCTCCACGGGCGAGCCCCCTTACCGTAGCTGCTTGCCGAAGCCACCCCGGTACAATCGAGAGAACACTTATGCTTCGTTTCTCAACCGCAGGCGAATCCCACGGCGAATCGCTCGTCGCCCTCGTTTCCGGAATGCCGGCGGGTGTGCCTATCGATGGCGCCTCCATCAATCGCGAGCTGTGGCGCCGCCAGCAGGGCTATGGACGCGGCGGGCGCATGCGCATCGAGCAGGACACCGCGCACATTCTTTCCGGCATCCGCCACGGCGCGACCATCGGCTCGCCGATCTCCATGCTCATCGCCAACCGCGACTGGGAAAACTGGCGCGATATTCTCCCCGTCGGCCCGGGCGACCCTGCAAAGCACAAGGCTGTTGCTTCCCCACGCCCCGGGCACGCCGACCTGGCGGGCTCGCTCAAATATGACTTCCGCGATGCCCGCTATGTGCTCGAGCGCGCCTCCGCCCGCGAGTCCACGGCGCGCGTCGCCGCCGGGGCCGTGGCGAAAACGCTGCTGGCTGAGCTCGGCATCCATGTGCTGTCGCACGTGGTGCGCGTCGGCCGCGCCGAGCTTGGGCGCGATGCGGCCTGGCCTGAAATCGCCGCGCTTGCCGAAAAAGACGAGGTCACGCTCGGCTGCGTCGATCCCGAAGCGGAAGAACGCATGAAGGCCGAGGTCGACCTGGCCTTGCGCACGGGCGACTCCATCGGCGGCATCTTTGAGGTAATGGTGCATGGTGCGCCGGCCGGCCTGGGCACCTACGCCAACTGGGACGAGCGGCTTGACGGCCTGCTTGCCCAGGCGGTGATGAGCCTTCAGGCGGTCAAGGCTGTTGAGCTCGGGCGCGGTGTCACGGCAGCCGAGTCGCTCGGGTCTGAGGTTCACGACGCCATCGGGTACGCCGGCCTGGACTGGGAACTCAATAGGGACGCCGCGGAGCCGAACGGCGCCCGCCACACCCGCTTTACGCGGGAGCGCAACAACGCCGGCGGCGTCGAGGGCGGCATCTCGAACGGCGAAGACATCGTGGTGCGCGGCTACCTGAAGCCCATTTCCACGCTTCGCCGTCCGCTGGCCTCAGTCACCTATGAGGGCCGCGAAGAAACCAAAGCCGCCTACGAGCGCTCGGACGTGTGCGTGGTGCCGGCGGCGGGTGTAGCCGCGGAAGCCATGGTGGCGCTCGCGGTCGCGCGCCTGCTGCTAGAGAAGTTCGGAGGCGACTCGCTGCGGGAAACCAAACGTAACTACAACGGTTACATTGAACAGATTCGAGCGTACTAGGTCAGAACGCCGCGGGAAGAGCAAAAGCCAGACCTCATGATCCGAGAAATCGTAAAGTACCCCGATCCCGTGCTGCAGCGCGAAGCTGAGCTTGTGACCGCGTTCGACGCGGAGCTGCAAACGCTGGTCGATGACATGTTTGAGTCCATGTACGCGGCGAAGGGCATCGGCCTCGCCGCGCCGCAAATCGGCGTGTCGAAGCAGATCACCGTCATCGATCTCAGCTTTCAAAAAACGCCCGAAGAGAAGCTCGTCCTGATCAACCCGGAGATCACCGCGCGCGAAGGGCGGCAGTACGAAGAAGAAGGCTGCCTTTCGCTTCCCGATATTCGCGAGAAAGTCTCGCGTTCATCCAAAGTGCACGTGCGCGCGCAAAACACCAGGGGCGAGTGGCAGGAGTTTGACGGCGAGGAGCTGCTGGCCCGCGCCTTCCAGCACGAGATTGACCACCTGCACGGCATTCTCTTCTTTTCTCGCGTGTCCATGCTCAAGCGCGACCTGCTGCTGCGCCGCATCCGCAAGCTCCAGCGCGACGGCGCATGGTAGCGCTCGCGTGACCATGCCGTTTGAGGGCTCGGCGCGTCCACTGCGGCTGGTTTTCTGCGGCACTCCCGAGTTTGCCGTGCCTACCCTCGATGCCCTGGTCGCCGCCGGCCACGAGGTCACGCTTGTGCTCACCCAGCCCGACCGGCCCAGTGGCCGCGGCATGCAGCTGCTCGCCTCGCCGGTCAAACAGTGGGCGCTCGCGCACGGTCTTGCCCTTGCCATAGACCAGCCCGAAAAGCTTCGCACCAACGAAGCGCTGCGCGCTCGGCTTGAGGCCGTCGCCCCGGACGCCATCGTGGTCGTCGCCTACGGCCGCATTATCCCGCCGTGGATGCTGACGCTCCCGCCGCTCGGCAACATCAATCTCCATGGATCGCTGCTGCCGAAGTACCGGGGCGCGGCGCCGATCCAGTGGGCTGTTGCCAATGGCGAGCCGACGACCGGCGTGACCACCATGCTGCTGGAAGAAGGCCTCGACACCGGCCCCACTCTCGAGCAGTTGGCCATCCCGATCGCACCGGACGCAACCGCGGCCGACCTCTTTCGCGAACTCGCCGTTCTTGGCGCACCGCTGGTTGTGTCCACTTTGCGCGGTCTCGCCGCCGCTACGCTCGAGCCGGTCGCGCAGGACCACTCTGCGGCAACTCACGCGCCGATCCTGACCCGGGAGGACGGGCGCATCAACTTTGCGCGGCCGGCATGGGAAACCTACAACCGCTGGCGCGGCTTCCAGCCCTGGCCCGGTGCGTGGGCGCTGCTTGATGGGAGAAAGTTCACTGTCACGCGCATGGGTCCGCCCTTCTTAACTCACAAGGAACACGCCCCCGGTACGCTCTTTCTGGTGGACGGCGCGCTCCACGCGGCCTGCGCCGAGGGCGCAGTTTCTCTGCTCGAAGTTCAGCTGGAAGGCAAGCGAGCCATCCCCGCGGCCGACTTTCTCCGCGGCCACTCCGACATCATCGGCAAACGCCTGACCTGATCCCGACCAACGGAAGGGCTGCGGAATCCGCAGGGTCAGCCTCAAAGAAGACCCGCCACGTGAGTGGCCGCCGGTTCCTTTCTCCCGATAAGCTGCGCCGCCGAGTGAAGGTGCACGTGGCCCTTCTTTACGGAAGGGCCACACTGGCGATTGCTGGCCTAAGAGCCATGTCGGGAGAAAGGAATCCCGCGTAGGGGGTCTTGCACCAGCCCGCAGCGTAGTCTTGATCAGAACCATGCCCGCAACCGCCACTATCGCCCCGGCCCGCATCGCGGCCGCCCACGTTCTGCTCGCGGTGGAGCGCGGCACCGCGCACGCGGACGACCAGCTGCGCACCCCGCGCGTGGAAGCGCTGTCGCGTCAGGATCGCGACCTGGTCAACGAACTGGTGCTGGGCACCCTGCGCTGGCAGCTGGTGCTGGACCGCGAGATCGCCGCGCGGCTCAGCCGCCCGGACCTCGACATGCACTTTCTGGTCATCATAGCGCTGCGCCTGGGCGCCTACCAGCTGCTGTTTCTGGACCGCATCCCCGCGCACGCGGCCGTGAACGACAGCGTCGAGCAGGCCAAGCAGGCCGACGGGCCGCAGGCCGCGAACCTGGTCAATGCCGTGCTGCGCCGTATTCAGCGTGAAGCTGCCGCGCTGCGCTCCCTCCGCTCGGACCCAGCGGCCGCCTACCCGGGCTGGCTGCTCGCGCGCTGGCGCGCTCGTTTCGGTGATGCCGGGGCGCGGGCCATCTGCGCGTACGGCCAGCAGGTGCCGCAGACAGCACTTCGTCTGCTGAAGCCGCTCGGAGACGAGCGCGAGTCGAAAGCGGACGCTCTCCAGCCGGGCGCGTTTCTGCGCGATGTGCGTTACGTCCCAACTGGAAAGCCCTCTGAACTCCCAGACACGCGCATCCAGGATGAAGCTTCGCAGCTCGTTGGGGAGATTGCCGCGTACAGTGCAGGCTCGCGCATCCTGGATGCCTGCGCGGCACCTGGAGGCAAAACCGCGATCCTCGCCCAGCGCAATCCGGAGGCCGAAATTACCGCGATGGACGTGAGCGCGACGCGTTTGCGCATCATGCAGCGCCGCCTGCCGTGGAACCAGCCGCCGCTGGATGCTGCCGAGAGCCTCACCGAAGCGAAAGATGCGCCCGCCGCGAGGCTGGATCAGGTTCGCTTTACCGCGGGCGACGCGTCCACGCTCGCGCCCGGCTCAGCCTACGACACCATCCTGTGCGACGTGCCGTGCTCCGGCACAGGCACGCTCGCGCGCAACCCCGAGATTCGTGTCCGGCTGAACGAGGCAGCGATCGGCCGACAGGCCGAGCGTCAGCGCGCCATTCTCCATTCGGCGCTCGGCGCGCTACGCCCGGGCGGCCGCCTGGTGTACTCCACCTGCTCGCTTGAGCGGGATGAGAACGAGGACGTGGTGGAGGCAGCGCTTGCGCTGCACCCCGAAGTCTCTGTCGAGCCTGTAGTAACGACGCTGCATGAGCTGCAGGTAACCGGCATCCTGACAACGGAAGGTCATGCGCGCCTCCTGGAAACGGCGCTCGCCGGGCCATACCTGCGCACGGTCCCCGGGCTGCACCCGTGTGACGGTTTTTTCGCGGCGATGCTGATTCGGCGCTGAGGTTGGCCCGCTTTCCCGCGGATTGGGTACATCGGTACCGGGTTTGACAATATTCCAAGCCAAAGGTATCTTGCCGCGGCCACAAACCCCCTCTACGATCCGGCCATGAACCTCATGCCAGATCCCCTCCACAGGAAGCCAGTCGCGGGAACAGATGCCGGTCCCGCATTGCCGGAACAGTCCAACAAAACTCGGCAGCTTTCTGCAGGCGAGGCAGCGCAGCAGGAGAATGATCCGATGGGAGAGTACCGCTTTATCTTTGTACGTTGGCCGAACGGCAACTGGACCATTGCTCTGGATCGCGATTACATAGCGCTGGAGATGGAGGAGTTCTAGAGTCGGCCTAGCGGACACCCTGCGGCCCGGGTGGCAGGCCCGCGTTCGCGGCCGGGGTCCATAGAACGATGCGGGTGCGAGCGTCGACACGCGCACCATCCTGCGGCTCCTGCGCCACGATGGTGCCCGGGCGGGTCTCCGGAGAGACAAGAACCTGCGCTCCGGGCGGAGCGCCTTCCGCGGTTTCGGCGTGCAGGCCGGCGCCGACCAGCTCCGCCTTCGCGTCCCCGAGAGTGCGGCCCACCTCATTGGGCATCACAAACGCGGGCGGCGCCGGTGCTTCCCCTTCAGCAAGCAGCAGGCTCACGCTGCGCCGGTCGGCGCCGCGGGCGTCCGCGCCCGGGTCCTGCGCCAGCACCGTCCCCGGGCTTACCCGATTGTCAGGCAGGTGCGCGATCGCTCCGAGTTCCAGGCCTTTTTCGCGCAGCAGCAAAATGGCATCGTGCTCACTTTTGCCGCGGAGATCCGGCACTGAGATCTTTTGCGGCCCAAGGCTTTCCGCCACTGCCAGCTGCCACCCCCGCCGCACACTCGCGCCCGGCGCCGGCGACTGCAGCAGCACACCCCCGGCCGCCAGGGTTGTTGAGTAGAAGCGCTCCGTTACCGCAAGGTCCAGCCCCAGCGCCGCTGCCCGGCTTGTTGCCGCCGTCACCGGCATCCCCTGCAGATCCGGCACGCGCACCTCTTCCCGGTGCACCGCGAACTGCATCGTGAGGACTGCCGAAACGCCGGCGATGCCGGTCAGCAGCACCACGACCAGCGCCAGTCGAAAGTAGCCGATCACACCAGAGCGCCCTGTCCTTGGCCTTGATCCTGCCCGTGAAGATCCTGCGCTTGCACCGCGCCCGCATCCGCGAACTCGATCACGGAAGTGATCTCAACCGCCTCCTGCAGCATGATGGAGATCGAGCAGTACTTCTCTTTGGAAAGTGCGACCGCGTCCTCGACAGCCTTTCGGCTCAGCACGTCCCCGCCCACTCGGTACGTGACCACGATCTTTGTAAACACGCGCGGCGCTTCGGAGGCTTGCTCGGCCACTGCTGAAACATGGAGCGAGCGCAGCGTTTGCCGCTTTTTCGCGAGAATGCTCACCACATCGACCGAAGTGCAGGCGCATAGGGCCGTAAGCACCGCCTCCATGGGCGACAGGCCGGCCGTGTGCGCTGCATCCGTGTCGAACAGAATCGCGTGCCCGCTCTGGCTGCGCCCCTCAAATTGTGTGCCGCCCTTCCACTCCGAACTTGCCTGCATTCGCTTCCTCCTCAATGGTGATGGTTATCGGTGACCGGCTCCGGGTGGATCAGCACCCGGTCCACCTCCGGGCAGTCGCTCTTGAAGCGATCTTCGAGCGCAGTAATGACCTGGTGCACGCGCTGCATCGCCAGCTCGTCCGGCATGGTGCAGTGGCACGAGAGCTGAAACCGGTCGCCGATGCGGCTGACGAGCACATCGTGGACGTCGAGGATCTCGGGCAGCCGCGCCGCCGCATGGCGCAGCTGTGTTTCCATGGCGCGGTCGCGCGCCTGCAGCTCCGGCTTTTCAATGGTTGCCGGCTCGCTTTCAATATGGGTCAGCACGCTGGAAACCTGCGGCAACGCGGTCCGGATCTCGTCTTCAATGCGGCGCACAAACGCGTGCGCTGTCAAGAGCGGCAGGCCTTCATTTACCTCAATGTGCTGCTCGATGCGCAGACCGGCGCCGATGGTCTGCACGGACACATCGTGAAGCACCACATTGTTCCGCAGCGCGACTGCCCGCACGCGGTCGAAGATGCTTTCCGTTTCGGTTTCGCGCGGCACGGTGCGGATGACGACGTCCGC
>CAXTMW010000146.1:7720-9731 GCA_964245455.1 uncultured Acidobacteriaceae bacterium
GTCGAGCAGCGTGCTGACCGTGCGGCGGCCTACCCGCCAGGCAAACCCGAGAATCATGACCGAAACCAACAGGGCGCTTACCGAGTCGGCGTAGCGCAGCCCTTCGACATGGAACCGCGCACCCGCCCAGGAAAGCAGCAGGCCGACAAACACAGCGCTGCTGGCCCAGATGTCCGAGGAAAAGTGGACTGCATCGGCTTCGAGCGCGGCACTGTGCGTGCGCACGGCCACCGCGCGGAGACGCCGGGAGCGCCAAAGGTCGACCGCAATAGATGCCGCAAGCACCAGCAGCGGCCACACCGAGTAGCGAATGCCAACCACGTGCCGGGCGATGCGCTCCACTGCCTCGGTGCCGATCCAGATCGAAGACGCCAGCATCAAAAAGACTTCCACAAAGGCGGAGATATTCTCGACCTTGGCGTGCCCATACGGATGGTCCTCGTCCGCGGGCTTGTCGGCCACCTGCACGGAGAGGTAGGTCAGCCCGGCGCCCAGCATATCGAGGCCCGAGTGAGCGGCGTCGGACAGCACGCCGAGCGATCCGCTCGCGAGCCCGGTGAGCAGCTTGAGCAGGGTGATCGCGAGCGCCGCAAGCGCGGAGCTCATGGCGACTGCGGCTTTTTCTTCTCGCGCATGGCGCCCGAGGGGCCCGATCATCGGCACGACCTGCTCGGGCGCGACCTGCTCGCTCATGGCCCTAGGGTATACCCCCTGCGGCTTCTATCGGGGTGGAAGGGGTCCGTCCTCGACCACGCGGCGCTTTACAGCGGCATTGTGGGGTGCGGGCGAGGGAATCGTTCTTTTCCGCGCGACGGGTCCGTCCTGCACCACGTGTACGGTGACCGGTTGGGAAGCGCCCGCGCCCGTCCGATGTTCCGCGGCGCGCGCCGCAGGGCGCGGAATTGCTCGTCCCTCGTGCTTCTCTCGCACGATGCTTGCCTTGACTCGGATCTCCCTCTTTGGCGTGCCGTCCCGCTTTCCGGGAGAACTGTCGGTCAGAGGCGGACACGGTGCGGGGGTGCCGGCTGATCCGCAGTCCGCAGGTGGGTGCCTGGAAGGCTCCTGCTGCACAGCCGGCGGAAACAACCCCTGCACCGGCCGCAGCAGCACAAGGTCCTTCTCTGGATCCTGGGCAACGGCGACGACGCGCACTTCGACGACGTTGTGCAAAGGCATCTGCGCGATGCCGACGGCGATCTCCTCGGCGACCGACCCGGACGGCGTCAATACGTTGTGCCGGGCCGTCACCACTTCTTTCCGTGAAGGAAGCAGAACGCCAATGCCCGTTCCATAGTGCGTGTGGATGTACGCGGGGGTTCCTTCCTCAACACCGGCAAGCTCGACGGCCAGGGAGCGCACCGGCACCGTCGGCTCCGTCTGGGACGGCACCGCGCGCAAGGGAAGGCCGAGCAGCAAGCCGACTGCCAGCGTACTTACCAGCGTACTTACCAGCGTACTTGCCAACCCGGTTCGGTGCAGCAGGGGCATGAGGAAACTCTCCGTGCGACCCCCAGGGGCTGAGCCCGGGCGTGATACTTGGACGACATCACCGGAGGAGGAGGTGTTGCAAGCAGAGACTGCCGATCAGCCTTGGGGGCAGTCTTCGACAGCAGGGTATACCGTCAGCTACGCGTTATGGAGGCTGCCTCCATGAACTGAGTGAAGCCGTAAGCGAGACCCGCGAACTTTTTGGAATCACCGGTATAGCAGAGTCGGATGCAAAAGACAGGCCTTTGCAACGAATCGAAGCACGTCCGCACCACTCCGGCTACGTCCAGCTGCTTACACACTCTCTCAGTATGACCCGCGTTGAGAACGTGAACGGAACACGAAGAAACCTCGCACATACCATTTCGAACAAACTACGGTTTGCTTGCCACAAACAATCCCGCGATACCGAAGCTGTAGGCCGTCCAACTCACTTCGCCGAAGCCGAGCTCCCGCATCTGCGCCATCAGCGCGGCGGGTGTTGGAAAGGCGCCGACCGAAGCCGGCAGGTAGGCGTATGGCC
>CAXTMW010000147.1:0-5924 GCA_964245455.1 uncultured Acidobacteriaceae bacterium
ACCCCGGCCTGGATTGCCCGCCACAGCGGGGAGCGTGCCCCGCCGCCGCCCAGCCGCACTCCCTTCACCGGAACCCCCATCTCCGTAAACAGCGTGAAGCTGTCGCGTAGGGAGTACGCGACCCCTTCCATGACGGCGCGGGCCAGGTGCCCGCGCGTGTGCCCGGCTGTGAGCCCGACAAAGGCCGCGGTTGCGTGCGAGTCCAGGTGCGGGGTGCGCTCACCCAGCAGGTAAGGCGTCCACAACAGCCCATCGCTGCCGGGGTTGACCGCCGCCGCCGCGCGCGTCAGCTCGTCGTAGCTCCCGCCGGGCAGCAGCAGATCGCGCAGCCAGCGCAGGCTCAAGCCCGCTGCCTGGGTGACGCCCATCACGTGCCAGCAGCCTGGCACGGCATGGCAAAAGGTGTGCAGGCGGCCGCCCGGGTCATACGACGGCTCGGCCGTGGCCGCGAATACCACGCCCGAGGTGCCGATGGTGACCGACACCGCCCCGGGCTCCAGAATCCCCATGCCGATCGCCCCGGCACCCTGATCCCCGGCGCCCGCGACGACCGGGGTGCCTGCCGCGAGTCCCGTCAGCTCCGCGGCGCCTGCAGAGATCGTCGCGCACACCTCCGGCGACTCGAACAGCTGCGGCAGCCAGTCTTCGCGCACCCCGGCCGCGCGCGCCACCTCGCTCGACCAGCGGCGATGCCGCACGTCGAGCAGCAGCGTGCCCGAGGCTTCCTGCACATCCATTGCATAGCTGCCGGTCAGGCGGTAGCGCACGTAGTCCTTGGGGCACAGCACGTGCGCGCTGCGGGCGAAGACCTCCGGCTGGTGCTCGCGCACCCACAGCAGCTTGGTCAGGGTAAAGTTCGGCAGCGCTGGGTTGGCTACCAGCTCGATCAAGCGCTCGCGCCCAAGCTCGCGGTGCAGCCAGTCGCACTGCGGACCGGTCCGCTGATCGCACCAGATCAGCGCGGGCCGGAGTACGGATCCGTCCCGGTCGAGCATCACCGCGCCGTGCATTTGTCCGGTCAGACCGATGGCACCGACGCGGCGCGCGGCACCCTCCCCGGCCCGCAGCACTACCTCGTGGATGGCTTCCCGCACGGCGCGCCACCAGTCTTCCGGGTCCTGTTCAGCCCAGCCCGGCCGCTCCGCGCGAAAGGCGGCGTGCTCGCTCGCGGCCGAGGCAACCAGCCGGCCGTCTCCATCGACCAGCACCGCCCGCGTACCGCCTGTTCCTACATCCATGCCGAGAAACAATGTCGTTTCCGTCAAGCGGCCGCCTCTCTCTTACCCTTGCCGCCACTGTACCGCAGCCGCCCCGCAGGTACACTGCTGGTGTGAACCCTATTGCCAGCATTCGAACGCTCGCGAGCCGCGAGGTCTACCGCAACCGGTGGATGCGGGTGCGCGAGGATCAGATTGAACGCTCGAACGGCGCGCGGGGTATCTACGGCGTCGTTGAGAAGCACCCATGCGCCGTGATCATCCCTCTGGCTGGAGACGCGCTGTACCTGGTACAGCAATACCGGTATACAGTCGGCGAGGTGTGTCTCGAATTTCCGCAGGGCGGCTGGGAAGATCCGAACGTCGACACCCGCGAGCTGGCGGCCGGGGAGCTGCGCGAGGAAACCGGTCTGCGCGCCGGCTCCATGCGGTATCTTGGCCCCATGTGGGTTGCCTACGGCTTCTGCAATCAGCAGCAGCATGCCTTTCTTGCGACGGAGCTAACGCCGGGCGAAACGGAGTTCGACCCGGAGGAACATGACCTGACCCTCCACAAGGTGCCGGTGGCCGAGTTTGAGGCAATGCTCCGCGACGGGCGTATCAAGGATTGCTGCACGCTCGCGGCCTGGGGCCTGTATAAGGTCTGGAAAGACGCGCAGCGCTGACGTTTCGGGGACCGCGGGTGCCCCAAACCATGACCGACAAGGATGGAGTTTGACCATGGCAGGAAGCTGGACAGCAGCACAGATACCAAGTCAGGCAGGCAAGCGCGCCATTGTGACCGGCGCCAACAGCGGGCTCGGTTTCCATACCGCGCGGGAGCTGGCCCGGGCGGGGGCCCAGGTCATGCTGGCCTGCCGCTCCATCGCGCGCGGAGAAAAAGCGGCGCAGCGCATCCGCGACGAGCAGCCGGGCGCGCAAGTGTTTGTCGCGAAGCTCGACCTGTCGTCGCTTGCCGGGGTTCGCAGCTTTGGCGAGGCCGTTTTGTCCGCCGGTGAGCCGCTGGACCTGCTGGTGAATAATGCCGGGATTATGGCGCTGCCGAGGCGCGAGCAGAGCGTCGACGGCTTTGAGAAGCAGCTGGCCACCAACTATCTGGGCCACTTCGCGCTGACCGGGCTTCTGCTGCCCCTTCTTCTTCAGGCAGCGAGTCCTCGCGTTATCAGCGTGTCCAGCAACGCACATAAACGCGGGCAGTTGTTCTTCGACGACTTCCAGCAGGAACGGGGCTATGTGCCGTTTAAGAGCTACCAGCAAACCAAGCTGGCCATGCTGGTCTACGCGCTGGAGCTGCAGCGGCAGAGCGACGAGCACCGGGCAAAGCTCGTCAGCATCGCCGCGCATCCGGGCCTGTCGGCGACCGGCATCGTGCGCGATACAGCTGGTCCGGCGAAGTTCATCATCCCCATCGCCATCGGCGTTCTAGGGCAGAGTGACGCCGCCGGAGCCTTGCCGCAGCTGTATGCCGCGACCGCGCCCGAAGCCGAGCGAGGCGGCTACTACGGGCCGAGCGGCTTTCAGGAGTTCAAGGGCGCGCCGGCCCCGGCGAAGGTCGCTCCACAGGCGCGGGACGCCGCCAACGGCTCGCGTCTGTGGGCGCTCTCCGAGAAACTTACCGGCGTGCAATACCACTGGGCAAAAGCGTAAGCGCTCACCGGCGCTGCGAGGCTCCGGACAGGCCGCTCCGCGGAGGACGCGCGAGCAGAACCACCATCACCAGACCGGCTGCGAGGACGCCGCCCTCCAGCCGCACGCTGGCGACATGCAGCCGCTCAAAATCGAGCCGGTGAGGGTCTGCCCTGGGCGCCGCGTTCGTGTCGCCGCCGACCGCCAAGCGATCCCGCTCCATGCGGGGCATCACGTTCCACTGCGAGAAGGCCGTAAGCAGCAGCATGGCCGTTGTGCATAACACGGGGCCAATGACCCGCTGCTCATAGGCTCGAGTCGCGGCGGCGGCGATGAACAGAAGCAGCAGCAACCCGCCTGCGACGAGGCCCTCTTGGTGCAAGATCAGCAGACAGCTGCGTACCATCAGGCCCGCGGTGTGCGGGTCCGGCAGCACCCGGAAGGCGACCCACGCCACGACCGGAAAGAAGAGCTCCGCGCCCAGCCAGAGGACGATAACTAGTGCGACGCTGGTGCGAGTGAGTGTTTGCATCGCGAGTCTCTCCGGAACTCAATCCATCGTAAGCCTTGTCGATCTAAGGCTCTCTGGATATGCATGGCCACCGTTCTTCGCCAAGCCGACTGATTACAGGCTCACGAGTAGATGCCAGCCGTCTTGCAATGTAATGAGATTTGGTAGGGTGCTATGAGGAATCATAATAGGTTCGTTTCTGCGATGGATGCTCATCGGTGCTTTAGAGAATCGTACAGCGGTAAACTTGTTCATTCTGATTGATGTGCGCATCCGGTGCATCACCTACACGCATTGATCAGTCTGGTACTTCAATTGCAAGATGCCGGGCATGTACAAAAGCTCCCTACGTCTGCAGCAGTTTGCGAGCGTCCTGCTCGGGTCTACGCTTGCGATTGGTGTTACATCCTTTTTCCCTACCTTGATACCTGCGGCCGTTGCGCAGAACGCGGTAACCGGTGCGCTGACCGGTGTGGTCGCCGATTCAACCGGTGCCGTCGTACCCGGTGCGAAGGTCACCATCATCGACACGGCGACGCAAGCCACGCTTGAGGTTGTGACCAATGGGGAAGGGCGCTACACCGCCCCGTTGTTGAAGCCTTCCACGTACCGTGTTAATGCAACGTCTCCTGGGCTCCAGTCGTCCACAACGTCTGTTGTTGTGCTCGTTGGTCAGACGCCCTCCACTGACTTGACCGTGACGCCCTCCGGAGAGAGCCAGAATGTCACCATCTCGGCGCAGGCGGCAGCCTTGACCGATACCCAGAACTCCGGGCAGATCACCACATTGACGGAGCAGCAGATCCAGACGCTGCCTGCTCCGGGCGGCGATATATCGACTGTCGCGTTTACAGCGCCCGGGATCGTCGTGAACTCTGGAGGCGCCTATGGCAATTTCAGTTCGGACGGGCTGCCAGGCATATCGAATCTGTTTGTGCTGAACGGCTATGACGACGAGGATCCCTTTCTGAACCTGAATAATTCAGGTTCTTCCAATCTGACGCTTGGGCAAGGTGAGGTTTCAGAGGCCGCGGTGGTCCAAAACGGCTATAGCGTGCAATACGGGCGTGCAGCGGGTGCGATCATTGAATGGACTACCCGCTCAGGATCGAATGCATTCCACGGAGCGGCCGATTACTGGTACAACGGCAGCATTCTGAACGCGAATGACTACTTCCGCAACCAGCAGGGACTGGGACGCCCGAAAGCGGTGTCAAACCAGTGGGCGGCGAATCTGGGCGGCCCTATCGTCAAGGATAAGCTCTTCTTTTTTGCAGACTACGAGGGCTTGCGCTATGTGCTACCGGCCTCCGGCTATGTCGCCTTTCCTACGGCTGCGTTTCAGCAGGCGGTTCTTGCCCGCGTTGGGCAGATGAACCCGGGAGTAGTCCCGCTCTATCAGCAAGCCTTCAACCTTTACAACGCATCGCCTAACTTTGCACGGGCAACCTCAGTACAGAACGGCACCGGCCTTTAGCAGGATGGCGCAAACCCGCTTGGTTATTAACCGGTCGCGCCGATTGGAACATCAATGACCGCCACAAGCTGTTCGGCCGTTACAAGATGGACAGAGGCAGCCAGCCGACATACACCAGCTTTGTTAGCCCGGTATTTAACACAATTAGCACGCAACCCTCGTATGAGGGACAGCTCAACGATACCTATACCTTAAGCCCAGCCATCACGAATCAGTTCATCCTCGCGGGCAACTGGTATACCGCCTTTTTCGGGCCGGCCAATGTTCAATCGACACTGGCGGCCTTTCCGACATTCTTCAATTCCTTTCTGGATGGCGGCTCTAACGGTTCCTCCGGCGGAGGGACGGGAAATCTTGAGGTCGGTCTGCCAAATAACTACATTAATGGTCGCAATGTAACCCAGTACCAATTTGTCGACGATTTGTCGGTCGTGAAGGGAAATCACACACTGCGCTTCGGCTTTAACTTTCGCAGGTCTGACATCTCCGACTACGATTCGCAGCAGGACTTTGCCGGCACCTACAGTCTTTATCTAGGAGACTTCGCAAACGGTAGTCTGAACACGGCTGCAAATGGCTCAAATTTTCAGCAAACCTTGACTAACAACAAGACTGCTTATCTCGCTTTGTACAACGTAGGTATTTATGCGCAGGACGAGTGGCAGGCGGTTCCGCGCCTGAAGCTGACGCTGGGTATCCGGTTCGATCGCACGGGCAATCCGCTGGCGACCAATAATGCATTCGCACTTTACAAGGGCGGTTTTCCTGCCGCGGGCGTAACGACAACAACTCCTTACAACAGCCTCATCAGCGCAGGGCAGCCGCATCCGTTCTCGAATGTGCAATCCATCAATCCCCAGGGGCGCTTCGGCTTCAACTATGACGTCCTCGGCACGGGACATACGGTAGTCCGCGGCGGCGTTGGCATGTTCACCGATCTGTATCCGGCCGGCTTCTTGGACGGTTTTATTCAGAACCTGCCGAACGTCTACAGCCCCTTCATCACGACGGGTACGATCGGCGCTTCCACCACTCGTGGCTCGGCAGCGGCAAACTCGCTTGCCTCGTTTAACGCGATTGAGCAAGGGTTCGC
>CAXTMW010000147.1:5934-9698 GCA_964245455.1 uncultured Acidobacteriaceae bacterium
AACGCACACTTCACCCCAAATTCCAGCTTCGCAAACGTGACCGGGTTCGGTGGCCTGCCGACGAATCAACCCGATCCCAACTTTGCCGCTGTAACAAACTACACCAATGCCGCGCACTCAAACTACAATGGTGCTTCAGTCACGTACAAGCACATCGATAGCCGCGGACTTACGCTGGACGTCACTTATAACTACAGCAAGGCCATGGATGACGCTTCTAACAGCGGCATTACAAATGAGCAGTTCAACAACAACTCGTATTTTGCCGGGTCGAATTATCAGATCAACCCGTTCAGCGTGGGAGGCCTAAATTACTCCGTTGCGGATTACGATGTGCGTAATAATCTGGTAGCCGATGGTGTATACGCAGTTCCCTTCAAGTTCCGCAACGGATATGAGAATGAACTGCTTGGTGGCTGGGTTGTGTCAGGCAAGGCGTTCTACCGCAGCGGTCAGCCTTTTACCGCTTACAACAGTGCTGCGATTACAAATTTCACCGGTGGCACAGACCGTGGAGGGGCGCTGGTCGACTTCATTACGCCGAATATCAACCGCCACTGTGGACCTGCTGCGGTGAACACGCCTTGCTTTAGCCCTGCTAATTTCGTAGGAGTAAACGCTCAGACCGATTTCGGCAATCTGCCGCGAAACCAGTTCGTTGGGCCACACTACACTGACATCGATGTTTCGACAGCAAAGAATGTGCAGCTAAAAGAGGGCATGAATCTACAGGTTGGCGCGAACGGCTTCAACATCGTAAATCACGCCAACTTCGCTCTTCCGGCTGCCAATCTTGCTCAGGGAGGCTTTGGTCAGATCAGCCAGATCGCTGCGCCTCCGACAAGCCCATACGGCTCCTTTCAGGGCGCAGGTGTGGGCGGTCGAGTACTGCAGGTTCTCGGCAAGTTCACGTTCTAAATACAATCGTGCCAAGTCAAATGGCAGCCTTGCAAGACTGCCATTTGACTTGGCCGGTGTGGTCTCAGGTAAATAGAAACTCTTTTGTTCTCAGCCCGGCGATGGTATCTCGCAGCTTCGCTGCTTTCTCAAACTCAAACTTCTTCGCTGCCTCGCGCATGTCGCTTTCCAGCTTCCCAATGTGCACATCGAGTGCCTGCTGCGTCGGAAACTCCGGCAGCTCATCCGCTTCGTCGGTCAAATCAGCGTAGTCGGCCTTAAGAATCTGCGCCAGCGCCATGTCGGTCGGTCGAATAATCGAAGTTGGCGTAATGCTGTGTTCTGTGTTGTAGGCGCGCTGTACCTCGCGTCGCCGCGTGGTTTCGTCAAGCGCTTTTCTCATGGAGTCGGTCATCTTGTCGGCGTACAGGATGGCCCGCCCGCTCACATGGCGTGCGGCGCGGCCGATGGTCTGAATCAGAGATCCCTGCGAACGCAGAAAACCTTCCTTGTCCGCGTCCAGAATCGCCACGAGCGACACCTCGGGTAGATCCAATCCTTCGCGCAGCAGGTTGATGCCGACCAGCACGTCGTACTCGCCCTTGCGGAGGTCCCGCAGAAGCTTCACGCGTTCGAGCGTTTCTATCTCCGAGTGCATATAGCGGCAGCGCACGCCCACCTCGGTGTAATAGCCGGATAAGTCTTCAGCCATGCGTTTCGTCAGGGTCGTCACCAGGACGCGCTCGTTGCGCTCGACACGGAGACGAATCTCCGCAAGCAGGTCGTCAATCTGGCCGCGGATCGGTCGTATCTCTACTTCAGGATCGATCAGTCCTGTGGGCCGAATAATCTGCTCCACGACGATCCCCTCAGCCTTGGTGAGCTCATACGGACCCGGTGTTGCCGACACATAGACCAGCTGATGTACACGGTTCTGGAACTCCTCGAACTTGAGTGGCCGGTTATCGGTCGCCGACGGCAGGCGAAAGCCGTACTCGACCAGGTTCTGTTTGCGCGAACGATCGCCGTGCCACATGCCGTGCAGCTGCGGCACGGTCACGTGCGACTCGTCGATAAACATTAGAAAGTCCTTGGGAAAATAGTCGAACAAGGTCGGCGGCGGCTCGCCCGGCATACGGCCGGAAAAGTGGCGCGAGTAATTCTCAATGCCGTGGCAGAAACCCATTGACTTGATCATTTCCAGGTCAAAGCGGGTGCGCTGATGGATGCGCTGCGCCTCCACCATGCGCCCCTGGCCCTCCAACTCCTTCTCCCACCATTCCAGCTCGGTGAGGATGGATTCAATTGCGGTCTTTTTCCGCTCGGGCTGCACGACATAGTGGCTTTTCGGGTAGATCGGCAGGCGCGCGTAGGTGCGCAGCACAGTGCCGAACAGCGGGTCGATCTGGCTCAGGGAGTCGATCTCGTCGCCGAACAACTCGATGCGGTAGGCGCTCTCGTCATAGGTGGGGAACACCTCAATGACATCGCCGCGAACGCGGAAGGTTCCGCGGCGAAAATCACTATCAGTGCGGTCGTAGAGTATCTCGACTAACTTTTTGGTGATATCTTCGCGGCGAATCTGCTGGCCCTTTTCGAGGAACAGCAGCATGCCGTAGTAAGCCTCTGGCGAGCCGAGACCGTAGATACAGGACACCGAGGAGATAATAATCGTGTCGCGCCGCTCAAACAACGACCGCGTCGCCGCGAGCCGCAGCTTGTCGAGCTCTTCGTTGATGGTCGATTCCTTCTCGATATACAGGTCGCCGGCAGGGATGTACGCCTCCGGCTGGTAGTAGTCGTAGTAGGAGACGAAGTATTCCACGGCGTTGTTCGGAAAGAACTGCTTAAACTCATGAAAGAGCTGCGCCGCCAGCGTTTTGTTGTGCGCGAGGATCAGCGCCGGTCGGTCAAGCGTTTCAATGACTTTCGCCATAGTGAAAGTTTTGCCGGAGCCGGTCACACCAAGCAATACTTGATGCTGCTCGCCCGCGCGGATGCTTGTGACGAGTTCCTCGATAGCGCGGCCCTGGTCGCCGCGCGGCTGATAGTCGCTGACCAGTTCAAAGTCCAAGGCGCACCTCCTGAACCGACGTAGAGCCAGCCGGCGCGGCTCCAACCGCTACGCCGAGCACCTCGGCCCACTCGTCCGCGTGATCCACAACAACGTCGACATGCCCCTCCGCCTGCATGGCGGCGATGGTCTGCGGCGAAAGTCCCCAGCGGCAGCCGAGGCTCCATGCACCGGCTGCGCGTCCTGTACGAACGTCCACGTCCGAGTCGCCGATCATCACGGTTTCCGACGGCTGCGCGCCGGCCTCAGCCATCAAATTCTTCAAACCTTCCGGTTCGGGTTTTTTAGTGGTGAAGCTGTTGCCCCCATAGATGGAGAAGAAGTAGGGCGCGAGCCCGAGCGCCTCGCAAATCTCCCGCGACGCGCGCACGGGCTTGTTTGTCAGCACGGCCATCTGCGCGGTGCCGCGCGCGCGCAGCAGCTCCAGCTGCTCCCGCACACCAGGGTACAAACGCGTGTGGTCCAACTTATGCTCGTGGTAGTAGGCCAGAAAAGCCTCAAGCGCAGCAGGAGCCAGCGCCGGGTCGGCGCCGTCCGAGGCCAGCGCGCGCTTGACCAGCGTGGCTGCACCGTCGCCGATGTAGGACGCGATCCGGTCCTCAGCCTGGGCGGGCAGCCCGAACTGGGCGAGCGCCGCGTTCACCGACTCGACAAGGTCCCGGCGTGAATCGATCAGCGTTCCGTCCAGGTCAAAAACAAGCAGGCGAAGCTGCGCGTGGGGGATGGAACGGAGCGTCTGGACCATCTCTTCATCTTACAAGCCATCGTCAGCTCGACGTACAAGTCAACGTAC
>CAXTMW010000148.1:0-4813 GCA_964245455.1 uncultured Acidobacteriaceae bacterium
TCCATGTTGTTCTCCTTTGCGATCTGTGGGCTTATATCCTGATATGCTTTTGTGTAAGATGGAGCCATGTTCCATATATCTTAAATGGAACATTGTTCCGTTTGCAACTGCCCGCCCCCCGTGGAAAAAAGAGTGACAGAACGAACGGACGATCAAGAGTCTGAAGACGGCAAGCCTCGCCCCATGCGTGCCGATGCGCGGCGCAAGATGAGCGCGCTGCTCCAGGCGGCCGTGGAGGTGTTTCGAAAGTCGGGGGTCGATGCCCCGGTCCGTGAGATCGCGGAGCGGGCGGGCGTCGGCCTTGGGACCGTGTACCGCCACTTCCCGCAGCGCTCGGATCTCATCGTGGCCGTGTTTCAGACGCAGGTGGATGCGTGTGCGGAGGCGGCTTCGGTCCTCGCGAGCAAATACGAGCCTGATGAGGCATTGGCTCGCTGGATGCAGCGCTACGTCGACTTCATCACGGCGAAGCGCGGGCTTGCCGCGGCGCTCCACTCAGGCGACCCGGCCTACACTGCTTTGCCGGTTTACTTCAACAAGCGCCTGCGGCCGGCACTGAAAGCATTGCTGGATGCAGCCGTTGCCGCGAAGAAAGTGCGCTCGGGGATGGAGGCCGACGACCTTTTGCGAGCGGCCGCGACCCTGTGCCGGGGACCTCTCGACGAAGAGCCCGTTTATGCGCGAAAAATGGTCGAGCTGCTGGTGGACGGCCTGCGCTATGGAGCGAGCACACCGACCGACGGCCCTGAGGTCTGACGAGAGGCTCCCTGCTTCATTACCGCCCGCTGCACTTGGCCGCGGCCGTACTTTCATGGCAATCTGCAGGTGAGAACTGGAATATGCAACAAGCTCACATTGGGCCGCCCACGCTCATGCAGTTAAAACTGCGGGAGCGGCTGTGGCATCAAGCCGGCAAGCGGTGTCACTGGTGCGGGCATGAAACACTCTTCTGCCAGGAGCCGGTATCGAATCAGGCGACCATCGACCATGTGGTGCCTCGCTGTCGCGGCGGTTCAAACACCGCCGGCAATTGCGTCAGTGCCTGTTTCGCTTGCAATGCGAAACGGAATCGTGAGGATCAGGCCAAAGCGGACCATCCCGGCAGACACCCATCTGAAAAGGAAATGTTGCGTCGATCTCGCGATGAGGCGGCGGTTCGCTTGCAAGAGCAGATGGAGATCAATGCAGCACTTGCCGGCAAGCTTGCGGAGTACCGGACGATGAGCTTGTGGGGATTCCTGCGGTGGAAACTTGGCTTGCGGGGCTGAAACACAGCAGCTTCTGTGCCGGCTGAACAGGGAAACCGCTGCCAAAGATAGCTGGACACATGCAGTGACGGTGATGTGTGGATGGACGCCGTGGCCGCGGCCTGTCCCGGTTAACTGAGTTCCCCCGCTTCCGCTGCGACTGTGGTTGCCGAACGGCTACTTAATTCAACCGTATGCCAATCGCACTTAGAGTCTCGCTGTTCTCAGTCGAAGGGAGTTTGCAATTACAGAAACAGAACTGAGGCTCATGGCTGCGGCGGCGATCATTGGATTCAGCAGTAAGCCAAAAACAGGGAACAAGACTCCAGCGGCAAGGGGCACTCCGAGAGCGTTGTAAATGAACGCGAAAAAGAGATTCTGCCGGATGTTGCTCATGGTGGACCGGCTGAGGCGGCGCGCTCGAAGGATGCCCCGAAGATCGCCGGTAAGAAGGATGATGCCGCCCGCTTCCATGGCGACGTCCGTTCCGGTCCCCATGGCGATGCCGACATGGGCCTGGGCCAGTGCGGGTGCGTCGTTCACACCATCGCCGGCCATGGCGACGATCAAGCCTCCCTGCTGGTGTCTCCTGACCACCTCGGCTTTCTGCTGAGGAAGAACGTCGGCCTCGAACTCGATGCCCAGTGTGTCGGCGACGGCCTGAGCGGTGGTCGCATTGTCTCCTGTGACCATAATGATTCTCAGTCCCGCCGCTTTCAGTTCCCGGATGGCATCGGGCGTGGATCGCTTGATTGGATCGGAAACGCTGACGAGGCCGGCCGCTTTGCCGTCAGCCGCGATCATGATGACGGTCTGACCTTGTTTTCTGAGCGTTTCAGCTTCGGCAAGCAACGGCGCCGGGTCGATGCCCAACTCACGAAACAGCTCCGCGTTCCCAATGGCAATTTCTCTTCCTGAAACCGCCCCTTTCACGCCTTTCCCGGTGATGGAGCTGAAGCCTTGCACATCCGACAGGGTAAGTTTCCTCCCTTCGGCTCCCCTCACGATCGCTGCCGCGAGAGGATGTTCGCTTGATCGCTCCAAGCTGGCGACGAGCCGCAGGAGCTCCGGCTCACTCACGCCGGGTTGCGGAACCACGGAGTCGAGCGTCGGCTTGCCCTCGGTGAGGGTGCCGGTCTTGTCGACGATAAGGGTATTCACCTTGCCGAAGGTTTCGAGAGCCTCAGCATTCCGAATCAGAATGCCGGCCCCGGCTCCCCGGCCGGTTCCGACCATGATCGCCATCGGCGTGGCCAGCCCCAGGGCGCAGGGGCAGGCCACGATCAGGACCGCAACGGCGTTGACAAGAGCGTGAGCGAAGCGGGGCTGCGGGCCAACCGAATACCAGACGAGGAACGTGGCGGCGGCGGCAAGAATGACGGCCGGAACGAAGAAAGAGGCTACGCGGTCAGCCAGGCGCTGGATGGGAGCACGCGAACGCTGTGCCAGGCTAACCATTTTTACGATCTGCGAGAGCAAGGTGTCCGCGCCGACGCGCTCGGCCCGCATGACGAAGCTGCCGGTTCCATTGACGGTTCCGCCGGTGACCTTTGCCGCTGCGTCCTTTTCAACCGGAATAGGTTCGCCGCTGACCATCGACTCGTCGACCGAACTGTGTCCTTCCAGCACTACCCCATCGACGGGGATTTTTTCGCCCGGCCTGACGCGCAGCCGGTCGCCTACCTGAACCTGATCGAGCGGCACGTCGGCCTCTCCGCCTTGAGTATCCAGCCGTTTTGCCGTCTTTGGAGCCAGGCCGAGCAGCGCCCGAATCGCGCTTCCGGTTTGGCTGCGGGCGCGCAGCTCCATGACCTGGCCCAAGAGGATGAGAGCGATGATCACGACAGCCGGCTCGTAATACAGCGCGATCTCCCCACCCTGCGCTTGGCCATCCTGCACCCGGAAGGACGAGGGAAAGAGCTGGGGAACGAACGTCGCGACAACGCTGTAAACATAGGCCGCGCCGGTCCCCAGAGCGATGAGCGTGAACATATTGAGGCTGCGATTGACAACGGACTGCCATCCCCGCACAAAGAATGGCCGACCGCACCAGAGAACCACCGGGGTCGCCAGGGCAAACTCGATCCAGGCTCGCGTCCGCGCGGAAACGAGGTGTGGAAGCGGCATGGACGGCATGAGATCGGAAACCATAAGCGCGAGCAGCGGAACGGCCAGCGCGACGCTGATCCAAAATCGCCGGGTCATGTCGGCCAGCTCGGGGTTCACCTCCTCGGCCGTACTCTCGCGCGGTTCAAGCGTCATGCCGCAGATCGGGCAGTTGCCCGGTTCTGCACGAACGATCTCCGGGTGCATCGGACAGGTGTACTCGGTGCGTGTTGCCGGGGCAGCGATCGTCGCAGGTTCGAGCGCCATCCCGCATTTCGGGCAGGCTCCCGGACCTAACTTGTGAATTTCGGGATCCATGGGACAGATGTACTCGGTCCCCTGCTCGGCCTGTGTCGATGGCGCCGTTGGAGCCGCAGGCGGGCTGGGCGCGAGATACTTCCGCGGATCGGCGCGGAACCTGGTCGCGCACCCCTGGCTGCAAAAGAAGTATCCGGCGCCCTCATGCTCGACGGTCGCGGCCGCTTTCGCTCCATCGACCGTCATCCCGCACACTGGGTCTTTCATGGAGCCTCCGACTTTCAACGCTGGTTGTTGGAAAAGGGCCTAAGCCGGATGAAGATGTCGATCCCTACGGGATCTGTTCCGTAGATCGGCTGCAGCGGCTTTCCGACGCCGTAGGCTGTCACCTCCGCTCCTACCGCGGACGCGACATGCGGGATGAAGTCTATGTCTCGGTCGTACCCAAAGGTGTATGCCTGCATATGCGTCAGCGGTTCTTCCCGAAAGTTGGCGGGCAGCGGGTTCTCGCCATTTAGCAGTTCGTTGGAGCGTCCCGCATTCTCTATTCTCGTCCAGAGATAGTTGCGGGTTTTGAAGCGGAGAGTCGATTCAAGCAGGTAGCTGTTTTCCTTGGCCGAGTCGGCCAGCGACCGCGTTCGCCCCCAAAGAACTGTGCTCGCCCAATTTCCTTGCGCCAGCGGCTTGTTGTACATGACGGAAGCCGTCATGCGCTCCTGGTCTTCGGAAGGAAAGAGAGCTTCAGGGCTCTTGATCCTGGCATAGGAGTACTGCCCGCTCCAGTTCTGCCCGGGCTGCACGGTTAAACGTGTGGACCACGAATCGATCGTGCCCTGGTCAATGTTCCAGCGGTGTTCATCAGGCTCCCTGCCATGGAATCCGCTGGCCTCGATCCGCGCCATGCCGTGGGTAAAGCCGACCGTAACGACGTCGTTTGCGATGTGGGTGGAATCTTCCTGATGGTGGCCGAGCGTACCCACGGGGTTCTCGAGGGCGGATGCCCGGTGCGGGTAGGCTGTCGGGCCAATGGATGGATCCCCTTCCGGGGCTACATAGAATGTGAGCAGGCTCGTGTCGCCCAGCTTGAGGTCGTACAAAGCTGCCAGTTCCATGAAAAAGTCATGCGGATGCTGGCCTTCCTCGATGGGCTTGCCGTAAGCAGTCACACCCTGCTGGAAAAGCAGTGCGTAGCGCTCGCAGGT
>CAXTMW010000148.1:4823-9601 GCA_964245455.1 uncultured Acidobacteriaceae bacterium
AAAGCATGCCCCGCATGGTGAGTTGACCGGGACCCAGCTTGCGCTCAGCCATGGGCATGAACCAGTTGGTCGAAAAAAGCTTGTCTCCTCCTCGAGGACTGGTCTGCTGGGTTTCGTCGATGAACACGTTTGCGTGGAACATCAACATCCACGCTCTCTTCATCGTCATCACCATAGGCATTGGTGTGGAGTTCGGCTCCGCGCTGGTTCCCGAGGCAGCGTGGTGCTGGATTTCCTGCAGCAAGGTTTTCGGCTGCATTTGCTGCATCAGTTCAGTCATGCCGGGGTCCATGTTCATGCCGGGCATCTTCATTCCAGGCATGGCCTGGTTAGACTGAGGCTGTTGAGCGAAAGCAGGGCAGGAAGCAAGCGCAGCAAAGAGCGCCATGCTCGGAATCGAAGTTCCATGCTTTGGCATTACGTTCGGCATTACGAGGTACTCCGCGAAATAGTTGAGGCCCAAAGCTGTCGCGGCAGCGAAGCTGCATCAACACCCCTTTAAGAAGCGCAGACGAACTTCTGCTCGCGAGCAAACGTGCGCTCAGGAGCGTAGGGCTATACGCGGAGGATCGTGTGAAGCGGAAGAAGGCTGCTATCGCGGAGCGGCGGCGGGTCTGACAGCCGGTTGGGCAGGCTTTTACCAGAAAGCGGCCAGTCAACGAGTGTGATGATCAGCGCCTGTTGCGTGAGGTTTCGATCAACAGACGCGGACTCGCTCCTCGTCAGAGCAGGTTGTCCAATGCACGCATGATGCTCGCACGGCGTGGACATTCCATCGTTAGCTGCTCCCTCCGTGCTGGAAAGCGATCCCGGATGCCCCATGCCGACCATCCCATGGCTTTGGCCACCGGTCGTACCGTGACACTGCACCACACCATGGAAATCACACTTCACGGTGCACGCGGAGGCGGCGCAGGAAACAGCGACCAGGAGTATCGCCACCAAGCTCGCGACCGTCGCTCTTAACCGCATACTTAAATGCTACACCGGTCTCATCAGCCGTGGGCTGCCGGCTAAGGGCTTACCGGCTACAAAGCTTTTGTCGTTAACGGAGGATCGATCCTGACGAGAACGGCCCGGCTCTGCCGTTCAACAAGCGTGCGACGCCATTGTGAAGCGAGCCGGCCTTTTGATCGGACGCGTTATGCGTTCCTGCTTGGCTTGATCGCGTAGACCTTCACGCTGGCTGCGGCGGCGTTGATGTCGTGCTGCGCAAGCAGCAGGGTCAGTTCGTCGTGCAGTGAAGGCGTAGGAGCGCAGCAAGCCGCCTCGATGACCTGGAGCGGGTTCCCCGGCTGCGCCCCGCCCATTGCCGGCGAGCAGCAGCCGGCCTGGTTCTCGACCTTGGCGTAAGCGTTCAGGTCCGCCCCGCTATCCACAACCTCAACGTGCTCGAAACCCGCTGCCAGCATCCCGTCCCGGTAATCGTCGATCTTGATGGCTCCAGCGATACAGCCGACGTAGGCGGTCATGCTTTGCGCCACGGCTTCCGGCAGCTCGTGTTTGAGAGCGATGTCGCTGACGGCGACGCGTCCGCCAGGCTTGAGGACGCGGGCGATCTCGCGGAAAACGGCCGGTTTATCGGGTGCAAGATTCAGAACGCAATTGGAAAGAACGCAATCGACCGAACCATCCGGGAGCGGAATGCGGTCGATGGTGGATTGGTAGAACTCAACATTCACATAGCCCCCGGACAGAGCATTTGCCCGCGCCCGTTCGATCATGGCTGTTGTCATATCGATCCCGATGGCACGGCCGTTCGGGCCAACCTGCTTCGCGGCCAGAAACACATCCAGGCCGCCTCCGGACCCTAGATCGACCACCACTTCACCGGGCTTCAAGTGCGCGATTGCGGTGGGATTGCCGCAGGAAAGCCCTATATTGGCGCCTGCCGGGATCGAGGTCAGCTCCTCAGCCGTATAGCCGAACGCTTCCGCGACGGTCTGCACACCTGCGTGGTCATTCGACAGGGTGCTCTCTGCCACAGCACCGTACTTTGACTTCACCGACTCTAAAAGCTGCTCTGTCATAACGCCTCCTTACATCCGCCTGTGCGACTATATGATTTGTGTTCGTATACGTCAATGCGTATAAGTGGAAGCATGGCAAAAGCTGCGCCATTTAACATTGAGCGATTCTTCCAGGCTCTCGCGGACAATACCCGGCTGCGCCTTCTGAACCTCATGGGAAAGCAGGAGATTTGCGTCTGCTACTTCGTTGAGATTCTTGGCGGTCCGCAGCCGAAGATTTCGCGGCACCTGGCCTATCTCCGCAGCGCAGGAATCGTCGCGGCGCGACGCGACGGAAAGTGGATGCACTATCGGATCGTCATGCCGCGACACATCGGAGCATCACAAGTCCTGAAGCAAACGCTCAACTGGCTCAAGGAAGAAAAGGTCATGCAGGCTGACCGGATGCGGCTCACCAAAGCCTGCTGCTCGCCCTCGAAATACGCCCTGCTTGACGGCGCACCCAGCCCTGCAGCAATCCAACAAACATTTGGCGAGGTTCGTTAGTGTCCGCTGCTGCTGCTGCACACAGGGTCGGATTGCAAAGAGCGTCGGCATCTACCTGGGCGTCCGTTCGTTGCCGGGTTTTTAAGCCGATTCACCCTCATCCGGCTCAAGGAAGAGGAGTGATACCGCACGCGATTTATCCCGCGAACCGCCATTACTTGCCGATGCAGAATGTGGAAAAGATCAGCGACAGAACGTCCTCGTTCGTGGTCGCGCCAGTCAGGGCGTCGAGCTCGCGCAGCACGGTGTACAGGTCGAGCAGGATCATCTCGTGCGGGACCGCACACTCCGCTGCGGCCTGTGCTGCGCGGATGGCGGCGTGGGCGACCTCGACCGCCGTGTGCTGGCGAAGGTTGGTCAGCGTAGCCGGCTCGGGGGCGGCACCCCCCTCGCCGCGGAGCAGCCGCTCCATGGCGGCGCGCAGCTCGGCGATGCCTTCGCCGGTCAGGGCCGAGGTTTCGAGCACGATAGCGCTGGGGGCCAAGGCATGCACTGCCTGCGCGGCATCGCGCAGGGCGCGCTGCGCGGCCGCGAGATCACTCTTGTTCAGCGCGACCAGCAGGGGTCGGCTGCCGGCTTCACGCAGCAGCGCTGCCTCTTCACTGTGGAGAGTGCCGGCAAGCAGTTCCGTGCAGTCGAGCACCAGCAAGACCAAACCTGCATCCGCAAAGGCTTCGCGGGAGCGGACAATGCCGATCCGTTCGGCTTCGCCTGCGGCCTCGCGCAGGCCGGCGGTATCCATGAGCTCAACCGGGATTCCACCAACGGAGAGCCGCTCGCCGACTGTGTCACGGGTGGTCCCGGGCTCTGCGGTGACAATGGCGCGTTCGCGCCCGAGCAGGCGGTTAAAGAGCGAGCTTTTGCCGGCGTTCGGCCGCCCGACAAGAGCAAGCGTAGTGCCCTGCACGATAAGGCGGCCTCGCGCAAACGAGGCTTCGAGCGCGGCAAGCGCGGCCTGGAGCTGCGCGAGTGCAGCGAGAAGGCTGCTCTCTCCAACGACCGGTGTATCGTCTTCAGCAAAGTCGATGCCTGCTTCCAGCTGCGCGATCAGAGCCAGCAGGGCAGCTTTGAGCGGCCGAACCGCGCGCGAAAGTGCGCCGCCCAGCTGCTGTGCAGCGGTTTGCGCCTGCAGCAGGGTTTCGGCGTCGATCAGGTCGCGGACGGCTTCGGCCTGCGTCAGGTCGATGCGTCCGGAAAGAAAAGCGCGCTCAGTAAACTCGCCGGGGGCGGCCAGGCGTGCGCCGTGGGCGAGCAGCAGGCGCAGCAGGTGGTCGAGCAGCACGGGCGAGCCATGCGCGGCGATCTCGACGACGTCCTCGCCGGTGTAGGAACGCGGCGCCTGAAACCAGGTGACCACGGCTTCGTCGAGCCTGTGGCCGGTTGCGGGCTCAACGAGCAGGGCAAAGCGCGCCCGCCCCGGCGCCAGCTCCTCACGAAGGCCTGCCAGCAGTGGCTTGGCAAAGGCGAGAGCTTCAGGACCGCTCAATCGAAGGACGCCGATGCCGCCGCGGCCGGGCGGCGTCGCGATGGCAACGATCGTATCGCGGTCAGGCATGTCGGGCGGCTTGCCTGACAGGCTTGCCGACGCTTCGATCAGCGCCGGCGTCCTTCACGCGCATCGCGCCGGGGGCCGAAGCTGCGGCTCTCACGACGCTCTGGAACTGCAAACGCCGGTGGCTGGTAGCTCGAACGGTCATACCCTTCTGGGAACACCACCAGCACGCGCCCTGAGCCCTCACCGACCGACTCGGACCCAATCTGCGAAAAAGCTTTGAGGGCAAGGTGCATCAGGCGGCGCTCGCGCGAGTTGCTGGGCGGCAGCGGATATGGCTCACCAGTGCGCTCGACCGCGTCCACTGCAGCGCGGGCGCGGGCTTTCAGCTCCTGCGCGCGCAGCGCCTTGAAGCTTTCCGCGTCAAAGGAGACCTTATCGTGCTCGTCGCTTTCAAGCCCGACCAGCTTGGCCGCAATGTGCTCCATGGCGCGCAGCAGCTCGCCATTTCGATCCAGAAGCAGAGGCGCGTCCGGGCCCGACAAATCGACGTAGATTTCTCGCGCTTCGAAGCCGTCCGGGTCTGCCGCACCCGCACCCGCAATGATGCGGTAGCGAAGGCGCATACGCCCGGTTGTGGTGAGTAGCTTGAGAAACTGGACGATGGTTTGCGCGGCGGCTTGGTAGTCGGCGATCGGCACCGGTTTAGTTTACAAGCAGGAAAACCGCCTGCGCGGCTTGCGGCCACTTCGTGGCGGGTACTCTTGATG
>CAXTMW010000149.1:0-9504 GCA_964245455.1 uncultured Acidobacteriaceae bacterium
ACGTACAGCTGCCCCAGCGCTTCGCCCAACTCACGGTCCACGGTCCCCGCGCAGCGCTTCCAGCGCGGCATCTGCTGCGGCACCCCTTCCAGCGTTTTTCCGTAGAAAGCGAACTGCTCGTCGTCGAGCGGCTGCGGCAGCGCCGTTGCCGGTACCGCGCGCAGCACGTTCCAGCGCAGCAGCGTCTGGATCTCTGGGAGAGTCGCCGTATCGAGCAGTTCGTGCAGCGACAAGAAGTACACCGGCTCCATGACGTTGAGCGACTGGAGCGGCGGAGCGCCGATCGTTTTCAGGTAGCGCGAAAACTGCAGTTCGGGCGAGTTGGCTGAAAACTGCACCAGCGGTGTCCGATGGTAGAGCCGCGTCGGATCGCGCATCTCGACTGGCGAAAGCGACGCTGCGGCCATCGCCGTTTCGAGGCGGAGGACCGTGTTCGCGTCCCGCATCGCGTCCGCGGGCGTCTCGCCCAGCAGGGCGAAGGTGCGCCGCACGTGCGCGATGTACTCACTGCGCAGCGTCGAGCTGCGGCCGTCCATGCGGTCGTAGTAGCCCTTTTCGGGCAGGCCCAGGTGCGGCTGGCCAACGGCGGCGATCTCGTCTGTCGCGTGCCGCGCATCCTGCTGCGCGCCGAAGAAAAACAGAGTTGGCACGCCCTCGACCTGCAGCCTGGCCAGCAGGTCCGGCAGGTCCTCTTTACGCCTGAGCGTGTTGATCGCCTCCAGCTTTCGCTGGAGAGGCGCGATCCCTGCGGTGTTGATCGCGTCCGTGTCCATGCAGGCCGCATAGGCATCGCCGATCTTCTGCTCGTTCGCAGTCCGCCCGGCAGCACCTGCGGCCCGTTCCATGCCTGCGGCTTTTTCAGCGCCTGCGGCACGTTCCAAGATGCTCCGCAGCACCTGCTCGTCCGCGTCTTCTGCCTCAGTGTCGCGCCCGTAGCTTGCGCGGTCCGGCGGGATAGGGTGCGTGCGGAGCCAGCCGCCGCACGCGTACTGGTAGAAATCGGTGCAGGGGTCCACCGTTATATCGCGCAGCCCGGGGTCCAAAGCGTGGCTGGCCGGGACCGCTTCCGCCTGGGACGGCTTGACTGGAGCGGCCGCAGCGGGCGTGCCTTGCGCCTGCCCTGGAGCGATCGCGAGCAGGGCGGCCATAGCCGCCATTGACAGGCGCAGGCAGCGAGACGAAATACCCGGGGTACCCGGGCGGCCGAAAGGAAAGTTCATGTGGGGAACAGGCTCGATTTTTCGCGAGGGCAGGCGCAGCACTTGTGGAACGTAGGCTGCCGGCGCTCGATGCGGTGAAGTAGGTGCGTACTCTGCACCATGTTCACGCGGAGGCACCGTGTTGCACAATAGCAACCATGATCCCGTTGGTGGAAGTGCGAAGCGTGCGCAGGGTCTGGCTGCCGGCCGCCATGTGGGGTCTGGCGGCCGCGCTTCCCCTTGTCGCCCTCGGCGCAGGGCCATCGACAACCAAGGAGCAGCCGGCCCGCCCCGCGGCACGCATTCCGGTCGAGCCGCTAGGCTACGTTCCGCCGGCCCGCTTCTTTACGCCGTACCGCATCCCCTCAGCATCGCTTGATTTTCTTGACAGCACGCACCTTCTGTTTACCTTCCATGTGGCAAAGCTGATGCATCGCGAGCCGGACGACCCGGAAGACGACCAGGACCAGATCGTCCGCGCTGTGGTGCTCTCCATTCCGGAAGGAAAGATGGTCGCCGAGGGCACCTGGCGGCTTCATGATCGCGACCGTTACTTGTGGATGCTGGGGAGCGGCCGCTTTGTGATGCGGCAGCGCAATACTCTGTATGAAGGCGATCGATCGCTCGTGCTGCGGACCTTTCTCCATCCGGAGGGCGCGCTTGCCTCTGTGCAGCTTTCGCCGAACGCGAGCACCATGGCTGTGCAGTTTGCCCGGCCCGAAAAGGGGGGAGACGCGGACGACAACGCCCCGACACTGGGCGACGACGCTCCTCACCTGCCCGAGCACCGGCAGGAGTACAGCCTGGTGTTGATCGATACCGGGGCTAAGCGGGCCATGCGCGCCGGGCGCTTGTCTCGCGCTGTTGTGCTGCCTATGGTCGAAGGGGGCTACCTGGGGGTACGCCAGGAAAAAGGGAAGCAGTGGAGCATCGTGCTGACGCCTTTTCACGGCGAAACGCGTACTTTGACGTCTGTGACCAGCGCCTGCCAGCCCACGGTACACGCCATCAGCGAGCAGGCTTTCCTGACACAAAGCTGTATACCCTTTGTCAGCGACCACCTGGTGGACGCCTTTACGCTGGATGGGCACAAGCTGTGGGAGCAGGTGTGGCAGTCCCGCTTTACCTGGGGCACCTACGCCTACAGCGCTCGGGGCAACCGCTTTGCGTACGGTTCGGTCGAGATGGACCACAATCTCGCCACCCTCGATCCGGTGGATGCGTCCTCCATCCTGGGCGAGCCGGTAGGGGTCTTCTCCGTCGAAACGGGCAAGCTGGACCTGGTGCTGGATGCGTCGCCGGTGCTGACCGCCGGCAACAATTACGCTTTGTCGCCCGATGGCGACCAGCTTGCGATCCTCCGGGAAGGCGCGATCGAGCTGTACGCGCTGCCGGCAGTCGCCGCGCCGGCAGCCTCGGCTTCCTCCTCTTCTGGAAGCGCCGGCAAGTGACCCTTGCCGCCGGGCCCGTGATGGCACATCGGCGTGAACGCGGTTCATCCTGAGAGGGTGTGTGAGACGTTCCAAGGAACGAATTGGGTCATCCTGAGCGCAGGCGGGTCGCCGGCGAGCTTGCTCGCTGGATTGGAGAAGAAAGACCTGTTTGCCCTCGCCGACGCACTCTGCGCGAGCCTTATCTCGGGAAGGAGCTCCCCATACATATCCAGCCTCGCTATGCGATCCCGCTTTTCGCCCTGTTGGCGCTTTTCGCCTCCTTTTTCCTCGCCCGGCGCTTCCGTCCTGTGCCGTCCCGCGTCGGCACCGCGCTGCGACTGGTCGCCGCAGCGCCTCTGGTCGCCTCCGGCCTTCTTCATCTCGCCCGTCCGGCACTCTTTGTTCCGCTGTTACCCCCTCCATTCCCTGCACAGCCCTGGGTGATCGTCGCGACCGGCGTACCCGAGCTGCTGGGAGCGGCCGGTCTTCTGGTTCCGCGAACCCGGCGCCTCGCTTCGATCTGCCTCGCCGTGCTGATGATCGCGATCTTTCCGGCCAATGTTCACATTGCCGGTCAAACTGTCTCCGGCCTGCGCATGCCCGGCGTCCCGGTGCGTACCGCCATGCAGGCTGCCTACATCGCCCTGCTTCTCCTTGCCGGATGGGGCATGCCTGACGTCACGGTTGCCGCTCGACGGAACGATCGCAGCTGACCGTTCCCCTATGTTCATGTCCCATTTTGGGAAAGCGTTTTATTTCGGGCACTTCAGGCACCTCGATGGCCCGCGGCATCCTTGACCGCGGCAGCGCATCTGTGGAGAATCAGGCTCCACATGGACCGCTCCCGGCAGGGCAGCCATGGAGGGCATCTCATTCTCATGCTCGCTTCAGTTCGTATCAGTCCGCGGGAACGCCTCGTGCTCCTGGCCATCATCGAGGCGTACATCGCTACCGGCGAGCCGGTGGCCTCGCAGACGCTTGCGCGCGTGTTCGCGCAAAAAGACGGCATGAGCGCCGCGACCATCCGCAATGTGATGGCCTCGCTCGGCGAGGCCGGCCTGCTGGACCAGGCGCACAGCTCCGCCGGCCGCATCCCGACCCCGCTTGCCTTCCGCTTCTACGTCGAAGCGCTCGGCGCACGTGAGCTTGCCGGGCGGTCGGGAGTAGGACCCGGCGGAGTTCCCGGCGGTTCCTCCGGGCTGTCCGCCGAGCGCCGCGCTGAAATTGAAGAAAGCTTTGCCGGCGTTTCCTCCGCGCAGCAATTCCTGGAGCGTACCTCGCAGGTGCTCGCCTCTGTTTCAAGCGGCCTCGGCATCGCCCTGCTTGCCGCGAGTGAATCGCATGCGCTGGAGCACATCCACTTCTCCCGGCTCGGCCCCGGCCGCGTGCTGGCCGTGCTCGTCACCACGGCCGGCGTGGTGCTGGACCGCGTTCTGCAGCCGGCGCGTGAGCTTTCCTCGTCGGAACTCGACGCCAGTGCTCGCTACCTGAACGAGAACTTCCGCGGCTGGTCGGTGGACCGCATCCAGGCCGAGTTGAACGCGCGCATGGCGGAGGAACAAAGCGAGTACGACCGTCTTCTGCGCTCGGTCGAAGAGCTGTGCAGCGGGGGCGCGCTGCTCGCGGGCGCGCAAACCACAGTGTTTATCGGCGGTGTCGGCAACCTGTTGGGCAGCGAGCTGGACCGCTCACGCCTGCGCCAGATGTTTACCGCGCTTGAGGAGAAGCAGCGCCTGGTCGCGCTCCTGCGTGCCTATGTCGACGCCCGGCAACAGACCGTCCGCGTGGTGGTCGGCCTGGAAAGCGACCTGCCGGAGCTGCCGGAGATGAGCAACTTCGTGTTGATCGGCGCGCCGACCCGCCTCGGGCACGACCACTCCGGCACCCTGGCCGTGATCGCGCCCACGCGCGTTGAATATGGAAAAACTATCGATGCGGTCGCCTTTGTGGCACAGCTCGCCGATCGCATCCTGCAGCCTCCGCAGTTTTAGAACCGAGCACTCTTTTGACGCGGCGGGTCGCACCGCCGTTAATGGGGTCATCCTGAGTGAAACTAAGGATCTGCTGTTTGCACGCAGCCTAGGCAGCCATCGTGGAGCCGCTGCAGCAGGCAGAAAAGCCTAACGGCAATCCGTGGGAAAATAGAAACTATGCGCCCAACCTTCCAGGACCGACTCCGCGAACAGATCGACCGGTTCCGCGGAACCGGCAGCGCAGCCGAAACCCCCGATCGACCCGAGGAACCAGAGATGAGCCAGACCCGCCCGGAAACCTCCGAAGAACTGCTTGAAGCGATCCAGAACACCGACCCGACCAGCGATCCGGCCGACGACATCACTACCGGCGTGGAGGGCACGGAGCGCACGGCCGGCATTGCCCACCCGGCAGAAGCGGCTGATGTGGAAACCGAGCGGTTGCGCGGGGAGCGGGACGCGCTGGTGGACCGCCTGGCGCGGCTCCAGGCGGAGTTTGAGAACGCCCGCCGCCGCGCCGACCGGGAGCGCTCGGAGTTTCGCGAGTACGCGACCGGCTCGGCTGTGGAGCAGTTTCTGCCGGTGCTCGACAACTTTCAGCTTGCGCTCAAGGCCAACGGCACCCCGGAGCAGTTTCGCGGCGGGGTTGAGCTGATCGCAAAGCAGATGGAAGAAGCTTTTCGCTCGCTCAACGTCGTCACTGTCGAGACGGTAGGCAGCGCCTTCGATCCGCGCGTGCATGAGGCGCTCGGCAGCGTGGAAACGGCCGACATGCCGGACGGGCACGTGTTTGAAGAGGTGCGTCGGGGATACCGCATCCGGGAGCGGCTGCTGCGGCCGGCTCTGGTGCGCATCACCTCAAACCCGCAGGTGAAGCAGGCGTAAACGTATCTCGCACCGCCGGAACGCGGCCGCTGCAATCTGGCCTCGCCATCTACGCGGCTTTGCTATCAGGCAAGGCCGCCCACCGCAAGACTTTCTGCGTGAGAAGTACGCGAAAACCATGCGAGAAGGGGTTCTACCATTCCTGCCGTGACCAAAACCGACTACTACGAAGTACTCAGCGTTTCCCGCACCGCCAGCGACAGTGAGCTCAAGACTGCCTATCGCAAGCTGGCCATGCAATACCATCCGGACCGCAACCCCGGAAACACCGCGGCCGAAGACAAGTTCAAGGAGTGCTCGGAGGCGTACCAAGTCCTGAGCGACCCGGACAAGCGTGCCGCCTACGATCGCTACGGCCACGCCGGCGTCGGCTCGGCCGGTGCGGGCGGCAACCCGTTTGCCAACGCCCAGGATATCGGCGATATTTTCGGCGACATCTTCGGAGAAATGTTCGGCGGGCAGGGCGGCCGAGGGGGCAGCTCGCGCGTGCAGCGCGGCCGGGACCTCCGCTTCGACCAGACGATCGAGTTCACCGACGCGGTCTTCGGCAAGGAGATCGAAGTGTCCGTGCGGCGCATGGAGCCGTGCGAAAGCTGCTCCGGCACCGGCACCCGCTCCAATAAAGGCCCTGCGGTTTGCCGCCAGTGCGGCGGCCGCGGGCAGGTCCGCTTCCAGCAGGGCTTCTTTTCGGTCGCGCGCACCTGCACCAACTGCGGCGGCACCGGGCAGGTCATCGTAGACCCGTGCTCGACCTGCCACGGCGATGGCCGCGCGGAACGCACGCACACCGTGCGCGTGTCGATCCCGGCCGGCGTGGAAGAAGGCACGCGCATCCGCTACGGCGGGGGCGGCGATGCAGGCCGCTTCGGCGGCCCGGCGGGTGATCTGTACATTGTTCTCACGGTCAAGCCGCACCCATTTTTTGAGCGCGACGGCAATGATGTTCACTGCGTCGTCCCTGTTTCGTTTACGCAGGCCGCGCTCGGTGACGAGATCACGATTCCGACGCTCGAGCAGGAAACACGCCTCAGGATTCCCGAGGGCACGCAGAGCGGCAAGGAGTTCCGGATGCGCGGCAAGGGTGTGCCGTACCTGAACGAACACGGCCGCGGCGATCTGATTGTGCAGGTGGCGGTGCAAACGCCGAAAAAGCTGACCCGCGAGCAAAAAGACCTGCTTCGACAGTTGGGCGAAAGCGTGACGGTGGAGAACGCGCCGACGTCACGGTCGCTGTTCTCGAAGCTGAAGGAGATTCTCTCCTAACCGGCAGCAGTTTCAGCTGTAAGCGAGGGGGCGCGGCCATGGTCGCGCCTTTGTTGTTATCGCAGCAGCGCCGCGGAGGCCACGGCCAAGCCGGCGATTGCCGCGGTCTCTGCCCGCAGAATGCGAGGGCCGAGGCTCACAGGCTGCCAGCCGGCCGTGGCGAACAGCTGCTCTTCGTCCGACGTCCAGCCGCCCTCCGGCCCGACCGCCAGGGTCACCGCGTTTCCCTCAACGCTCGCGAACGCGTCGCCGAGCAGGACCATCTTCTCGTTCTCCGCAAGCAGCAAGCGCAAGCCTGGGCGAGCCTCCCCGATCGCGTTCTTGAGCGGGGCGAGGGCCTCAACAACGGGCACATCGGCCCGCCGCGACTGCTTCGCCGCCTCCTGGGCGATGCGCCTCCATCGCTCCACCCGTGCCACTGCTGCCTCCGCCAGGTGCTTTTCCGTGCGGCGCGCGATGGCAGGCAGGATGCGCTCGACGCCGAGCTCGGTCGCCTTCTCAATCGCCCACTCCATGCGATCAAACTTGAAGACTGCCAGCAGCAGCGTGAGCGGAAGCGCCGGTTCTGCATCGATCTTCGTTGCGAGTGCAAACTCCACGCGCTCTTCGCTGACAGAGGTGATGCCGGCAGCCCAAACCTCGTCGCCCGCGACAATGTCGTACTGCGCGCCGAGCTGCGCGCGCAGCACACGCGCGAGGTGAACGGCCTGCGCGCCGAGCAGCGCCGCCCGCTTCCCGTCCCATTCGTTGGCAATCCAGCGGCGGCGTGTCATCCGGCTATTCTCGCAGCCAGGCTCCGGCGGCAACAGAAAAAGGACGCGAAGAAAGCGTCCCTTTTCTGTTGCCGTTTGCCCTGCTTGTTCGAGGCGCTTACTTCTTTTTGGCCGGTGTCTTGTCCGCGGGCTTTTTGTCCGCGGGCTTTTTGCTGTCTGCCTTCTTAGCGGTGGCTGCCATGGTCACTATTCTCCTTGTCCCTGCGGGCTTTCGCTGCAGTTACCGCAACGTTTAAAGCGCCCGAAATCCCATGTCAAGAAGAAAAGCGAGTAACGGTACGAGAGATACTGTCACACCTGAAACACAGGGCTGGAGTGCGGGTTGGCCGGCGCGCTATTTGTGCCTGTAACTGCACAGATCGACGCGCCATCAGCACTCGATCACATTTAAAGCGAGCCCCGCCAGCGAGGTTTCCTTGTAGCGCGACTGCATGTCGAGCCCGGTCAGGTACATGGTGCGGATCACCTGGTCAAGCGAGACCTTGTGCCCGTCGGTCTCGTGCATGGCGATGCGGCACGCCTGTACGGCTTTCACCGCGCCCATCGCATTACGCTCGATACAGGGGATCTGCACCAGCCCGCCGATCGGGTCGCAGGTCATGCCCAGATTGTGTTCCATCCCGATTTCCGCCGCGTGCTCCACTTCATAGTTCGAGCCGCCGAGCGCCGCCGCAAGCCCGCCCGCCGCCATGGAGCAGGCCACGCCGACCTCGCCCTGGCAGCCTACCTCCGCGCCCGAGATCGAGGCGTTCTCCTTGTACAACACGCCGATGGCGGCCGCGGTCAGAAAGTAGCGCAGCAGCCCCTGCTCATCGGCGCCGGGGATGAAGTCGAGATAGTAGCGCGCCACGGCCGGCACCACCCCGGCCGCGCCGTTGGTGGGCGCGGTGACCACGCGCCCACCTGCCGCGTTCTCTTCATTCACAGCCATGGCGAACACCGTCACCCAGTCCAGCGGCGCCAGAGGGTCTGTCGGCGAGCCGTCCGTGACGCGCGCGCGCAGCCGCTCGGTCAGTCGCGCCGCTCTCCGCCGCACGTTTAGCCCGCCGGGCAGGATGCCGCCGGTCGCCATACCGCGCTCCATGCACGCGCGCATCGTCGCCCAGGTGCCTAGCACGCCCGAGCGCACCTCCTCGGGCGTCCGCAGTGAAGCTTCGTTCGCGAACATGATCTCCGCGATTGTCAGGCTTTGCGCCTCCGCCATCCGGAGCAGCTCGGCCGCGCTGCGAAACGGGAAGGGGAGCGCTGCGGTAGTCTGCGGCGCGTTGGCTGGGTTCTCCCCGTCACGCACGATGAAGCCGCCGCCGATCGAGAAGTATGTCCCCTCAAAAAGGGGCACGCCGTCAGCATTCCGGGCCGCAAAGCGCATGCCGTTCGGGTGCGCCGTGCGCGCGTTCGGGGGCAGCATCGTGTCAAGGTGGAATAGCAGATCACGCTCAGTGACAAACGGCACCGCATGGCGCCCCAGCAGCTGGAGCGTTCCAGTTTCCGCGACAACGGCAAGCTTCGGCGCGACCGTATCAGGGTCGATGGTAGCCGCTTCCTCGCCCAGCAGCCCGAGCAGGATCGCTCGGTCGGTGCCGTGCCCTTTGCCGGTAAGCGCAAGCGACCCGTACAGCTCCTCCGTCACCGAGTGCGTCGTCGGCAGCAGACCGAGCGCTTCCAGTTCAAGCCCAAACGCGCGCGCCGCACGCATCGGCCCCATGGTGTGCGAACTCGAAGGCCCAATGCCGGTTTTGAATAAATCGAAAAAGCTTGTCTTCACAAACGTTCATTCTAGTCCGCGATCGCAGCTGCAAAGGCAACATGCCAGCGCACGCCAAGTTCCATCCGTCACGCAGAAACGCTTTCCCCGAGGTGATACCTTTGCCAGAAGCGATGACAATGGATCGTTCCATCGACGGATATCGATGGACGAAGTGAGTACGGAGTGAGCGCTTTGCAAGAAAAACTCGTGAGCCGGGATCTGCTTTCGAAG
>CAXTMW010000150.1:0-9412 GCA_964245455.1 uncultured Acidobacteriaceae bacterium
GTTCAGCCAGCTGTCGCAGCAGGAAACGGCGACCCTGATCGGCATCCCGCTGCTCAGTGAAATTCCCGGGCTGGAGTTCGGCACCAACCGCAATGTGAACCGGACGCGCGATAACTTGGTGGTCGTCATTACGCCGCGGATTGTGCGGCTCACGCATGTGCCCCCGCAGGGTGCGATGGTGCTGCTGCCGACGCATTCGAGAGGCGGCGTGAGTGCTTTGTGGGAATGAACGATTAAGGTTCACGGAATCGATGTCGCTCTGAGATGCTATGGCGGCGTTGATTACGGTCACATTCCGCAAGAGGGGGGTCGAGAACTGGTGCTACACCTGCGCCTTGGCCGCAATGGGAAACCGCCGGCCCATGCCGAACGCCTTCGGGGTGATCTTCAACACCGGTGCGGCCTGTTGGCGCTTGTACTCGCTGCGCTCGACGAGCTTTAGCACGCGGGCGACCTCATCGGGGTCGAGGTCGGTGTGTCGCGAAATCTCATCCGCGGTTTCGTAGCGTTCAATGTAAGCCGAAAGCACCGGGTCCAGGTGCGCGTAGTCGGGGAGTGAGTCGGCGTCGAGCTGGCCGGGGCGCAGCTCGGCCGACGGAGGCTTTGCGAGGATCGCCTTTGGGATGCGTTCGCGTTCGCGGTTGATTGCGCGGCAGAGCGCGTAGACCTCGGTCTTCATCACGTCGCCGATGACCGCGAGCGCGCCGACCATGTCGCCGTAGAGTGTGCAGTAGCCGGTCGCCATCTCGCTTTTGTTGCCGGTTGTCAGCACGAGCGCGTTCCACTTGTTCGAGAGCGCCATCAGGAGCGTGCCGCGGATGCGCGACTGGAGGTTTTCCTCGGTCAGGTCGCTGGGCGCGCCGTTGAACAGCGGGCCAAGCGCGTCGTTGAACTCCCCGAACATGGGCGCGATCGGCGCAAGCTCGAAGCGGATGCCGAGATTGCGCGCGAGCGCGCGGCTGTCTTCGATCGAACCGGTCGAGGAGTACGCGCTGGGCATGCCGATGCCGACCACATTTTCAGCGCCAAGCGCGTCGACGGCGATGGTGGCTACGAGCGCCGAGTCGATGCCGCCGCTGAGTCCGACGAGTACCCGGCTGAAGCCGCATTTGCGCACGTAGTCGCGCACACCCATGGCGAGCGCCTTCAGACAAACGACGTCTTCGTCAGTGGTTTCACCTGTTGTCCCGCCGGGCACGCGCAGGTCGCCCGTCTGTGTTTTCGTGTCGAAGAAGATCAGGTCTTCGGCGCAGGTATACGCGCGTGCGGCGACCTCCCCCACGGCGTTAAGCGCAAGGCTTGAACCGTCGAAAATGAGGCTGTCGTTGCCGCCCACCTGGTTGACCATGACGACCGGCACTTTATACCGGCGTGCGATGGCCGCGAGCATGGCCTCACGCGTGGCGCGCTTGCCGCGCCAGTATGGCGATGCCGAGATATTCAGGATGACCGACGCGCGCTGGCCGCGAGCGTCAGGCCGCATGAGCTCTTCGATCGGATCGGTCTGGTACCGGCGCGTTTCCCAGAAGTTCTTGTCGTTCCAGGCGTCTTCGCAAATGGTGATCGCGACGCGCTCGCCGGCAATCTCGCACACCGATTGCGAAGGGGCGCAGGCGAAGTAGCGCTGCTCATCAAACACGTCGTAGAACGGGAGCAGCCGCTTGTGCTGCACGAACGTGATTTTCCCGTTCTGGAGCACGGCCGCCGAGTTGTAGACGTGCTTGCCGGACTCAGGAGGCGCGGGCGAAGGAAAGCCGCACAGAACGGTTGGACCAAGCGCGGCGGTGCGCTCTGCCAGCTCCTGCAAGACCTGCTGCGCGCGCTCGAGAAACGCCGGTTTTTCCAGCAGATCGGCGGGCGGATAGCCGCATACGGCGAGCTCAGGGAAGATCACCAGATCCGCGCCGGAGGACGCCGCGCGCTCGGCGAAGCGGAGCATGGTGCTCCCATTCCCGGTGAAATCGCCGACGGTGGGGTTGATCTGGGCTAGCGCGATCTTCACAAACCCAGTTTACCGCCGCGCGCGGAGTTCACTGGGGCAGCACCAACTCGTCCAGTTCAAGGAACTGCCGCAGCACCTCATCATCCGAGGCCTTCATCTCGTCGAGCGTCCCGAAGAAGCGTGCCTTGCCCTCGTGGAGAAAGAGCACGCGGTCGGCGAGGCGCTGAGCGAAGCGCATATCGTGCGTGACGACGATGCTGGTGAGCTTGAGCTGGTACTTAAGCTTCTGGATGAGATTGCCCATCAGCTTCGCGATCAGCGGGTCGACCATGGTCGTGGGCTCGTCGTAAAGAATGGCCTGCGGCTGCGCTGCGAGAGCGCGCGCGATTGCGACGGAACGCTTCATGCCGGTCGAGAGCGCCGAAGGCAGCTCGTCGGCCGAGCCGGACACGCCGACCATCTCCAGCAGGCCGGACACGATGAGCTGGATCTGGTCTTCGCCGAGCTCCTGCTTTTCGCGCAGGGGGAAGGCTACATTTTCCCGCACGGACAGCGAGTCGAACAGCGCGCCGTTCTGGAAGACCATCGTGACTTTGCGGCGGATCTCCTGCATTCGTTCCTCGTCGAAGTCGGTGATGTCCTCGCCTGCGACCAGGATGCGCCCGCTGTCGGGCTTGTAGAAGCCCATCAACTGCTGCAGCGACACTGACTTGCCGACGCCGGAGCGGCCGAGGATGCACATGGTTTCACCCGCGTTGACGAAGAAGCTCACGTCCTTAAGTACATGAAAGTCGCCGAACGATTTGGATACGTGTTCAAAGGCGATATAGGGCTGTACCTCCCTGCCGTCCTGCTTGTCTTCCCGGGCAAGCTCTGCCTCGCGCTCCTCGGTCTCCTTGCGGATTTGCTCGTCATCGGGCGCAGGCTCATCGACCAGCTTCTCGATGTACTCAAAGCCTTGCGGCAGGTGTTCGAGGTCAGGGTGTTCCGGGTGGTCGGTGTCCTGCTCGGGTTTCTCGCGATCGGTCATCGGTATCTCTGTTGTATAGCTTTACTGAAGCGGCAGTGACTTCAAGAGTGGGGGACGGACTGGACCGCGTCGAAGTCCTGCGGCGTATTGACATTCCAAAACCAGCGGTGGACCGCTTGCCAGCCATGCGAAGCGGCGAGCGCTTCCACGCGGAATCGATCAAAGCTGTTCCCTGGCGCGAGTCGGCTGAAGACGCGCATGACTTTGCGATCGCCTCGCCGGAGCGCCTCGCCGATGCCCGAGGCGAGCGATGAGCTGTACACAGCGCAGAGCGGCTGCGGGCGGCCGGCCGCGTATGGCACGGTTGCGAGGGCACCGGAAAGCTCGGCCCGATCCGCAAGCGCCCTCAGAAATGTCGCCGGCAGCAAAGGGAGGTCGACGGGGAGGAAGAGTACCGGCTGCGTCGGCTTGCCGGCCAGGGATGCGAGCGCGGCTTCGATGCCGCCCAGCGGGCCGGCATCCGGAGTCAGGTCGTGCACGCAGGGCGCGCTGCAAGCGACCGGGGCGCGAAGCCCGGCGACCGCCGGCTGGAAGCCCACGGTGCTCAGCAGATCGAGCGCGCGTTCGAGCAGGCTTTGGCCGCCAAGCGCGAGCTGCGCCTTGTCGCGGCCCATGCGCGTGCTTTGGCCGCCGGCCAGGACAAAGGCGGCAGGGGCGTTCAGGCCGGCTCTCCCACGGCGGCTGCCTGCTCGCCTACGCCCAGAGCTTCAAAGAAGGTGATGATCGTCTCGATGCCCCGGTGGAAGTTTGCGATATGGAACTTCTCATTGGGCGCGTGCAGGTTGTCATCAGGAAGGCCAAAACCCATCATGACGCTCGGCATGCCGAGCTCCCGATCAAAGTCGCCCACAACGGGGATAGACCCGCCGGAGCGAATAAAGACCGGCTCGGTCCCCCATACCGTGCGCAGCGCATCGGCCGCGGCGCGGATGTAGGGGTTCGCGGTGCCGACTACCGCCGGTTCCCCGGAGTGGATCAGGCGGACCTCGACCGTGACGCCCCGGGGAGCAAGCGACTCGACATGCTGCTGCAGCTTCGCGAACGTCGCATCCGGCTGCATCGGCGGCACCAGCCGCATGGAAAGCTTCGCGGTCGCTTTCGCGGGAATCACCGTCTTGGCACCGGCACCGATGAAGCCGCCCGGCATACCGTGCACTTCCAGCGTTGGCCGCGCCCAGGTGCGCTCCATTACCGAGTAGCCGGGCTCGCCCGTAAGCGCGGGTGCGCCGATCTCGTCGCGCAGGTAGGCGGCTTCGTCAAAGGGCAGGCGGGCCCAGGCGGCGCGCTCCTCGGCGGAGGGCTCGTCCAGACCGTCATAGATGCCGGGAATGAGGATGCGTCCGTCGGCATCCTTGAGCCCGGCAAGGATCTGCGCGAGCGCGAGGAACGGGTTTGGCGCGGCGCCGCCGTACATGCCGGAGTGGAGGTCCGTGCGGGCGCCGCGCACCTCCAGCTCCGTGTAGATCATGCCGCGCAGCCCGACGCAGAGCGTGGGCAGCTCGGGCGCGAACATTTCCGTGTCGGAGACCAGGGCGAAGTCGGCCTGGAGCTTTTCCGGGTGTTCGCGGATGAAGCGCGCGATCGACTCGCCGCCTACTTCTTCCTCTCCCTCAAGGATGACACGCACGTTTAGCGGAAGCGCGCCGCCGTGGGCCGCGAACAGGGCTTCGAGCGCCTTGACATGCATGTACATCTGCCCTTTGTCATCGACGGCGCCGCGAGCATAGAGGTTGCCGTCGCGCTCGACGGGGGTGAACGGCGGCGACAGCCACTCGTCGAGCGGGTCGGCCGGCTGCACATCGTAGTGGCCGTAGCAAAGGACGGTGGGCTTTCCGGGAGCATGGAGCCAGTCGGCGAGCACCAGCGGGTGGCCGTGGGATAGTGCGTCCTGCTCGGGGACCTGCTCAGGAAAGACCAGCTCGACGTGCTCCATGCCGATACGGCGGAGCTCGGCGGCGAGCAGCTCGGCCGCGCGGCGCACATCGGCGCGATGCTCCGGCAGCGTCGAGATGGAAGGAATGGAAAGCAGCCCTTTCAGCTCTTCGAGGAAGGTGGCTCCGTGAGCGCGGGCGTAGTCGGTGGCGGCGGACATGGGCTGGCTCCTGATGGTGTGCAAGGCGCCGGATCGCGAGGTCACGAGCGTCTCCTCTTCAGGGTACAGTGGGTTTGTCGTGCGAAGGCGCGACCTACAAACAGCTTGAGGCACAGCATTGAAAGCAAGCGCCTGCTACTGCTCGATCTTCGACGAAGGCCGGATCACCGAGTTCGGCCTGAGCCGCCCGCGGCTGGTGCAGTCCTGCGACCAGCCTGAAGCACAGCAACGATAATGTGTGCAGCCGCGAAGAGCGCTGCCTGAAACATGGAGCCTAGTAGCGGGGCACCGCAGGGTCAATCTCGCGCGACCACGCATCGATGCCGCCGGCGAGCGACTGCGCTTCGTCAAACCCCTGGTTGCGTAGCCAGGTCGCGACCTGCAGCGACCGAATCCCGTGGTGGCAGACCGCAATGATGCGCTGTTCCGGGTCAAGTTCGGCATGGGCGCGAGAAGGTATATCGCCCATGGGCATGCTCACGGTACCATCAAGGTGTGCAACCTGTACCTCCCAGGGTTCACGGACATCGAGAAGCACAATGTCCCGGGTTTCGCCCGCTTTTTGCAGAGCGGAAAGAGCGCCCGGTTCGATTTCCAATGGCAGCATGCAAGCAGGATACATCTGCTCCCTCCCTCCAGGGTCAGAGCTTGTCGCGGTAGGCTGGCGCGCCGGCAAAGCGGTATGGTTGTGGAGTATGCACCTCTTCTGGTGCATGCTGCGCAATAATTGTAAGGATAAAAGCAAGGCAGATAGGTGCAGGGACCGACCCTGAGATCTGCTGGGAACACAGAAATGCATACTGAAGCGCGCAGCGGCAAGCTGCAGACAGGAACCGCCATGGGCAGCCCGGAACGAGTGATGATTGTTGAAGATGAGGTCCATGCGCTGCATGGGCTTGCCGAGCTGGTGTCTTCCTGGGGATACGAAACCGCCATGGCCGGCGACGGCGTGGAAGCGATGGAAAAGATACCGAGCTGGATGCCCGGCATCGTGGTGACCGACCTGAAGATGCCGCGCATGAGCGGCCTGGAGCTGCTGCAGCAGATTGCCACCAACAAGAACGACTGCACGGTGGTGGTGCTGACCGCGCAGGGCTCGATCGAGCTTGCGGTCGAGGCGATGAAGATCGGCGCGTACGACTTTCTCCAGAAGCCGGTGGAGCCGATCCGGCTGCGCAACATGCTTAACAACGTGACACACAAGCGCGAAACCGAGCGGCAGCTGGAGGTCACGCGCCGCAAGCTGCGCGACACCGGCATCCTGGGACCGCTGGTCGGCTCATCGCGCAAGATGCGCGACATTTACGCCATGATTGAGCAGGTGGCGCCGTCGAATGTTTCGGTGCTGATTACCGGCGAAAGCGGCACGGGCAAGGAGCTGGTGGCGCGCGCGCTGCATGAGCTGAGCCCGCGCAAGCCGAAGCCGTTTGTCGCCGTCAATTGCGCGGCGATCCCGGAAACGCTGATCGAGAGTGAGATCTTCGGGCACGAAAAAGGCGCGTTTACCGGCGCGCTGGAGCGCCGGGCGGGCTGTTTTGAGCTGGCCGAGGAAGGTACGCTGCTGTTGGACGAGATCGGCGAGATGCCGGTCGCAACCCAGGCCAAGCTGCTGCGCGTGCTGGAAGACCACAAGCTGCGCCGGCTCGGCTCGAAGGTAGAGTCGCCGGTCGATGTACGGGTGCTCGCGGCGACCAATAAGAACCCGGACGCCGCGGTCGACTCAGGGCAGCTGCGCGCCGACCTCTACTACCGGCTCAACGTCTTCAACATTCACATGCCGCCGCTGCGCGACCACAAGGAAGACATCCCGGCGATTGTGGAAGCGATGATCCAGGACATGAACGACAAGCACGGCCGCCGAGTGCCGGGCGTGGACCCGGGCATGCTGCAGCGGCTGATGCAGTACGATTGGCCGGGCAATGTGCGCGAGCTGCGCAACACGATCGAGCGCGCGGTGATCCTGTGCGGCACCAATCCGGTCGGCGTGCAGCACCTGCCGCCCGGCTTCGGCACGCGCGGGGTGGAGGCCGCGGGCGAAACGGCGGTTGCGAACTCGGTCAAGGTTGAGGTGGGCACCACGGTCGATGAGGCCGAGCGGCTGCTGATTGTGAAAACGCTGGCCTCGACCAACAACAACAAGACGCGCGCCGCGGAAATCCTCGGCATCAGCCTGAAGACCCTGCACAACAAGTTGAAGGAGTACGGGCAGAGCCGCTTGCGCGGGCGCGGCGAACGGGAGCTTTCGATCGTCCCCGGTTCCGCTGCGCCTGGGAACAGGGATTCCCAGGGCTGACCACTGGAGCTGACCTCTAGGGCTGACCAAAGGGGGTCGGCTCCTCGGAAAACACTTGCAGTTCGGCGCGGGACTGCCCTAGGGTGTGGGTGCGGCGATGCGCTTAAAGACAAAACTCGTAGTGGCAGTCACCGGGCTTGTATTTCTGCTCGTGTCCGCCACCTCATGGCTATATCTGGCGCGGTCGCTGCGGCAGTATGTGGACCAGAGCTACGCTTCCACCGACATCATCGCCCATCAGGTCCTGTTCGCGACCCGCGAGGCGATCGAAACCGGCGTCATTCGCGGCAGCATCCAGCCGACGGAGCCGCCGGGGCCGTTTCGCGCCGAGGTCACCAGCGATCTGCGCCGGGATGCGGCGCTGAACGCGCTGGTCGACTCGGTGATCAGCTATTCCCCGACCGTCTTTGACGTCACTATCGCCGACAGCGGCGGCGTAGCCTTGTACAGCACCAACCCGATCGTGGATGGCCGGCCCATCCCCTACCGGCCTGCCTTCAGCAAGCTCCGGTACCGTTCCCCGATCAAGATTCTCCAGATTGTTTTCGGCAAGCCTCGGGTGTACGATCTGCCGCTTTCGCTCGAGCGGAACGGCCAGCCGTTTGCCTCGGTGCACATCGGCATGCGCACCAGCTTTCTGCTGCAGGCGTTTCGCCCGACGCTGTGGGAAACGTGCAGCTATGCGGGCGCGGCGCTGCTGACGTCGTTGATCGCCGCGGCGATTGTGGCCTCGCTGGCGCTTGCGCCGATCGAGCAGATCAGCCGCCGGCTCGACGTGCTGGACGCCGAAGCCGCGCACGCGCACGACACCCATCACACCTCAAGCGACGCCCTGTTGCGTGTTTCAAGCAAGATTGAGCGCATCGGGGAGCGTATGCGCAATACCGAGGAGGTGTTTTCCGCACTCAAGGAGAATCTGGACCAGATTCTTTCGAACCTGCAGGACGGCATGATGTTGTTTACCAGCGACATGCGGGCAGTGCTGGTATCGAGTTCCGTCGAGCGCTTCCTGGGCCTTGGGCGCGAGCACATGCTGGGTGCCGAGGTGACGCAGATCTTCGATCGTTCCACCAAGCTGGGCCGCATGGTGCGCGATGCTTTCCAGCACGGCACATCCATTCCGCAAGCCGAGATCGAGACCGAGAACGGCCGACGCGTCGAGATTGCGCTCGAAATCATCCATGACGGCCGCGAACTAGGCGAACGGGAAAGCCTGGGGGCGCTGCTGACGCTGCACGATCTTGAGTCGGTGCGCGAGATCGAGAGCGAACTGGAGCTGTCGCGGCGCTTGTCGGCCATCGGTCGGCTCACAGGCGGCGTGGGGCACGAGGTGAAGAACCCGATCAATGCGATCGTGGTGCACCTGGAGCTGATGCGCAACAAGCTGTCCGGCACCGGGGATGGGCCGGCAGCGCCGGCAATGCGGCACCTGGATGTGATCCAGAGTGAAATTCAGCGGCTGGACCGCGTGGTGCAGACCCTCATCGACTTCTCCCGGCCGATGGAGCTGAAGCTTGAGGACGAGGACCTTCGACAAATCACCTCGGGCGTGCTGATGCTGGCCTCAGCCGAGCTTGCCAACCAGGAAGTACAGCTGGAAACGGCTCTGCCTTCCAGGGCTGTCGTAGTGAAAGTAGATGCTGATATGCTGCGGCAAGCCATTTTGAACATCGTGCTCAACGGCGCACAGGCCATGCCGGGCGGCGGTACGTTGCGCATTGTTTTACGGGAGGAGTCGCGTTACGCAGTGCTGACCATTGCCGATACCGGAGAGGGCATTTCGGCGGAGATCCTGCCCCGCATTTTTGACCTGTACTTCACCACCAAGAAGGACGGCAGCGGCATTGGCCTGGCCATGTGCTATCGGATTGTGCAGCTGCACTCGGGCGTGATCGAGGTGGACTCAGAGCCGGGTCACGGCACGACCTTTACCATGCGCATTCCCCTGAGTCATGCGAACGAGCGGGAACGGGACACGGGCGTCAAGACGGTTGCCCTGTTGAGCGAGAACCAGTGAGCGAGAACCAGTGAGCGAGAACCAGTGAGCGAGAACCA
>CAXTMW010000151.1:0-4306 GCA_964245455.1 uncultured Acidobacteriaceae bacterium
ATTGAAGACTCCGGGCATCGAGCCGATCTCCCGCCGCACCCCCTCGCCCGGGCAGAGAAACAGCGGCAGGATCAGCTGCGAGGGCAGGAGCTGCGTTTCCCGCACCAGCGATCGCAGCGCCGGGGTCTGGCGCAGGCGCCGCATGCGTACAAAGGGGGTGTCCATGCTTCGATCTTAGGCTTCCATTGCAGCCGGGTCGGGCGCGAGCAGCCCTGCGGTTTACGGCGGGGGAAAGCCGGCCCGCCGTCGATCCGCTTCCAGTCCCGGTCCCAGACCCGCTTCCACCACCGCTCCCGGGCCGGTCCGTGTCGATACAGGCACTTCGGCCTGAAATGTCGCCCCGCTCCGGCGCACACTGTTGATCAGGTACAGCGGCCGCCGTTTCACCTCGGTGTACACCCGTCCCAGGTACTCGCCCATCACCCCGAGCGAGATCATCTGCAGCCCGCTCAAAAACAACATGCCGATAAACAACGTGGCCCAGCCGGCGACCCAATGGTGCGTGAAAATGCGCACGCACAAGGCATACACAATGCCGGCAAACGACAGCAGCGCCGCGCCGAAGCCCAGAAACGTAAGCATGCGCAGCGGCACCGTCGAGAACGAGAAAATCCCGTCCAGCGCCAGGTTCAGCATCTTGCCCAATGGATACTTAGTCGCGCCGGCGAAGCGCGCATCCCTGTGGTAGCGCAGCCCGGTCTGCCGGAAGCCTGTCCACGAGCACATCGCCCGCAGCAGGCGGTGCCGCTCCGGCATCTCCAGCATCGCATCGATCACCCGGCGGTCCATCAGGCGAAAGTCGCCCGTGTCGAGCGGTATTTCCACATCGGAGAGCCGGTTGATCACCCGGTAAAACAGCTTCGCCGTCCATAGCTTGAAGCCCGTTTCCCCGGCCCGGTGCCCTCGCACCCCATATACAACGTGGAAGCCCTGCCGCCACAACTCCAGCATCTGGTGGATCACCGCGGGCGGATCCTGCAGGTCGGCGTCCATCACCACCGCCGCATCGCCGCGCACGATGTCCAGCCCGGCTGATACAGCCTGCTGATGGCCGAAGTTGCGCGATAAGTCCACCAGCACTACGCGCCCGTCCTCGGCCTGGATCGAGCTCAGCAGCGCATAGGTCCCGTCGCGCGACCCGTCGTTCACATACACAATCTCGTACGGCGCCCCGGTCTCCCGGAGCACCTCCGTGAGCCGCCGATGACACTCCGCAATGCCCTCCTGCTCGTTAAAGCAGGGCACAATCACGCTCAGCACGCGGCGCTTTCCGCATGGTTCCGCCTCCGGCTGAACAGGACCGTTTTCGGGCGCGCGAGGGGTAAAGCTCCGGCCATCACGGCCTCATCATACGACTTCACCGCCAGAGCAAACGAGCTGCGGCCAAGCGGCCTTACAGCGACGATCCTTCATGGGAGTCTGGGGCCCTTCGATTTAACGGGGAGAAATACTTGAACAGCTCAGGATCGGAGCCTCTTTTAGCTACTCCCCACACGCAACAATTGCGCGGTGTAAGGATTGAGTTCGATCGCGCCGTCGTCGCCAACGATGACGGTGCCGCCGAGGGTCACAAGATGGCGTCCAAACCCGCAACTGGGCTCAAAGGCGAAAGTCATGCCTGGCTCAAGTTCCATATCCGCGAGCGTCGTAGGTAAACTTCCCGAGCTGGAATAGTGCTCGGCACCATCGACCTGACTACGGCCAGCAGGAGTTCGGCAAAATGCGCCGTACGGATTGAGCCCATGAATTTGTGGACCTCGGACCCATCCGCCGGCTGCCTCTACCGGCTCGATCATCGCTTCGGCGACTTGGCCGAACTTCGTTTTTGCGCGCAGCATTTTGAGCCCGGCCTCGTAGCATGCACGGGCAACGAGCGCAGCGCGCTCGATCCCTTCCGGAACAGCGCCGATCGCAATCGCTACCTGGTGCTGCGTATCGCGCATGCCGAAGCCGGAAAACACTTCCGCTCCGATGTAGTCGCTTTCCTGCAGAATTCGCGGAGCCTGCGGTCGATAGGCCCATGGCGGTGGTCCCCCGGCCGGCGCGAACCCTGAATAGCAATGCATCCCACCTGGGACGGTCCCGTGGATATACGCCGCAGCGGTGCCCGCCGCGTACACCTCGGATTCAGAAACTCCGGGACGGGCAGCATCGCACATCGCCTGAGCCATCGCATCCCCGACCTTCGCGGAGTAGCGAACCACTGCGATCTCCTCTTGACTCAGCGGCATCATGAGCTGCGCAAACTCCAGACCGATCGGCGTAAACTCGGCCTCGGGGAATCGGGTCAGGATGTTCTTCCAGAGCCGGTACGGTACGATCCCTTCAGGATGCCAGGGGCTATAAGGCTCCAGACCGAACACCCCGATCTTCCCTTTACGCAGCCCCTGCTCATCTAGTGCCTTACCGATCTCGCCGGAATCGCGTCCGAGCCGAAAGTCCTTCGCGGCGATCCAGACACCATCGCCTCGGCGCACGGCTTCCATATGGTCAAGGAGATACAAGGGGATCGGCACAAACACGATGGGATCGGCGGTTCTTGGAAAGAGGACGGTCATCCCGTCACGATCATTCGTAAACCAGGAATCGAAGGAGAATGGAGCCGGGCCGGCGTCCTCATGCTCCCCTAAGATGAGCAGCGCATCGAGGCCCTTGCGCTCCATGAACGTACGCGCCAGGGTCCAACGCCGATCGCGTTCCGCAAGAGAGTAGGTCGGTACGGAGGAGTGCTGGAGAGTGGTGGCAGGCATGTTGTTGTCCTTCAAATTCACAAACGTTGCTTGTCCTGAGCCTTGGCATAAACGACTGTGGAGCCTGACACAAGCCCATCGTGGCGCTTGTGCCGGTTTCCATAGCCATCTACTTGGCTAAACCGAGGCCATTTCTTCTTTTTTCTTTGGCTCGCCTTGCGCAGCATCTGAAACAGCCTCCCATGCCTCCCAGGTAGCCAGACGGTCAGCATATCTAGAACGGGTGAGGGGAAGAGTTTCGGAACCGAGGATGAACCGCAAAGGCGGAGTGTCCGCGTCCACGATCTTCAGGACGGCTTCCGCTGTCGCCTGCGGATCGCCGCGTTCCGCGGTCGACAGACGTCCAAACACCTTGCTTCGAAGATCGGCATAGACATCCATCCCTGGCGCGCTCTTCAGAGACTTGGGGCTGGCAAAGTTGGTCGCATAGGCACCGGGCTCAAGCATCGTCACCTTGATTCCAAAGCCCTCTACTTCCGCCGCGAGGCTTTCGTTGAGCGACTCGGCTGCAGCTTTCGTGGCGCAGTAGAAACCGATCAGGGGCATGGGGACGAGGCCGAGCGAACTGGTGACGCTGAGAAAGTGTCCGCTCCCTTGCTGCCGGAGCAAGGGCAAGGCGGCTTGAATCACCCGAACCATGCCGAAGAAGTTGGTGTCGAACACGGCGCGAAAATCTGCCTCGCTTGCCTCCTCGACCGTGCTGACCAGGGTGTAGCCGGCATTGTTCACTACAACGTCGAGCCTGCCGAAGTGGGCGTGCGCCTGCGGCACGACCATCTTTACCTGTTCCGCATCGTTCACGTCGAGTGCCAGGGGGAAGACCCGGTCGCCGAAGCGCTGGACAAGATCGTCCAGATCCGACACCTTACGGGCAGTGGCAGCGACCTTGTCGCCACGATTGAGAGCGGCTTCAGTCCAAACATGGCCGAAGCCGCTCGATGCGCCAGTGATAAACCAGACTTTGCTGCTCACGATAATTCTCCTTCAGTTTGAATGGATGGATTCGACATACTTTTTGAACCTTGATGGCTGCGCCCGATCGGCCATCTCAGGGCAGGGCTGTTAAGGCACTGCTGCCTTGCCATAGTTGTTCCGCGCGGTGAGCCGTTCTCCCGCTGCTCCAACTCCGCCTTTTGATGGTTTTCACAGATTCTGTATGGAATTTACTTTTGCCATATCCTGTCCTTCACAACACTCGGCCGATCCATCAAAGCATACTGAGCACTCCTATACATCTTCGGGGGGTCTCCCCCAAATGTGTATGAAACAGCACAGCTGACGCACTCCAGTGCTCGGCTCCTTCAGCGAAGCCGGTAACCTGCAGCCTCTCGGATAAGCTGCCATCTCGGATCATCGAGCAGGTCCCGCTCGTCTCTCTCTTCCGCAATCTTGGGCCACTAAGCTTTCAGCTCTTCTTGCAGGCTTGCCCACGCCCGCATCTAGGCTTGCGAGAACGCGGCGACCATAAATTCGGCTAACTTACGCGCCATGCACCATCTATCGCCGTAATGCCTTTTGCGCCGGCTCCTTCGCGAAACGAACTCTTCTTATAATTG
>CAXTMW010000151.1:4316-9030 GCA_964245455.1 uncultured Acidobacteriaceae bacterium
CCCCACCACTGCTCTCATCGAGCCCGCCCCAGCACCGCTTCCCGAGTTTGCCCGCGGCACCCTCGAGTGGGACCGCCTGCTGGCGCTGCTGGCCGGCTACTCCGCCTCGCCGCTCGGCCGCGACTGGCTTCTCACGCTCATGCCCTCCTCCGACCTCCTATGGATCGAGCGCGAGCATGCCCTGGTCGGCGAAATGCAGCTCCTGCTTGCCGAAGGCGGTGCGCAGCCGTCGCTCAGCGGCCTTTCCGACCCCACGCAGCTGCTCGCCAAATCGCGCCTGACCGGTGCCGCGCTGGAGCCGCCCGAGATACGCGCGTTGCTCGCGCTCGCCGGCGCGATCGACGCCTGGGCTTCCACCATGCGCAACCCGCCCGACCGCTTTCGCTCGGGCGGCCTGCCGCGCCTCCACGCGCTGACCGAGCCGGTGCTCGACGCTTCTCTCGGTCCGCTGGTCGAGTCCATCGAGGCAAAGCTCCTGCCCGACGGCTCGCTCGCCGATACCGCCTCTGCCGAGCTCGGGCGCATCCGCCGCGACATCGACCGCCAGCAGCGCTCCATTGAGGACTCCCTGCGCTCCGCCCTGCGCCGCCTGTCGGAGGGCGGTTCCGCGCAGGACGAACTCATCACCATCCGCGGCGACCGTTTCGTCATCCCGGTCAAAGCGGAAGCGAAGCGGCGCGTTTCGGGCGTCGTCCACGGCGCGTCCTCCTCGGGGCAAACCGTTTACCTGGAGCCGCTTGAAACCATCGAGCTCAACAACGACCTGGTTCGCCTCTTTGAGGACGAGTTGGCCGAGATTCACCGCATCTTTCTCGCCATCACCGCGCAGCTCGCCGCGCAAGCACACCTGCTCGTCCCCGGTGCCGCCATCCTCGCCACTGTCGAAACCCTCGTCATCCGCGCCCGCTTTGCCGCGCAGTACGACTGCGTTCGCCCCCGGTTTACGACGGGCGCGAAGGCAGAGCTGCGCCTGGTTGCCGCTCGGCATCCGCTGTTGGAGCACCGTTTGCGGGAACAAAGCAAGACCCCCTACGCGGGAGCCGCGGAATCGCGAATCGCTCACCCGGCACACGATGCTCAACGCTCCCGTTCTTTACGGAACGGGAGCTCCCTAGATCATTCCGATGCGGAGAGGGGTCGCGATTCCGCGGGAGGCGGCCACTTTGTGGCGGGTGGACTCCCAACACACCTCATGGAGCGTCATCCTGAGCGCAGCGAACGACCTGCTTTGTCCCCGCAAGAGGACCAAAGCAGCGCCGGCATCGACGGCGCGCCGGGCCTGGCCGCGACCATCGCCGATGCGAACACCCCGGCGAAGCCGGAGCCACTCCCACCGAAGGTGGCCCTCCGGGAGGGAACTACCCCAAAGATCGTCCCGTTATCCCTGGCGCTCGAACCCGACAAAAAACAGCTCATCATCTCCGGCCCTAACACCGGCGGCAAGACCGTCGGCTTGAAAACCACCGGGCTGCTCTGCCTCATGGCGCAGGCGGGCATCCCGGTCCCGGCGTTTGAGGCCACGCTCCCGATCTTGTCTGCGGTTCTCGCCGACATCGGCGACGCCCAATCGATCGAGCAGAATCTCTCGACATTTTCCGCGCACATTACCAATCTCAACCGGCTCAGCGCGCTCGCCGGCCCGGCGACCCTGGTGCTGATCGACGAGCTCGGCTCCGCCACCGACCCCGACGAGGGCTCCGCGCTCGCGGTTGCTATCGCCGAGCACTTCCTGCACTCAGGCGCATGGTCTATCATCTCGACCCACCACACGTCGCTGAAGATCTACGGCGAAACCACACCGGGCGTTGTGAACGCGGCGGTCGGCTTCAACGCGGAAACGCTGGCCCCCACCTACGAGCTGCGCCAGGGCGTTCCCGGCGCCTCCGCCGGCATCAACATCGCCGCGCGTCTTGGCCTCGCGCCTGAGATTATCGCCGGTGCCCGCGCCCGCATGACCACCCAGGCGCTGGACATTGGCGCGTTTCTCGACCGGCTCCACGCGGAGATTGCGAACCTGGGCGAGGAGCGCCTGCGCCTTCAGGCAGAAACCGGCGCGCTCAAAAAAGAGCGCCACCGGTTGGAAACCGAAGGCGCTCAGGAAATGCGCGCCCGCACCCGCGATCTGGAAAACGACCTGAACGCCGTTCTGCGCGAGCTGGAGGCCAAGTCCAAAGAGACCATCCAGGCCATTGAGGACCGCGCCGCCCGCGAAAAAGCGCAGGTCGAGGCCGAGCGCCGCACCGCACGGCTGCGCCGCGAGTTCTCCGAGCAGTTCACCGCGCACGTTCGCCAGCGCAAGCCCAGCCCCATGCAGGTTGCGGCCGCGCAGGTGGCTGCGCGCCAGCGCGATCCGCGCCTCGCCGCAGTGGGCGACGTCGTCAAGCTCAAAATCGGGCAGCAGGGCCGCGTCACCCGCGAGCTCGACCCGAACACGGTCGAGCTCGCCATCGGCAGCATGAAGATGCGCGTCCGCCGTGCCGATATCAGCGCTATCGTGCAGGCCAACCCGAACGCGGCCATTGTGCCTGCATCTCCCACGCCGTTGCAAGCCACCGCCAGTCTGCGCAACATCCGGGTCCGCACCGCGCGCGACAGCGAGAACGCGAATGAGCTCGCCACCGACACCCGGCAAGAAATCAATGTCATCGGCCTCACCGCCGACCACGCCGGCGACGAGGTCGAAAAATTCATCGACCAGGCATTCCTCTCGGGGTTGCAGCGGGTCAGGGTCGTCCACGGCACCGGGATGGGCGTGCTGCGCCGCACGCTCCGCGAGTCGCTCCACCGCCACCCCCACGTAGCCACCGTCACCGAGGCCGACTCCTACGAAGGCGGCCAGGGCGCCACCATCGTTGAACTACGCCAGTAGGGGCTGCGGTGCGGCCGTTGGCCGGGTGGTTTGCACGACCGGCTGCCGCAGCTAGACCTGCCGCCCGTCTACGCCGGGCTGCTTCCTCTCGGGTTTCACGACGGCGTGCTTCCCCAACCCCCACGCGAACACACGGAACCGTCCGTCGCGCCTGTTCGTACAATCTGCACACCTATGAACCCGACCGCTGTGGTTCGTCCGCCTTATCCGGTAACACTTCCGCCATTGCGCCCAGCCCTGCGCCTGGCCCTCATCTTCGCAGGCGCCAAGCTGGCACTCCACTTCGCCCTCACCCTCTGGACCACCCACATCGGCTACAGCTACTTCCGCGACGAGTTCTACTATCTCGCCTGCGGGCGCCACTTCGCCTGGGGCTACGTCGACCACGGCCCCATCGTGGCTCTCCAGGCGCGTCTCGGCGAGCTACTCTTCGGCGACTCTGTTTTCGCCATTCGCATCCTTTCCGCGGCCGCCGGCGCCGCGGCCATCTTCCTCACCGGCATCCTCGCCTGGGCGCTCGGCGGCAGCCGTCCGGCGCAGGCGCTGGCCATGTTCGGCCTTCTCGTCTGCCCGCAGTACATCGGCACCGATGGTTATCTCTCCATGAACTCCTTTGAGCCGGTGTTCTGGATGGGGTGTGTGCTTGCCCTGCTGCTGCTCGCACGCGGCCACTCCCCACGCGTGTGGTGGCCCGTCTTCGGGCTCTCCGCCGGTGTCGGCCTGCTCAACAAACCGTCCATGACCTTTTTCCTCGCGGCTGTCGCGCTCGGCCTGCTGCTCACCCCGGAGCGCCGTCTGCTCCGGTCGCAATGCGCCGCCATCGGGGTCTCGCTCATGCTCCTCGTCGCTGCCCCCAATCTGCTCTGGCAAGTACACAACCACTGGCCCACCCTTGAGTTCCTGCGCAACGGCCATAGCGGGCACAAGACGCTCGTGCTCAACCCGCTCCAGTTCTTCCTGGCGCAGGTCTCCAACATGCAGCCCGTCAACGTATTCCTCTGGCTTCCCGGGGTCTTCGCCTTGTTGCGCACCAAAACCATCCGCGACGGACGCTGGCTCGGCCTCACCTATGTGTTCTTCTTCGCGATCATGCTCCTGCTGCACGCCAAGGACTACTACCTTGCCGCCATCTATCCCGCCTTTTTCGCTGCCGGCGGCGTCGCCTGGGAGCGCCGCTTCGTGCACTCACCCGGCGTCCAGCGCAACCGCGTGGTGGCCTTCCCGGTCTTCGAGACAGTGCTTCTGCTGACCAGTCTTCTCATCCTGCCCATGGCCTCCCCGGTGCTTCGGCCCAAAGCATGGGTTCGCTACACGACGGCACTGCACCTGCACGGCGACCGCAGCGAACTCCTGGACACAGGCCCGCTGCCGCAGTTCTATGCCGATCGTTTCGGCTGGCAGCAGGAGGTAAGCCTCGTTGTCAGCGCTTTTCGCACGCTTTCGCCTGCCGACCAGCAGCGCGTCTGCATCTTCGGCAACAACTACGGCGAGGCCGCCGCCATTGACTTTCTCGGACCCCGGCAGCTCGCCGGTTCCGGCCTTCATCTGCCACCGGCACTGAGCGGGCAGAACAACTACTGGCTTTGGGGAACCCATGGCTGCGACCCCGACGTATCCATCGCGGTCATCGGCGACACCCCGGAAGCCGTCTCGAAGAAGTACCGGTCGGTCGAGATCGTCGGCCGACTCGATGATCCCTGGGCGATCCCCTTCGAACACAAGAACGTCTACCTGCTTCGCGGCCGACGCCCTTCGGCTCCGTTCCACTGGGAAGACGAACGCTTCTACTTCTAGAGGAGATCCATCCTCAGCGGTGATTGAGCAAGAAAAGTCATCCTGAGCGCA
>CAXTMW010000151.1:9040-9401 GCA_964245455.1 uncultured Acidobacteriaceae bacterium
AGGGAAGAGCCGCCTCGGCCCGCATCCGAACCCCAAGCCGCACCGCAGGTGCTACTTCAGCTCCAAAATCCGGTCCGGCCGCACCCGCCCCTTCACCCAGTCCCGAAGCGCCAGGCAGTTCCCACGCAATCGCCCCTCCCGATCGATATACGGCTCCGGCATCACACCCCGTACTGCATTTGCGACAACATTCCGCCCCATGCGGTTGATCGCGAAAACCCACGACACGACACCCTTGCGCGCCAGGTAGATCGGGTTTGCCACCTGCGAATAGCCGTAGAGCTTGCCGGAGGTCTTGCCTACCTTGGCGCCCAGGTGCACGGCCTGCGCGCCCGGCAGCATCACGACCTTGCCGAAATTC
>CAXTMW010000152.1:0-2885 GCA_964245455.1 uncultured Acidobacteriaceae bacterium
GACCAAGGCCGCGGTCCATGCGGTCGGGGTTGAAGCCCGTGATCTCGCGCGATCGAGAGTCCACGTGCACAAGCCCCGCGCTGCTTGGCCGGGATGCCTCGACAAGCAGCCGAGCCGCCTGGCCTTTCGGAAAGGTGAAGCGCAGGTACCCGCAGCGCGCCGTCGCTGTCATCTCTGCCCGGATCTGCCGGCCCTCGCCGGCCTGCAGGAACACCGCGTAGTAGTACGGGTGGGCAATTTCGTCAGCATGGCGAAAGGGTAGCCGTCGCGCATCGGGGGTTTCCTTCAAAGCGCCGACTTCCGGCATCAGCGTGAGATACCCGTAGTCGCCCATCCAGATCGCGGGCTGGTGTGTGGCCACAAAAGCGGAGATCGAGGCATCGGCATAGTTGTAGGAAACAGTACCGATGCTGTTCTGGCGCGTCTGCGGCGTCCAGTTCGTCATACCGAACGGCTCGGTGACAAACGGCATCGTGCCCCCCGTAGCCGATGGACCCGGAGCCTGTGCCGATGTAGGAGTGGACCCATTGCACCGGGTCGGCAGAACAAGTGCGCCCTGCCGCGAAGACGGCGGCAAGGATGACGAAGGTGCGTCGGATGAAACGTGTCACGATGGCTGGAACCCCGATCTTCATGGCTCATGCGAGGGCTGATCTTTACGGCTCAGACTCGCTTGCGATACCGACGAGACAAGCAAGTCGACTCACCTTGCATAAGCATTGCGCAAGACTCACACGGGATCGTCCTGCGGTCTGTTTACTCGACGAGTTCACAATTGTCGGTCTCCTCCCACTCCTACGTGAAGAACGTCCTGAACCGGTAAAGTCAGTCTCCGCCGCACCACTGGGGATAGTTCGTTCCCCGGGCACTGTTTGACAGCTACGTCGGCGCCGGCACCTCGAGCGTGCTTCCGTAATAATGCCGGTGGTACATGACGGCCAGGCTCGCGCCGCCCAAGCTCTTCCAGACAAACAGGTCCGGCACCTTCGGCGGTGTGCTCGCTGCATTCAACGCAGCTACTACGGAGTGCCTCCACAGAAAACTACGTCGGTATCTCCCGAGCGAAATCTACGAGGTTCCGCGTCTGCGAAAGCGTTCAATCTTTAACTTGTTTAATCATTAACTTATTGTTTGGCGGCCTCGATATTGTCGCTCCTGGTGGTCATGCCGAGAGTATCGAAGAGCGGTTGGGCCGGGACGACGGCCGGCTCTTCCTTAGCTACGGAGATACCCATGATGCGGATGCCGGCGTTCTCAGGGAGCGTGATAGTTTTGGCGTTAGCCGGTAGATCCATCGCGTAGACGAAGAGGTAGCTGTATTGGTACGGCTCGTTCAGGCCTTGCGCGTTGTGATGGTGTGAAACGTACCAGGCCAGCGTTGCGGGCTTGATGTAGCCGGGACGAAGGCCGACGTAGTCCTGCGGATATTTGGGAGACCAGTCAGGGGTGCCGGAGCTCTTGAGATCCCAGGTCTGGTGAGTGGCGGAGATGGCATAGTCCTTACGCAGGGCAACCTGATGCTCCTGTGTTCCAGAGCGGCCGCCGCCTTGGGTGACGAAGTCCGGCTAGGGCTTCCAAACCCGCGTGTCCCACTGGCCGATGAAGCCGCCCCAGTCCTCGATGGTAAGGCTGGCCGGAGTGTTCCCTACTTTGAAGGTCGCGCGCCGGTCGCCGCCTGCCGAAGCAGCCAGAACATAAACCTTGTTGAATGTGCCTTCAGGCAGTGCAATAGCCTGGCCTTTGGCTGTAACCGCGTCGAGCTTGCCGGTTCCAGCGGGGGCAAGGCTGAAGCCGACTCCGTCGATCTTGAGTTCGGTGGGAAGCATTTCCGCGGGCAGCGCGGCGCCCTCCGTGTCGAAGCCGCCAACGGATTGAGTGTCGTCGTTGCTGGCAACGGCGAGATCGTACTGGAGCGTGACGGGCCGCGAGGTAACGCCTGCCTCGTGCGCGGGAGCCTGCCCGAGCTTAAGGGCGAAGGTGCGCGGCTGATAGGGCTTGAAGGAGGCCTCGAGAGCGCCGGCGACGACGCCGGCGGAGCCAAGCGGCAGCTCCTGGCCATTGACCTCACGGGCTGCTTGGAGAGGGCCGGCGAACTTGACCCGCACCTTGTCAGCGGGTTTGCCGTCGAGCTCGACCAGGCGAACGATGACTTCGTCACTCAGTTCTGACTTTTTGAGCGCGAGGACGCGAATGCTGGGGTTGTCAACGGTGAGCAGCGAGAAGCTGCGGCCGAGGGCCCCCGCATGTTTCTCCGTGTGGAAGGCGATCATCGGGGTGCTCAGGCGATAGGCTTGCCAGTCGGTGCGGCCTTGGCGCCAGTCGCCGGCATGACCCGCCAGTCCGAAGAGGATCTCGTGGTGGCCCCAGTCCTGGTTCAGCTCGTCCAAGTAAGCGCCCTTCATATCGGCAGCTTCGCCCGGTGAGCGAAGAAGCGTGAGTCGGATGGTGCTGTCGTCGCGCTTGTCTGAGCCGTTTTTTACGTCGGTAAGAATGGTGGCGCCGTAGCTGCCGGAGGCATCGGTCTGGTCAATCCAGTGGTGGGACGCAACCTCAAACTGGCGGTCGAACGCTGCGGGGCGTTGGATCGTGCCGACCTCCCAGTTGTAGGTGGCCAGCTTGTTGGTGGAGGCGAGTGGAAAGACAGCTTTGACGTTGGCCGAGAGCGAGCGCCAGTCGATGGATTCGCCAAACTCAACGCGATTGCCGGCGTCGCCTGTGGAGAGGCGAACGGTCTGGGTAAATTTGGAACCTTCGCCTTCGCGCGTGACCTCAACGGCGATACGGGCAGGGCCGTTCTCGACGATGCGGGCCTTGGCTGAGCCGCCGATGTAGGCGCGGGGGGCTGCCTGCTCCTGATCGAAGTCCATATTCCACGCCGGCCAGTC
>CAXTMW010000152.1:2895-3475 GCA_964245455.1 uncultured Acidobacteriaceae bacterium
GTCTCTTGGCGCATCGTTGCTGATCGCGAGCCGCATGGGGCCGGAGAGGAGCTCCTTATTGATCGACTTGTCGAAGATGCTGTTGACGTCTCCCGCCGCGTTGAGCGTGACCTTGTAGCGGGCGTTCTCGAGCGACGAATCAGTGACCTTCAACTCCTTGGAGTTCTCTGACTTTTTGCCCGGGCGAACGTCGAAGACGGCATAGCCGACCGACGGTACCTTGGCGAGGAACAGCACCTTGCCGTTCCCTATCTGGGCTGGAACCTGCTTGCCGTCGGGACCGAAAACCTCTACTCCTTTGGAGATGTCGCCCGGCACCGCTGCTTCAACCATGTCCTCGCGGGCGATGTTGAGCGGGTTGTAGACGAGGACCGGCGTTCCCTTCACCTGCGTGTCGAGCGAAGAGGCGATCGACTCCGTCGCGCTGGTGAGGACATCGGCGAACTGGTTGGAGGCGATGATGTCGTCATTCTGCGCGAACTCGTAGGCGCGCGGCGTTGCGGTGCCGGCGCCGATATCGTGGAACTGGCCCGCCATGACTAGCGTCCACGCGTCATTCATCTGCTGCTGAGGGTATGGG
>CAXTMW010000152.1:3485-3928 GCA_964245455.1 uncultured Acidobacteriaceae bacterium
GTATGGGCGTCCGCCCATCCAGGCGGCGGCTACCGAGGCCTTCTCGGCAGCGTCTGCCAGCAGCTCGTTCTTGCGGTTCCACCGCTTGTGGTAGGCCTGCGAGGTGAGTGAGCCTGCCGAGTGGTTGATGAGTTCGAGGTCGCCCTGGTAGGCAGGCATCTTCGACTGCATGTCGGGCTTGATATCGAGAAACATCTGGTCGGCACTCGCGGAAACAACCTTCACCGGGCCATTGCCCATGCGGACGGGAGTCCCGGCGGTTACAATCTCGCCGGTGGCGCCGGCAGGGGTGGGCATATACGTCGTGGGCAGGACAGCTTCGCCGCCGGTAATGGTCGCTTCGAGCAGCTTGACGGATTCTTCATTGGTGGCCCCCCCGATGTCTCCGGTGCCGACGTAGTGGTAGTCGGCGAAGACGCCGGTGGCCTTGCCGTCGATGGCGA
>CAXTMW010000152.1:3938-9352 GCA_964245455.1 uncultured Acidobacteriaceae bacterium
CGGGAGGCTCGGGAAGCGGAGTGGGAGCCTTGCTGAGATCAGAGTAGATCTCACTGCCATAGCCGCCGGGATTGAGCGCGGCAAGGACGGTTTCGCCGTCAGGGCCCGTCCAGACGCCTACGTTAAAGGGAATGCCTTCGGGAGTCTTCTCAGGAGAGTCGGGACCGCCGATTTTTGGAGCCGGCTGCCAGGCTGCGTTGAGCTTTTGCGTAGAGAAACCCTTGACGCCGGAAGCGGCGAGGATGGTCGGCAGCGACGCGGGAAAGCCGAAGCAGTCGGGCAGCATGTACTCATAGCTGGCCTTGCCGAACTCGCTGCGGTAAAAGGTATTGCCGTACAGCACCTGGCGAAAGATGGACTCCGCGCTGGGCAGGTTGACATCGCCTTCTTCGACCGAAGACCCGGCCGGGAACCATTGCCCTTTGGCAACGTAGCCTTTCAGGCGGGCATAGTCGGCCGGGTAGTACTCCTTCATCAGTCGGTAGCGGTTGGAGCCGGACCAGTTGAAAACGTAGTGCGGGTACTTGTCCATGTAGTCGAAGTTGACGCGCATGGTCTTGAGCAGATACTCGCTGATGACCTGCGGGAACTCCCAGCGCCACTGGGTATCGAGATGGGCGTAAGGAACCACGTAAAGGGTGGGCTGTTTGGTGATGTCAGGAGCGGCCATGGTCTGCGCCGGAGCGGTGCGCAGGACAGAGGCGAAGCCGAAAGCGGCGATCGCTGCGAAGAGAGAGTTCCTTTGCGAACAGGACACAAGTACCTCACGTGGGGAGCATCTTACAGGCTTACAGGGTCTACTGGAAAAGCGAGAAAAGGTCGCGGATGTTTGAGACGAACCTTGGGCATCCCGGCCATCGAACTCAGTCTGACTTGTCGATGCGAGTATCCCATTTGGTTTAAGGCATCGCCCAGCGGCGGCAGCGGCTGGTTCGCCTAGTGCATCCCTCGCATCTTTGGCACGTCCTGGATGACAATCTCGGCTGGAGCGGAGGGTGCGCCGGGCCCGTTGCCGTTGACGGCAATCACGCGATACTGCGTATTGCCTTTTTCGGCAGCGGGCTCGGTAAACACCGCTTTCGTCAAGCCGGAGCCGATGATGTGCGGGCCGCCGCCTTGCGTGCTTTCAATGGTGTACGTTACCGCTCCCGGAACTGAGTCCCATTCAACCGTGACGTTCTTTTCGTGCGTGTGAATTCGCAGATTTGTGGCAGCATCCGGAACAGTACCGTTGGGCAACAATCCATAGACACACAGTTGGCCGGTACCCGTGTTCTTGGTTCCGAAGCTGGATAAGTACACTTTGCCATTCGCAATGGTGGGCGGTGCCATTTTAGAGAACTCGCCGCAGTCGTCACGGGAAGCGTCATCAAGGGAGTTCCACAGCTCGTGCTGGATGTCGTCAGCGTCGTACGCGTAGAGAATGCCGGGCTGGGACATGTGCCAGGAGTCTCCAACATGGTGAATAGACGCCCACAAAATGCCATCCTTGTCTCCGTTAGCGGAGATGGATAACATGGCGCCGGGATGACCATGGTTGGCGGTAGGCAGCATTTGAAATGGCGTCTCCTCGAGCGTGTTGTCCGGCTTGAACCTGAAGACGCGCTCCTTGTCCTGTTGACCCCACATGTAGAGCAAGCGTCCGTTCTTGGCGCTCTGCCAAAACACAAGGTTGTGCAGATGCGAACTCGTCGCAGCGAAATGCTGCACTGCATGCTGATCGCCTAGGTGGCCGAGATTCTGGGTGTCTAGAAGATAGAGCACACCCTGCTTGCCGCCGCCAATCACAAGGTTTGTTCTGGGGATGAGGGTGGCTCCGGAAGAATCAAGGTCGTTATCATCTTTATCGAGCTGCTCGTGGTTCGTGGGCGTGAACCAATCCAGAACATGGAGAGAGGGCGAAAGCTTTAAGAAGCTTTCGCTAAACTGCGTGGTTCCATTCCAGCTGCCGTTGCCTGTATCGAGGTAGATGTTGCCGTCAGAGTCGATGGATGGCGCCTGACCGCTCTGCCAGATGCTGGCGCCTCCGCCACCGGGCGAGGTATTCAGTACGGCTTGTTGTTCGAGCGTCGCGGAGTTATAGCTGAGCAGGAAGCCGTGGTAAGGCTCCTTGTCGCAGTGCGACGCATACCCCACGTACACATTGCCGCGGTCAAGATTCAGCGCCGGTCGTTGATTCTGCAGCAGTGGATTGAAGTCCGGTGCCGTGATGGTCACCGGGCTGCCCGGCAGATCCGCGCCGGTTGCGGCATCGAGCTTGTGGAGACGCTGCTCAAACCGGCCGCCGGCTTTGGTGAGCGCGACCACGTACAAGACGCGCGCCGCGGGGTCGAGGACCGGCGTGCCGACGATACCCATGTTGCCATTCATATCCAGACACCCGAAATCGTAGTCGTGCAGATTGGCGGGAGTCCCGAAGTTGACATGCCAAAGAGGCTCGGTGGCACCGGCATCATTAGCGTCGAAGGCGTAGACGCTGTTGTTGACTGTGGTCACAAAACAATGTCGTGGTAGCCGCCGCCGACAAGCACGCTGGTGAGCAGCAGCGGCTGTGTATACACCTGATCGTCGACCAGGTGTTTGAATAGCATCCCAAAGTGAATCGGGTCGATATTCGACGGCTTCAACACCGTTTCCCGAAGATTGGCTCCTGTTCGTTCGTTGTCATTGTGCTGCATGGGGACGTCGACCTGTCCGCGAGCGATCGCGCCGGCGCACACTGTAAACGCGAGCGAGACCACGACGGTGCAGACGCGACGAGAATGCGAGATCATACGAGGATTTACCTCCGGCAAACGAAGCGCCTGCATACGAGGCCCAGCGAGTGACGAGAATGCCTACGCTAGCCTTCCTATACGTGTTAGCTGAGCAGTAGCAGCTCATTGAAAAAGGTCTGCCCGACCTAGTCAGGCTTCCCTACGGTGTTGTTTTTGTATGCTTGTTGCAGGATCGAAAAGGCTTGTTTCTGCTGTCCGTTTTCGGAGATAAGCCCTTTCCTATTGTAACCGTCCTGGAGCTTGGGGATGTTGCGGGTAGTGGAGCGAAAGTCCATCAGGATCCATGGCGTAATGCCGCGAAGCTGGGGGATTTTGGAGAACATGATGAGCTGGTCTTTATAGACCTCGGCCTGCTGCTCCTCGGTCCAGCGCTGATTGACCGGACCGTGGTTCCCGTACTTGGCTTCAGCGCCGAACTCACTCATGATGATGGGCTTCTCGGGCAGAACCCAGTGCATGTCGGTAGCGTCCTCGGGCGTGCCGCCGTACCAGCCGATGTACTCATTGACGCCGACAACATCGAGGACATCGGTGAGAGGATCGCTCAGCGTAGCGGCGTCGCCTACGATGTGCTCCGAATTAACGGCGGAGGTGATAAGCCGGGTGGAGTCAAGCTTCCGAGCCTCAGTGGCGAGGTCCGTCAGGAATTTGGTGCGCGTTGGATTGTTTCCCGTTTCGTTAGAGACCGACCAGAGAATGACGGAAGCCTTATTGCGATCGCGCCGGATCATCTCGTTCAGCATCGCGGCGTCTTTCGCGTAAACCTCCGGCTTGTCAAAGGAGATGTGCTGCCAGTTCGGGATCTCGGACCAGATCATGACGCCGTCGCGGTCAGCGGCGCGGGTCATGCGTTCGTCGTGAGGGTAGTGGCATAAACGGGCGAAGTTGGCGTGGAGCTCTTCCAAGTAGCGGAAGAGAGTCGCAACGTCCTGGTCGTTGTTGGCTCGGCCCCCGCGAACCGGGGCTTCGGCGTGCACGTTGATACCTTTGAGAAAGATGGGTTTGCCATTGAGGACGATACGGGTGCCCTCGACGCGGATATCGCGAAAGCCGATGTCGTCGGTGAGCTTGTCCTGCTGCGCTCCTGATCCCGACGCGAGAGCCACCTTGTAGAGCTTAGGAGTTTCCGGGGACCAGAGGGTTAGCCTGGCGGCCTTTACGGTAAAGGGTGCTCGGCCGTCAGCATCGGTTTTAAGGGTGGCGTGAACGCCGGTTTCGGGGATGTCGAGAGTGACCGCGGTTCCAGGCGGCGCGTTCAGGACATGGACGTACCCGGTCAGCTCCGTGTTGCCGGGCTGCCAGCTGGGGCCGTGCCCCAGATGGACGTCGTAGTCGTCGATAAATGCGGTGGGGACGGTGACGAGCGATACATCGCGGGTAAGTCCCCCATAGTTGTACCAGTCGTAGCCCACCGAAGGAATGCCGTCGATCAGGCGCGTTGCATCGACGGCGATGACGACGAAGTTTGAGCCGACGTGAAGGACGGCGGTAACTTCGCAGTCAAACGGTGTAAAGCCGCCTTCATGATCGCAAACCCGTTTCTGGTTGACCCAGACATGAGATCGGTAGTTCGCGGCACCGATGTGGAGGAAGGTTCGCGTTCCGGGTTTGGGTTGCGCGTCGAAGTCTCGCTGGTACCAAAGAACGCCCTCGTAATTGAAAAGCTGAGCCACCTGAGTGTTCCAATCGCCGGGCACTTTGAGGGTAGGCGCGGTAGCGAAGTCGTACTCCTCGTTATGTGGACCACCGGAAATGTTTGGGTGAGTGTTCATGGCGTAGCCGCGGTCGTTAACGGCTCCCTTGTCCGTGTAAAGATCCCGGGCAGGAGCCTGGTCGACAAGATAATGCCAGTCTCCGTCGAGGCTGGTGACGTTCCGGCGATCAATGCCAACAAGCAGGGTCTGCAACGGTTGCTGGCCAAAGGCCGGAAATCTCCAGCCTGGGAGGCACACGAACGCAATGGTGATAAAACGGAGCAGGCCTAAGAGGACTCTACGGCTCGACACTAAATACCTCTGTCTCGTTCGGAGTGATAACCTTTGGATCGCTCTTTCAGCCTGCGTAGGATTGCTAGATGAACTGCCTTAGGATTGAGTGATCAAGTTGAACTCCTGTGCAGATGTACTGTTGCCAAACCACTGATCTAGCTGAGTGCCGCTTGCTGTACTTCCGTTCGGAACGTCCAGAGCCTGCAGACTGTTGAGGTTGAAGAAGGAGTAGGTTCCATTCGGGTTCTGCACCGGCAGCCACTGATCATTCCCGGGAATCATCCCGCTGCCGGGCCATTGAACAATCAGAGCCCCATTTAGCCCCGATGCGCCAGTGACGTTGACTACCTCACCGCTGTTCACGTTCTTGATCTGGTAGTAACCGCCGCTGCTCGGCACAAAGGTCCACAGTGCATTTTTTGACCCGCTGGAGAAGGGATCTTGGATGATTGCCGCTCCGTTCGCGGTCGAGGCTCCGGAAACGTTGAGCGCCAGCCCGCTAGCGACGTTTTGGATTTCGTAAGTACCGGATAAGCTGACACTCGGAGGCAGCAGGTGTTGCCACACGGCGGCCGCGCTCGACATTTCATTGGCGTCAGGACTGGATTCGTTTGTCGGATTGCTCCAGTCATTCCACGTTATATTCAAG
>CAXTMW010000153.1:0-9309 GCA_964245455.1 uncultured Acidobacteriaceae bacterium
ATTGGGCACATTGACCACGGCAAGACGACGTTGACGGCGGCGATCACGAAGGTGTTGTCGAAGCACAACCCGAACAACAAGTTTCGCTCGTTCGACACGATCGACAACGCGCCCGAGGAGCGGGAGCGCGGCATTACCATCGCTACGTCGCACGTGGAGTACGAGACCAAGAACCGCCACTACGCGCACGTGGACTGCCCGGGGCACGCGGATTACATCAAGAACATGATCACGGGCGCGGCGCAGATGGACGGCGGGATCCTGGTCGTCGCGGCCACCGACGGGCCGATGCCGCAGACCAAGGAGCACGTGCTCTTGGCGCGGCAGGTCGGGGTGCCGTACATCGTTGTTTTCCTGAACAAGTGCGACGCGGTGGATGACGAAGAGCTGATCGATCTGGTCGAGATGGAAGTGCGCGAGCTCTTGTCGAAGTACAACTTCCCCGGCGACGACGTGCCGGTGATCCGCGGCTCGGCTTTGGGCGGGCTGAATGGCGAAGCGCAGTGGGAAGCCAAGATCGACGAGCTGATGGAGGCGGTGGACCAGAACGTGCCCTTGCCGGCGCGGGCGATCGAGCTGCCGTTCCTGATGCCGATCGAGGATATTTTCTCGATCTCGGGCCGCGGGACGGTGGTGACGGGCAGGATCGAGCGGGGCAAGGTGAAGGTCGGCGAGGAAGCGGAGATCGTGGGGTTCCGCGACACGCGGAAAACAGTGGTAACCGGCGTCGAGATGTTCAAGAAGCAGCTGGACGAAGGCATGGCCGGGGACAACGCCGGCCTGCTGCTGCGCGGCATTGCGAAGGAAGATGTGGAGCGCGGGATGGTGCTCGCAAAGACCGGCTCGATCAAGCCGCACACCAAGTTCCGGGGCGAGATCTACGTGTTGTCGAAGGAAGAGGGCGGGCGGCACACGCCGTTTTTCAATGGTTACCGGCCGCAGTTCTACTTCCGCACGACCGACGTGACCGGAACGGCGAAGCTGCCGGAGGGAACCGAGATGGTGATGCCGGGCGACAACATCGCGCTTGAGATCGAGCTGCACACCCCGGTCGCGATGGAAAAAGGGCTGCGCTTCGCGATCCGCGAAGGCGGCCGGACGGTTGGCGCCGGGACGATTTCGGAGATCATTGCGTAGGAAAATCGGTGCAGGTAGTTGATGTGCCGGCATGCGCTTACTAGCGCGGACAGAGTACTACGAGGAGCCACCCGACATGGAGATTTGGGTCGAGGGAATGAGGGCCACGGAGCAAAGCCGGTCCGCCGCTTATCACGCCCCTGCGTCTGATTTGCCCGGTTTGACATTTCAGGAAAGAAACCGGGCTCTCGCCTCAGGCTGGACTGAGGAGCGTTACGCTCGAACGAAGTATGCGGGTGAACTTGGCGCGCGGGAGTGGGCGAAGAGAGTGGAGACAGTTGCAGTACTCCTGCAGGATCTCCTTGAACAGCGCGCACCTGCAAGCAAATTGCTGAGCTTGACACTGAATACTTCGCGAGGCATCTACCGGGCCACGGCCGAAGTAGGTAATGCTTCTCTAGAGTTCCAGGTGCGAGAAAATGTCGTCGATGATCTTATTGAGGCAGGGGATGCCGAAGCGCTAAGCCGCCTGCGGCGAGTCGTCGAGATCGCGACTCTACCATATATGAAGCCAATCCGGGTTTCTTGAAGCTAAACGGAAGAATTGCAAGCCTCTTGCCTTCGCAGGAAGGCAGAGATGTTTTGGAGCTTATTTCAGCCCGGGCCGATAAAGCTCGGACGATTGAAGTGGAGATCGTGGAGGCGGAAGATCTCGGCTTATGGATCGCAATACCACGGGAAGATGGCGAACACCATCTACTTTTGCGATGGGAGTACATCGTGACAGTCGATTTGCTTGCGGAAGACGTAGCTACATTTGGTTTGGGTACCGAAAGGAAGTAGGATAGAGCAATGCGTGAAATCGTAACGTTGGCCTGTGGGGAGTGCAAGGAGCGGAACTACTCGACGACGAAGAACAAGAAGACGACTACGGGTCGGCTGGAGTTCTCGAAGTTTTGTAATCGCTGCCGGAAGCACACGCCGCATAAGGAAACCAAGTAGGCGCGGGCTGCGTCGGACAGGCGCGCCCTTTCGGGCGCGAAGCTTTCCGAAGGCGGCTCGAAGCAGGCCGAGAGTTGGCCGCAAAACGGGGGCGTAAGCTCAACGGTTAAACTGTCGGTCTCCAAAACCGAACTTCTCGGTTCGAATCCGAGCGCCCCCGCCAAATCTAGCAGATCCGATGAAGGAAGCCGCCTAGAGTAGAGCAGCGGCTGGGGTGGGCCGATGCCCGTGAAAGAGCGTGACAAGGGAATGAGCAAAGCAGTTGCATTATCCGGAGCGCCGGAGGACGGCTCGCAGCGGGAAAGCCCTCTTGTGCGAGGGCGGGTGTTTCTCGGCGAGGTGCGGAACGAGATGCGCAAGGTGTCCTCGCCTTCGCGCGCCGAGGTGCAGACCACGACCACGGTGGTGATCCTGGCGGTGTTCACCTTTGCCGCCTTTTTCTACGTCGTGGACTCAATTCTCGGCTACGTGCTGCAGACTTTGCTGCACTGGCTGGGCGGTTCCTGAAGCTCTCCTGCGCACGAGTATAGAGTGCCGCGAGAGCTGCTCGATGGGTAAGCAGAGTTCGTCTTCATTTCGTTTCATTTTCTATGTTTCTAAAAGGCTGACGGGTAGAAGGCTTCAGGCGACGACGCACCGCGTCGTAAGCGAGGATAGATGGCGATGAGTCACCAGGACGAAGCGGTAGCGAGCCCCGCAGAGATCACAGAGGCGGAGCAGGCGGCAGCGACCGAAGCCGTCGATGGCGCGACCACGCTGGAGCCGCCGGCAAACGAGCGTTTCAAGTGGTACGTGATTCACGCGTATTCAGGCTTTGAGCGCAAGGTACGCGAAGCGATCGAGACCCGGAAACACTCCTACGGGCTCAGTGACAAGATTGGCCGGATCGAGATTCCGCTCGAGTCGCACACGGAGCTGGTGAACGGCAAGAAAAAGATCACCGAAAAGGTCTTCCTGCCGGGCTACGTGCTGATCGAGATGGATCTGGACAACGATCTGTGGCACATCATCAAGAACACGCCGAGGGTCACCGGCTTTCTTGGGACCGGGGACAAGCCGGTCGCGATGAGCGAGGAAGACGTGCAATCGCTGCTGTTCCGCTCGGAGGCGAGCAAGGAAAAGCCGCAGCTCAAGATCAAGTTCGAGAAGAACGAGTCGGTGCGAATCACGGAAGGCCCATTTGCGAACTTTAATGGACTGGTGGATGAGGTCAATGAAGATCGTCAGACGGTAAAGGTCATGGTGACGATCTTTGGCCGGTCGACCCCGGTGGAGCTGGAATTCGGCAAGGTAGAGAAGGTCGAAGCATAGAGCCGCGCTCTGCGCCTCCAACGATTCAGCCGCGCTCGGAAGCGGCTGTCGACAAAAGGATTTAGGTACAGAGTCGGTACAGATTCGGTATAGATAAAGGATAAGCAATGCCTCCCACAAAGAAAGTGCAAACTTATGTCAAGCTGCAGATCACGGCCGCCAAGGCGACTCCGGCGCCGCCGGTCGGCCCCGCGCTCGGCCAGGCCCAGGTCAACATCATGGAGTTCTGCAAACAGTTCAACGCGCGGACGCAGAACCCGGAGATGGCCGGGCTGACCATCCCGGTTGTGATCACGGTGTATGTAGACCGCACCTTCTCCTTCATCACAAAAACCCCTCCCGCAGCGGTGCTGCTGATGAAGGCAGCCGGGCTCCAGAAGGGTTCAGGCGTGCCGAATAAGACGAAGGTCGGCCAGGTCAGCGAGGCGCAGGTACGCGAGATCGCCACGCAGAAGATGCCGGACCTGAACGCGGCGTCGGTGGAAACGGCGATCAAGAGCATCAAGGGCACGGCGCGTTCGATGGGGATTGAAGTCACGGCCTAGACACGGATAGGGCCTGCGCTTGCATCGCGGCAGGGCTTCGAGGATACTTAAAAGGCTGTACTGCGCTGGCTTTCCTAGAACCGACTATGAGTACGTCGAACACCACAACCGGATGCAACACCCGGCGCGTGGGAGACAAGGGTATATGGCACAAAAAGAATCGAAGAACATGGCGGCTGCGCGCGCGCAGGTTGAGGCCCGGCCTTACCTGCTGACCGATGCGGTACCGCTCCTCCAAAAGATCAAATTCGCCAAGTTCGATGAGACTGTCCACTTGACCCTACGTCTCGGCGTGGACCCGCGGCATGCGGACCAGATGGTGCGCGGCACCGTGGTGCTGCCGCACGGGCTCGGCAAGACCAAACGGGTCGCGGTCATCACCTCTGGGGAACGCCTGCGTGAAGCCGAAGCGGCCGGCGCGGAATTTGTCGGCGGCGAAGAGATGGTCGAGCGCATTCAGAAGGAAAGCTGGACCGACTTTGACGCGCTGATCGCGACCCCCGACATGATGCGGTCCGTAGGCCGGCTCGGTAAGGTGCTCGGTCCGCGGGGTCTGATGCCGAACCCCAAAACCGGGACTGTGACGAGCGATGTGGCGGCCGCGGTGCGCGAAATCAAGGCCGGCAAGGTAGAGTTCCGCACTGACAAAACGGCGCTGGTGCACGTGCCGGTCGGGAAAATTTCCTTTCCGCCGGAAAAGCTGGTCGAGAACGCGATGACCGTGATTTCGAGCGTGATGCGGGCGAAGCCGTCCGCGGCCAAGGGCAAGTACGTCAAGGGCATTACGCTCAGCTCAACCATGGGTCCCGGCATCGCGCTCGACAGTTCTGTTGCAGATACCGCTGCCAAGGCATAGGAGCCTTTCGGGAGCAGGCTTTCGGGGTGTAGGTCTCTAGCTGCACCTGCTGCGCGGAAGCCTTCGGTATGCGATCTATGCGATCCACAGGTTAACAAGAAGACGGCTAGCGAAGGTGAAACGGACATGGCACTGACACGGGCAAAAAAGGCGCAAAAGGTCGAGGCACTCGCAGCCGAGCTGCAGGGTTCGACTACCGCCATTGTAGGGACGTTTGCAAAGCTGACGGTTTCGCAGGATTTTGAGTTGCGGCAGAAAGTGCGCGAAGCCGGCGGGCGCTATCGGGTCGTCAAGAACAAGCTGGCGAGTCGTGCGTCGCAGGGTACCGGGATTGAGGGAGCGCTGCAAGGATTAAAGGGCGTCTCGTCGGTCGCTTATACGAGCGGCGACCCGGTTGGTCTCGCCAAAGCGCTCTCAGCGTGGGTTAAGGAGAACGCGGAGTTTACCTTCAAGCTGGGCATCGTTGACGGCAAGGTGATCAATGTCGAGGAAGTCCAAGCGCTGGCGACCATGCCGGGCAAGGAAGAAATTTTCGCAAAGCTGCTGTTCCTGATCAACGCGCCCGCGCAGCGGCTGGCGACGGTGCTGGCAGCGACCGGCAAGAACATCGCCGTAGTGGTGAACCAGGCCGTGGAGCAGAACAAGTTCACCGCGCCGGCAAGCACCGTGCCGGCAGCACCCGAAGCGATGCCTGAGGCCGCAACCGCTGTTGCCGCGCCGGCATCGCCTGCCGACAGGGCAGCACCAGCGAAAGCAGTGCAGGCCGAAGCAGTGCAGGCTGAAGCGGCTCCGGGAGTGGAGACGGCTGTGACAGAATCAATGCCCACGGAGGGTACGACACCCGAGTCGCAAACCGAGGCCGCCGGAAGTGAAGCGCCCGTGGAAGGCTAGCAGGGCGGTTCGGAAGCGCGATAGACGGACGCGCACAATTTTGGCGAAGCAGCGCGGCGGGGTGCAGGTCTGAGCACATCGGAAACCGGCGGGCAGGCCGAGTCAGCCAGGGAAACTGGCAGTAGTTATGCAACACAAGCAGCAGCATACGGAATCAAGGGAGAATAAAGATGGCGGATCTCGCGCAGTTGGAAGAACAAATAGTTGGGCTGACCTTGCTGGATGCGGCAGCCCTGGTAAAGAAGCTGGAAGAGCGTCTCGGCGTTTCGGCGGCAGCCGCTGCGCCGGTCATGGTAGCCGGCGGTGGTGCAGGGGCAGCGGCGGAAGCGGCGCCGGAACAGACCGAGTTTACCGTGATCTTGAAGGACGCGGGCGCGAACAAGATCAACACCATCAAGGCCGTTCGCGAAGTCACCTCGCTCGGCTTGAAGGAAGCCAAGGACCTTGTGGACGGCGCGCCGAAGCCGCTCAAGGAGAACGTGAGCAAGGAAGACGCGGAAGCCGTGAAGAAGAAGTTTGACGGTGTCGCGACTGTCGAGATCAAGTAGTTAGGCCAGACGCGAGGATTTCGCCAGATTTGGCGTCCCCCCGGTTGCAATGGCTATCGAAGTGCAGTAAGCTCGGAATGTGTCCCCACGTTCCGAGCTACCGCTTGGTTTCTTACAACCGCAGCACACTTCTAAACCCCTTCGGCGCGTTCTCCACGCCTGCTGGGATAGACTCGCCTCCCTCTGCCCTAGAGAGTGCGGGAATCTTTGCCTGAAGCGGCAGGAAGCAGTTACAAGCATCGTCGCTGACCTTTAGATCGTTTCGTGAAACGCTTGTGCGCCCACCCGGCTCACAGGCTATTTCGCATTGCAGGCAAGCAGGCTTCGGCGATGCAGGCGAGACGAAGCTTTGGTCAAAGATGGCTGATCGGGCGAGCAGATTGGCAGGGCAGTTCCCGGCTGAACGAGGCAGTGGGGAGCAGGTAGCGCTTTGTTTGAAGCAAGACGCGTAAGCTGCGGGGTTCCGGGCAGCTTGCCGCCTCTCGTGTATCCGGGCCCAGAGGAGCAATCGATGCCGAACGAGATCCGCGCCCTTCGCAGCCGACTCGACTTTTCCAAGATTCCTACACCGATTCAGATCCCTAACCTGATTGAAGTGCAGCGCCGCTCGTATGAGCGTTTTCTGCAGATGGACAAACTGCCGTCGGAGCGTGACGACAACGGTCTGCACTCGGTATTTACCTCTGTCTTTCCGATCACTGATTTCCGCAACATTTCACAGCTCGATTTCGTCGATTTTTCCATCGGTAACTGGGAGTGTAAGTGCGGCCACCTGAAAGGTCTGCATCACCTTCGTACTGCCTGCAACAACTGCGGCAACATGGTCATCACCGACCCATTTCACCCGGGCGATGTGCTATGCCACAAATGCGGAACGTATAACAAAAATACCCCCGATTTTTGCAACAAGTGCGGCGACCCGGTGGGTCTGCAGCTGAAGTATGACCAGGCAGAGTGCGAAGAGCGCGGCATGACCTACTCGGCGCCGCTCAAGGTGACGGTTCGCCTGACCATCTATGACAAGGACCCCGATACGGGGGCTAAATCCGTCCGCGACATCAAGGAGCAGGAAGTCTTTTTCGGCGACATTCCGCTGATGACGCAGAACGGCACCTTTATCGTGAATGGCACCGAGCGCGTGATTGTGTCGCAGCTCCATCGCTCGCCGGGCGTCTTTTTCGAGACGGCGAACAATCGCACCTACTTCCTGGGCAAGATCATCCCGTACCGCGGCTCGTGGGTGGAGTTTGAGTACGACCAGAAGAACACGCTGTACGTGCGCATCGATCGTAAGCGCAAGTTTCTCGGCACCATTTTCCTGCGCGCACTCGGCCTGCGTACGGATGAGCAGATTCTGCGCGCCTTCTACACGGTCGATACGGTCACGATGCGCGAGGGACGGCTCTTCTGGACGCTTTCATCTGAGGGGAGTCAGCCAACGAATCTGCTCGGGGTCCGGCCTGCCAAGGCAGTGACCGCGAACGGTTCGGAGATCGTGCCGGCTGGTCGCAAAATTTCGCCCTCGATCCTTAAGAACCTGCGTGCTGCCGGTGTAACTGAAATCGAGATCGAGCCCATGGAGCTCGATGGCGCGATGATCGCCTCTGACGTACTCGATACCGAGACCGGCGAGGTCTTTCTTGAAGCCAATCTCGAGCTGACCCCGGACAAGCTGCATAAGATCACCGAAGCCGGTGTAACCGAAGCGCACGTTTTCTTTCCGGAGAAGGATGAGGTCGGCAACATCGTCACCAACACGCTTCGTCGCGACTCGGTGCGCAAGCCGGAAGAAGCGCTGATCGAGATCTACCGCAAGCTGCGGCCGGGCGATCCGCCGACGCTCGACACGGCGACTGCGTTGTTCGAGGGGATGTTCTTTGACCCGCGCAAGTATGACTTTTCGCGCGTGGGCCGGCTCAAGTTCAACATCAAGCTCTACGAGAACCAGGACGCAACCTCGCTTGATCACCGGACATTGACTCCGGACGATTTCTACTCGACCATTCGCTACCTGCTCAAGCTACGCAAGAACATCGGCGCGGTTGATGATATCGATCACCTGGGCAATCGCCGGGTGCGCGCGGTCGGCGAGCTGATGGAAAACCAGTTCCGCATCGGCCTCGTGCGTATGGAGCGCGCCATCAAGGAAAAGATGAGCGTGTACCAGGAGATGTCGACGGCGATGCCGCACGACCTGATCAACGCGAAGCCGGTGATGGCGGCGATCCGCGAGTTCTTCGGCAGCTCGCAGCTATCGCAGTTCATGGACCAGACCAACCCGCTTTCCGAGATCACGCACAAGCGGCGTTTATCGGCGCTTGGACCGGGCGGGTTGTCGCGTGAGCGCGCCGGTTTCGAGGTGCGTGACGTTCATCCGACGCACTACGGCCGCATCTGCCCGATTGAGACGCCGGAAGGCCCAAACATCGGGCTGATCTCGTCGCTGTCGTGCTTTGCACGCATCAACGAGTACGGCTTTATCGAGTCGCCGTACCGCCGGGTGCGCGGCGCGCAGATGGTGGACTATGTCCAAGTGACGAATGCAGGCGAAAGCGGCATGCGCGTGGGCGATCACCTGGAAAAGGGCGAGGCGATCGAGCGCAATACCCAAGCAAACGCCGCAGGCAAGCGCGCGATTGAGTTCGAGCCGTTTTCGTTCTATCTGTCGGCCTGGGAAGAAGATCGGCACACGATCGCGCAGGCGAATGTGGAGCTCGACGAGGAAGGCCGCATCACCAACGAGCTGGTCAACGCGCGGCGCCAGGGGAATTTCGTCCTGGTTTCCCGCGACGAGATCGACTACGTCGATGTTTCGCCGAAACAGCTCGTGTCCGTAGCTGCGTCGCTCGTGCCGTTCCTGGAGCACGACGACGCGAACCGCGCGCTGATGGGTGCCAACATGCAACGGCAGTCTGTGCCGTTGCTGGTGGCGGAAGCACCGTTCGTCGGCACCGGTATGGAAGGCGTGACGGCGCGCGATTCAGGCGCGGTCATCTCGGCTCGGCGCAACGGCGTGGTGGATTCGGTCGACTCGGAGCGCATCATCATCCGTGTGGAAGGCGAGCACCACCCACACAGC
>CAXTMW010000154.1:0-9291 GCA_964245455.1 uncultured Acidobacteriaceae bacterium
GAACCGCTTGTAGCCCTTGATCGTGCCCGGCTTGGCCAGCACCTGGGTGGCCTCGCCGATCATCTTGGTCATCTGGATGTCGTCCCGCAACGGCGCCGGGTCGCCGCTCGGGTGGTTGTGGATCATGATGGCGCCGAGAACTAAGTAGCTGATTAGCAAGAAAAATACATCCGCACATGTGCTCGATGAGGGCGGCATCTGAGATCGGGAGAACGTGCCTCCCCGTGATCGTCACGCTTGATCATGGCCGATCTCTGCGAGTTTCCGTGAGGCACGGCAAGGCACGAGATTTTTTTCATCCCAGACGTCGAGCTGGTCAACGGGGTACAGGATCGCCTTGCCGATCTTCACAAAAGCGGGTCCAACGCGCATCGAACGCCAATTGCGCAACGTTCCGATGCTGATCTCCCCACGGTAGCGTTCAGAGACTTCCTCGGCTGTCATAAACCTTCGCTCAGTCATCGCTGAACCCTTTCTATCACCATGCCTCACGTGGACTTAGAGAATGGTCCAAGCGCGAAAAAGGGCATCGGATTGAGCTGAGAAGCGGGAAGGTTGCCCGGCTTGGCTTACGTACGCCCGAGCACGCCAGACCACGGCAAAAACTCAAAGGCGGGCGAGCGGCAAAGGCTCCTATGTGGCTCCTTGACGAACTTCTTTTTAAGCTCGCGGTCAGCCTTGCAGTTCATTGCGGTCAGAAATCAGCTTTCTGCCAATGTTGCCAGCCGTTCACGCAGCCAGCGTTGTGCTGGATGGTTGGTCGTACGGTCGTGCCAAACACTGGCGATGACAAATCCGGGTATGGTGCGCGGCGGTTCCAGCACCTGCACTCGATCTGACCAGCCGTTTGCAATCCGCCGCGGAATTAGCGCGATCATGTCGCACTGCGATATGATCTCTGGCACGATCAGGAAGCCCGACGTCGACAGGGCCACGGTGCGGCGGCGGCCAACTGTCTCAAGTATCGCATCGGCAGGCCCGGCGAAACCGCCACCCTGAGGCGATACGACAACGTGTTCTAATACACAGAATACGTCCAGGTCGAGATTACCCTGCACAGCCGGGTGTCCTTGCCGAGCGATAACCGCGTAATCTTCATCATAGAGCCGGCGCTGGCGCATGGCAGCCGGTGCGTGTTCGGGAGCGGCCAAGGCCAGGTCCACCTCGCCGCGCTCCAACTGTGTGGAGAGCGCCAGCACGTCGAGGGCCCGCCAGGCGATGCGGACCATAGGCGCTTCGGTCCGCAATGCGACCGAGAAGCGCGCGAGCAGTGCGTATTGAACGTAGTCGCTCGCAGCGATGACCAGGGTTGCCTGCATGGTAGCCGGGTCGGACGGCGTTACATCTCCGACGACCCGGCGGACACCCTCCAACGCCTCGTGCAACGGCTGTTGAAGCTCAAGTGCGCGCTGGGTCAATACCATCCCGCGCTGGGCCGGAATTAGAAGTGGATCGCCGAGTGCCTCACGGAGCCGCGCCAGCCGCGCCGACAAGGCAGGCTGGCTCAGGTTCAGGCGCCGAGCGGCACGAGTGACGTTTTGCTCTGTCAGCAGGGCTTCAAGCGTGACAAGCAGCCCCAGATCGAGGTTTTTGGTATCCATGCCGTGGATAGAGACATGCAGAAGGTTCGATTTCAAGGCTGTAAGAGACTGCGTCATACGGTGACGGGCGGGCTCTATCCCATAGAGCCCGATTGACGACACGGATGTCAGCTTGACTGAAGCCCTCCCTCCCAAATCGCATCGCGGATCCTCGACCGCCTTTCCGCTGCTCGCGGCCATCCTGTTCCTATTTTTCGTGTCGGCGAGCGTGCCCTCACCATTGTTCGTTGTGTTCCAGGGGCGTTGGGGGTTCTCTCCAGGCATGCTGACGGTCGCGTTCAGCATCTACTCCCTGGTGCTCCTGGTAACGTTGCTGGTTGCCGGCTCGCTGTCGGACCACCTGGGACGCAAGCCGGTGGTCGTCGCGGCACTGGCGATCCAGGTCGCGTCCATGGTGCTCTTCCTGACGGCGGACGGCATCGGCGGACTGCTTGCCGCCCGGATCGTTCAGGGCCTCTCCATGGGTGTGGTCAACGGCGGCCTGTCCGCTGCGGTGATCGAAGCGGCGCCCCCGGCCCGCAAGGCGCTCGGCAGCTTGCTGACCAGCATTTCGCCGCTTGCGGGGTTAGCTACGGGCGCGTTCGTCACGGGCGCCCTGCTCGGGGTGACGAACAAAGCGGAAGTCTGGGCATTCGGGTTGCTCGGAGGGCTGTTTTGCCTGAGCGCGGCGATGGTGATGCTCATCCCCGAAACGGCAAGCCCGGTGTCCGGCCTGCTTCGCTCGATGGTCCCGAGCGTGCACGTCACTCGCTCGGCACGTGCCGGCTTCAGGCGTGGCCTGCCATTGCTCCTGTCCATCTGGGCGCTGTGCGGCTTCGTCATCGCGCTCGGGCCGTCGCTGTTGCGCACCGTCTTCGGGGTGAGCAGTGGATTGCTGAACGGTGCCACCGTCGCAGTGCTATGCGGAGCCGGAGCCGTATCCCCGCTGATTCTGCGTGGGCAACCGCCCGGGCGCATGGCCGTGGTGGGCATGGCGGCGGTGACGGCCGGGGTCGGCCTCCTTCTCGTGTCGATCGGCACCGGGACGCTGGCGCTGTTCTTCGTCGGCAGCGCGGTTGCCGGCGCCGGGCTGGGCGCATCGTTCAGCGGCCTCATCCAGTCGCTCGTGCCGCTCACCCCGGTGCATGAGCGTGCGGAACTCTTCGCGGCGATCTTCCTGGTCACCTACCTGTCCCTGAGCGTTCCGCCCATCGCCGCCGGCTTCGCCGTTCCGCTCACCGGCTTCCTGGGCACGACCCAGACGTATCTTGGCGCCGTCCTGGTCGTCTCGGCGATCGCAACCGTCTTGCAATGGCTGCCCTCACGCAGCCGAGGAGCACCCGCATGAAGGCTATCCAGGCTCATCCGCAGCAAGGGCTTGCCGGCCTGACGTTGGTGGACCTTCCCGATCCCGGTGCCCCCGGACCGAACGCGATCCGCGTGCGGGTGCACGCATCCTCCCTGAACTTCCACGACCTGGGCGTGGTGACGGGGCGGCTGCCGGCCGCCGATGGACGCATCCCCATGGCCGATGGCGCCGGGGTGGTGGAGGCGATCGGCTCCGAAGTCACGGAGTTCAAACCCGGCGACCACGTGGTGTCCACCTTCTTTCCGACCTGGCTGGACGGCGAGGCCACCCTTGCCGACTTCGCCACCACACCGGGCGATGGCATCGACGGCTATGCCCGGGAGGTGGTGTTGGCACCGACCACGTCCTTCACGCATGCGCCGGCCGGCTGGAGCCACGCCGCGGCAGCGACCTTGACCACGGCCGGGGTGACAGCCTGGCGAGCCCTGGTGGTCAATGGCGGCCTCAAGGTCGGAGACAGCGTGCTGGTACTCGGCACGGGCGGAGTGTCGATCTTCGCGCTGCAAATCGCCCGGGCAATGGGTGCCACGGTGATCGCGACCTCCTCCTCCGACGAAAAGCTGGAGCGGCTTGGCTCGATGGGCGCCGCGCACTGCATCAACTACCGCCGGGACGAGGACTGGGGCGATCGGGTGCGAGACCTGACGGGCGGTATCGGAGTGGATCACGTCGTGGAGGTGGGCGGCCCGGGTACGCTGGCGCAATCGATCAAGGCTGCGCGCGTGGGAGGCCACATTTCGCTGATCGGCGTGCTGACCGGGAGAGCGGGAGCCGTGCCGACAGCCATGCTTATGGCTCGGCAGCAGCGCCTGCAAGGGCTGATCGTCGGCAGCCGCCGCCATCAGAGGGATCTGATCCGTGGCATCGATGCCGTCCACGGCCATCCGGTGATCGACCGCTCCTTCCCACTCGGCGCAATCGCGGACGCTTTCCGGCTTCAGGAGACTGGCGGCCATTTCAGTAAAATCGTCCTCGAGTTCTGACCAACACATTCCAGGACGAGCCCACCATGAAGGTTCTTTACGTTTTCGCTCACCCGGAGCGCTACTCCCTCAATGGCGCGTTGCGCGACATCGCCGCGGCCGAGTTGGAGGCACAGGGGCATGAGGTCCGCGTCAGCGACCTCTATGTCGATGGATGGAAATCGACCGTCGACCGCTCGGACTTCCCGGAGATGGCGCAAGACGAGCGGCTGCGGGTGGCGGGTGCGTCAGGTCAGGCATTCGCTGCCGGGGCGCTGACGGAGGACGTGAAGGCAGAGCAGAAGAAGCTGCTCTGGGCCGACACGCTGATCTTGCAGTTTCCCCTGTGGTGGTACTCGATGCCAGCCATCCTCAAAGGCTGGGTGGATCGCGTGTATGCATTCGGCTTCGCCTACGGGGTCGGGGAGCGGAGCGACACGCATTGGGGCGACCGCTTCGGCGAAGGCACGTTGACGGGCAAACGCGCAATGCTGATCGTCACTGTTGGCGGCTGGGCGACGCACTACGCTCCGCGCGGGGTGAACGGGCCGATCGAGGACATCCTGTTCCCGATCAATCACGGCATCCTCTACTATCCTGGCTACACCGTCCTACCGCCCTTCGTGGCTTACCGCGTGGATCGGATGGACGAAGCCGGGTTCCGGCAAGTGGCGGATCAGCTGAAGGAACGGATGCGTACCGTAGAGACTATCGCACCCATCCCGTATCGAATGCAGAATGGCGGAGACTATCAGGTTCCCAGTCTGGAGTTGCGCCCCGAGCTCGGCGACCCGGGAGCATCCGGCTTCGCATTACATGTGGCCCGGATGAAGGTGGGCTGACTTACTCCACATTACAGATGGATTGCTGACATGAGAGTTTTGATCGTCTTTGCGCACCCTGAGTCGCGCTCACTGAGTGGAGCGCTTCGGGATATCGCAATTGAAGAACTTCGGGCGCAAGGTCACGAAGTTAGAGTATCTGACCTTTACGCCGAAGGCTGGAAGTCCGAGATCGACAGGGCTGATTTTCCTGCGTTAGCGCCGGGCGAACGGCTTCGAGTGGCACCAGCTTCGGGCCAAGCATTCGCGACCGACACACTCACCGCCGACGTCAAAACCGAGCAGGAAAAGCTTCTCTGGGCAGATACGCTGATACTTCAGTTTCCGCTGTGGTGGTTTTTCAATGCCGGCTATTTTGAAAGGCTGGGTCGATCGAGTTTACGCATTCGGCTTTGCCTATGGTGTTGGCGAGCAAAGTGAGAAACGTTGGGGTGATCGCTACGGCGAGGGAACCTTATCGGGAAAACGCGCAATGCTTCTAGTGACTACAGGTGGTTGGGAGGAGCACTACTCCGCTCGCGGGATCAACGGCCAAATCGATGATCTCCTCTTCCCAATAAATCACGGGATACTCTATTATCCTGGCTTTGACGTGCTGCCTCCGTTTGTTGTGCATCGGGTCGACCGCTTTGACGAGGCCAGCTTTTCGGCTGTTGTCGAGCGGTTGCGTAGCCGTATGCGTACAATCACGAGCGTCTTACCTATACCATACAGAAAGCAGAATGGTGGTGATTATACGATTCCAACCATGCAACTACGCCCAGATTTGGAAATTGCTGGGGTGACGGGCTTTGCGCTTCATTCAAAGAGCACGAACGCGTGATGCCGACACAGCTGATTAATGTAGCGGAATCACCACAATTTTTGTGGAACGGTGTGGTCTGTACAGAGGCTGGGAACTTGTTCGCCAGCTTACCTGCATGGCTTGGGCCGACGCCAGGCGTCGTGAGAATCCTTGCAAATGGTGGCATGGATCCTTTCCCTGGAAACCACTGGAATGAGTTTGCGACAACGAGACCGTGGTGGCGTCCGACGAGACGGGCGTGCGCATCGAGGGCACGAACTCCTATCACTGGATCCTCCGCTGCGAGGACGCGGTGGTGCACCACGCCGCCTCGACGCGGGGCGCGTGCGTTGTTCACGAGATCATGGACGGGCACCGGCCCGCCGTGTGGCTGTCGGACCGCTATTCCGCCCAACAAGGGCACGCCGACCGGCAGCAGACCTGTCTGGCGCACCTCGCCCGTGACGTCGCCTACGCACTCGACGCCGGTGATGACACCCTTGCCCTGCGGCTCAAGCTGTGGCTCGACGGAGCCTTCGCCCTGGCGCGGACCATCACCACGTCGGCACTCTCCACGGTGACGAGCAAGCGCCGCAAGCTGGAACGTTCCCTCGACGACATCTTCGCCGCACCGGCCACCTGCGACCTGGCGCGCGACATCCAGAACCGCATGCGCCGCGCCCGCGACCAGCTTCTGACCTTCGCTTCCTTCCCCGGACGGGTGGACGCGCACAACAACGCCTGCGAGCGCGACCTCCGCCCAGCGGTGATCCAGCGCAAGAACACCAACGGCTAGCGCGCCATGTGGTCCGCCAAGGGCGAAGCCGCGGTGCGCACCGTGGTGGCCACCGCCCGCATGACCTCCGGCGCCGGCACGTTCAGCACCGTGCTGGGCACCATCGGCGCCTGACAACGCTCAGCTAAGATCCGCACCCCGTGGGTACTTACGATCCTTTCGTGCCGAGGGCGGATATTTGAGCGGGCGAAGCGAGTACGGGTGCATTATGGAGGCCCCCGCCTTGCCTGCCTTTATGCTAACGGCCTCGCACTCACCACCAAGCTACTGAGCTGCTTCCAACACAGTAATTGTGATCGATCGTGACATAGAGGACATTATCCTGACACTTAAGACGAAGCCACCTCGGCACGGCGCAGGCGCGCGGCGTCAGCTGCTGGCGGCAGCCCGAACATTCTGCGGTACTCCCGGCTGAATTGGGACGGGTTGTCATATCCGACGTTGAACGCGACGGCGCCCGCCTTTTGCTCATCAACGAGCATCAACCGCCGGGCTTCCTGCAATCGGAACTGTGTCCGGTATTGCAGAGGACTCATCGTGGTGACGGCCTTGAAATGGCGGTGGAAGGACGTGAGGCTCATCCCAGCATGAGCTGCCAGATCCTCGATGCTTGTCGCCTCTGCGTAGTTCACCCTGATCCAGTCGATCGCCCGAGCGATCTGGGACAGGTGGCTGCCAGCAGTTGCAACTTGGCGTAACAGCGCACCTTGCTCGCCCTGTAGCAGGCGATAGTAGATCTCGCGTTCAATCAGTGGGGCCATGACGGCGATGTCATTTGGGCTGTCGAGCATCGCAAGCAGACGGGCGAGAGGATCGAGCAACTCTTCTCCAAGCGCGCTCACCGCCATGGCGGTCGACCGTTGCTCCCGGCACGACGCTGCACGCGGCAGGCTGATCAGAAGATCGGCAAGCAGCGCTGGATCGAGATCGAGGGAGGCGCCCAGGTAAGGCGTCTCGGGGCTGGCCTCGACAATGCACCCGCTGACGGGCAGGTCGACCGTCACCACGAGATATTTGCTGGCGTCGTACGCAAAGATCCTGTCGCCAAGCACCACCTGCTTACGACCCTGCACCACGATGCACAGCGTTGGCCGATAGATCGTGTTGACCGGCCTGTTCGCGTGTTGGGCGTGATACAGGGTCAGCCCGTCTATCGCGGTGGCCTGTCGGCCGGGGTGCCCATGGCGCGCGATGGAGGCGCGTATTCGGTCCATTGGCTGCCGCATCATGTCGCCCCTCCCTGGAGACCCGCGGCTAAAATGGCCAGACGTGGGGATTAGTCTATGGGATTGGCACGATCGTGCAAAGGACTGGCAGCATCAATCGATGCCGCTTCGGCCCGCTGTCGTTATTTCAGGGTCGAAGCGGCACCCTGGTTTTCCCGGTCGGCACCGCTGCCCCGCCAATGATACGGACACATCATATGATTGACACCCCCGTCTGGTGCATAACAGGCAGTTCGAGTGGGCTCGGCCGAGCTTTGGCTGTGGCTGTTCTCGAGCGAGGCTGGCGCGCAGTCCTGACGGCCCGCAAACCCGAAACCTTGGCCGATCTCATCCGCGAGCACGGCAACCGGGCTCTCGCGCTCGCCCTCGACGTGACCGACGCCGCCTCAGTTGCGCAAGCGACGACCGAGGCTCAGGCACGGTTCGGTCGCATTGACGTGTTGGTTAACAACGCCGGCTACGGTTATTTGGCGGCGATCGAGGAAGGTACGGACGCTGGCGTCCGCGCGCAGTTCGAGACCAATGTGTTTGGGCTGCTCGCCGTGACCAAAGCGGTACTGCCCGGGATGCGGGCGCGCCGGAGCGGGCACATCGTCAATGTGTCATCGTTAGGTGGCCTCGTCGCCTTTCCGGCCACCGGCTACTATCACGCCACCAAGTTCGCCGTCGAAGCGCTGTCGGAGTCGCTTGCGCTGGAGGTGGGGCCACTCGGGATCAAGGTGTTGATTGTCGAACCAGGCGCGTTCCGGACCGAGTGGGCCGGGCGGTCGATGAGCGAGTCGGCGACAGTGATCGCCGATTATGCCGAAACCGCAGGAAAGCGCCGCCAGAGCACGCGCGCCAGCTCAGGCGCGCAGCCCGGCGACCCGGTCCGTGCAGCCGCCGCTATCATCAGCGCGGTTGGGACGGAAGACGCGCCGCTCCGTCTGCTGCTCGGCGCGCCGGCGCTCGACATCGCGCGGAGGCGGCTCGACGCCCTGCGCGCCAACTTTGACGCCTGGGCCGACCTGACCTTGAGCGCCGACTTCCCGAAATCGGCGGCGTAAAGCCGTCCTTTTGATCACGAGAAATCCCACATGAACTACAGAACTCTCGGCGACACCGGGTTGCTCGTATCCCGCCTGTGCTTCGGCACGATGACGTTCAGCAGTGGCGTGGGTGTCTACGCGCACATCGGCAACGTCGACCAGGTCAGCGCTGATGCGTTGGTGCAGGCGAGCATCAACGCCGGCATCAACTTTTTCGACACCGCCGACGTCTACTCGCAGGGCGAGAGCGAGACGATGCTCGGGAGATCGCTTCGCAACCTCGCCGTCGCCCGCAAGGATGTCGTCCTCGCGACCAAGGGCTACATGCGGATGGGTCCGGGTCGCAACGACGTCGGTGCCTCACGCGGCCACATCGTCGATGCCGTGGAGGCCAGCCTGAAGCGCCTGCAGACCGACTTCATCGATCTCTATCAAGTGCACCAGAACGACATGGTGACGCCCCTGGACGAGACCTTGCGCGCGCTCGACGACCTCGTCCGTCAGGGTAAGGTGCGATACATCGGTGCCTCGAACTGGCCGGCGTGGCGGGTCGCCACCGCGTTGGGTATTTGCGAGCGTCGGAACTACGCAAGGTTCAGTTCGCTCCAGGCCTACTACTCTCTCGCCGGTCGCGACCTCGAACGGGAAGTCATCCCCTGTCTGACCGCCGAGCGGGTCGGCCTTCTGGTCTGGAGCCCGCTCGC
>CAXTMW010000155.1:0-1894 GCA_964245455.1 uncultured Acidobacteriaceae bacterium
TTATTGGTTCGCGAGAAGTGCTTCGAAATAGAACATCCGCCTGGCAATTTCTGAAAAAGCCCAGCAGCAGTCACCTCAGACCCGGCGAGAAGGGGCAGAGAAAGGCGGGTCGTGTGGACCCGCCTTTTGCATGGCAATGCTAGGCTGCGGCCGTGGCCGCGTCCGCATTGGTGCGCTCCGAGATCGAGTTCAGCAATAGATCAAAGTGCTTTTCCTCATCCAGCGTCTTCTGCAGCAGGTCCACATGCTGCTGCAACCCAAGCGTCTTTGCCCAGTCACGCGCCGCGCCGTACGAGGCGATCTCGTAGTGTTCGATCTTCTGCGCGGTGGCCAGCAGGCCTGCGTCGCGGACCGGCCCCTCGCTCGACTCACGCGTGATATTGGCACCCGAACCGATCAGCGCCACGCAGACCGGGTCCGGAAGGTCGTGCGACTTGCCGTCCATCTCGGTAATAATCTGCTCCAGCCGCTGCGCCTGCACCTGCGACTCCTGCTTGTGCGATTGAAACGCCTGCTTAAGCTGCTCGTCCTGCGTGTGGCTGATCATGGTGTCGAGCCCTTTCAGGCTCTGATTCTCAGTCGAAAGCAGGTACCGGAGCTGCCCCGTGTACAGAGCGCGCAGATTGTCATAGTCATTCGGAGTAATAAAACCCATCGGGGGAACCTCAAAGGGGGTAAGCGACCGCCCTACACAGTAGGAGGGGCAGAGTAGGGTGCGCGTTGGCTGATTCCCGCCGAATCGCTTCCGCCTGCCTTCCACGCACCTTCAACAGGAAAACAAAGCTCGCTTCCACCTGTGTCACACGGATTCATCGTAGGGGCATTGACGGCCCTCCTCCCCAGCGCTAATCTGGCGGCATCGACTCCCGTTGCAGCCTCGGCAGAGCGTCCTACCCGGTTCGTTACCCGGATCTTTCACGCTCCCTGTCTGCCCCTCACCCAATGCTGGTAAACCTTGCACCTGCGGCCGCGCTCCCCCGGGAGCAGTCCGCAGACGGAGGCCTTCTCGTCGATTGATGACTACCAAAACGCTTGAAATCACGCCAAATCTTGAGCCCCTGTTCGGGACCCGCGATGAAAACCTCAAGTTGATGGAGCGTGAGCTCCAGGTACGCATCGACCTTCGCGCCGAGCCGTGCATGTCAGTGGTCCGGAAGAAAGCATCGCTCGCGTGGAAGGCATCTTCGTCGATTTTGAGCACCTGCGCCAGCGCGGCGTTCACCCCCACAACGGCGAACTGAACGCACTGCTCAAGCTCGTGGTCTGCGATCCTTCCGTCACACTTCGCTCGCTGGTTGAGACCGGCAAGCAGCGCTCAACCGGCGGCGTCAAGCGTATCGTCCAGCCTCGCTCGATCAACCAGCGCCTGTATGTGGAAGCGATTGAAGCGAGCGATATGACCTTCGGGATCGGCCCAGCCGGCACCGGCAAGACCTATCTCGCGGTCGCGATGGCCGCGGCGGCGCTGCTCGCGAAAAAGGTCAGCCGCATCAACCTGGTCCGTCCAGCGGTGGAAGCAGGCGAGCGGCTCGGCTTTTTGCCCGGCTCGCTCCAGGAGAAGATCGACCCGTATCTGCGGCCCTTGTACGACGCGCTCTACGACCTGCTTGAGCCGGAACGCGTCGACAAGATGATTGAGAAGAACATCATCGAGATGGCACCGCTGGCCTTTATGCGCGGCCGTACGCTTTCGGACGCGTTCATCATCATGGACGAGGCCCAGAACACCACCAGCGAGCAGATGAAGATGTTCCTGACCCGGCTCGGCAACAACTCCAAGGCGGTCATCACGGGCGACGTGACGCAGATCGACCTGCCGAACCCCCGGCGCTCCGGCCTGGTTGAAGCCATCCAAATACTTTCCGGCACCGACGGCATCAAGTTTATTCACTTT
>CAXTMW010000155.1:1904-2611 GCA_964245455.1 uncultured Acidobacteriaceae bacterium
AAAGGTCACTGATGGCGGGGCTGTTCACTGGCGCATAGGGATTACCCCAGGCTGGGATTGGATTGGGGAAATTGTCTCGGCTGCGCTCAGTTACAGGTTCGACACTCCAGTTCCTCTCGATGAATTTGAGGATGGAGACGTGGTCCGCCATCATCTGGTGCAGCGCATTATCCGCGCCTACGATCATTTTGGCCGCGCACAGCAAATGCCGCTCGGCATGGGCGAGTCAGCCGCTGCCTCGCCGCCGGGTAAACCTCAGTAGAGTCTGAGTGCGCTAGCATAGAGGGGAATCGCGGCAACGGGAGAGCATCGCTCTCCTGTTGCCGTTTAGGGGCCAGGCGGCATCCGGTTCTTTCGAAGAGGAGACAGCAACCGGCCGCGCGTGGGCCAAGCCTATGATTGTGATCGCACCGGACCTACGTGTAGCGCGCGGTGCTCTCCCTCGTCGGGAGCTTCGGACCTTTGTGCGCGACGCGGCTGCGGCCATCCCGCTGGAGGGTGAGGTTTCCGTCATGCTGACCGGCGATGCAGCGATTCAGGAGTTGAATAGCACCTACCGCCGCAAACACAAGCCCACGGACGTTCTTTCCTTCCCCGCCGCTTCTCTTTCCCAGACTCCGACCAATGAAACTCCACTCGCCGGCGATCTCGCCATCTCTGTCGAGACTGCCGAGCGCAAAGCTGCGACTTTTGGCCATCCTTTGCTC
>CAXTMW010000155.1:2621-5128 GCA_964245455.1 uncultured Acidobacteriaceae bacterium
CCTTTGCTCCATGAAATCAAAATTCTGCTGCTGCATGGCATGCTGCACCTGGCGGGCTTTGACCATGAAGCCGATGCCGGCCAGATGGCGCGCCGGGAAGCCGCGCTACGTCAACGCTTCGACCTTCCCTCAGGGCTCATCGAACGGGCTGTTGCCCTGCCGCCGCAAATCCCCGCGAAGAAGCTTCGGAAACGGCCGGCCGCGCAATGAACTCCGTTCTGTGGCTGGTGATCCCCGTATTGCTCGGCATCCTGACGCTTGCCGCTTATGTGGATCGCCTGTACTCCGAGATGGGCAAGTTTCTGTCCCGCGACTTTCAGGAAAACATCGATGTCTGGGTCGAGCGCATCGAGCCGCGCCTCGGTCTTAACCGCGAACAGCTTGCTCTGTCCGCCGCCCTCCTGTCGCAGCTTGCGCTTGCTGTCGTCACCCTGGCCATCGGTGTCACGGTGCTCAATGAGCGCGCGCCCGGAGCGCCCGTCACCTTTGCCATGGGCGCGCAAGCGATGTTCGCGGTCGTGCTCGTCATCGTGTTGTTTAACCGGCTGCTGCCCAACATCTTGTTTACGCGAACGCGCGCGGGTTGGCTCACCTACATGGTGTGGCCGCTGCGCGTGCTGTTCTATCTCCTGCTTCCATTCACGGTCGTCATCAGCTTTGTTCTATCGATCGTGACGCTGGTCGGGGAGCCGACGGCTGAAACTGACGATGAAGCCTCCGACGCTGCCGTGACGGCCTTGATTGAGGCCGGACAGGAAGAAGGCATTCTTGAGGAAGAGGACCACGAACTGATCCGCTCCGCGGTCGAGTTCGGCGACAAGGTCGTTCGCGAAGTCATGACGCCGCGCCCGCGCATCTTCGCTGTCCCGCAGGAGATTACGGTCAAGCAGCTGCTGGAGCTGCTTCGCGCCAATCCTTACTCGCGCATACCGGTGTTTGCCGGCACGCTCGACGGCATCACGGGCATCGTCTTCGCGCACGACATCCTGCACATCAGCGATGTCGCGGCACAAACGCAGACCGTGGGGGCGATCGCCCGGCCTGCGCCGTTCATCCCGGAGATGAAGCGTGCCAACGAGGCCCTGCGCGAAATGCAGCGCGAAAAGCAGTACATGCGCATTGTGATTGATGAGTACGGCGGCGTGGCAGGCCTGGTCACGATCGAAGACCTGGTCGAGGAGATTGTCGGCACGATTGCCGACGAGCATGAGGGTGACGACGCGGAAGCAGTACGCGAGGAAAGCGCGGGCGTGTGGAGTGTACCGGGCGACCTTGAAGTTGCCGAACTCGAAACACTTCTCGGCGAGTGGGAAGCCCCGGAAGACTATGAAGCGACCACCGTTGCCGGGCTGGTGAGCGAGACTGCCGGCCGCATCCCGATGCCGGGGGAAGTGGTGGAGGAGAGCGGCGTCCGCTTCGAAATTCTCGCCTCCACAGATCGGCGTATTGAGCGCATGCGCGTTTCGCGCGCGGGCGCGGCGGCTTAGAGTTCTAAGAAACGAGAGTTCATGCGAACCGGATTTGTTTCAATCCTAGGGCGGCCAAACGCGGGAAAATCGACCTTGGTCAATGCGTTGACGGGCGAGAAGGTTGCCATCGTCACCAGCAAACCGCAGACTACGCGCAACCGCATTCACGGCATTGTGGAGGTGCCCGCGCGCAAGGGCAAACACCCCGCCGCGCAGATGATTTTTGTGGACACACCCGGCGTTCATAAACCCAGCACGCTGCTCGACAAGCAGATGATGCAGGTCGTGTACGACGCGCTCGAAAGCCGGGACGTGGTGATGGTGATGGTCGATGCCTCGCGGCGGCTGGACCTGCCGGTGCAGGAGCTTTCGACTTCGGCACTGCCGGGGAAGGCCGAGCTTGGTTCTACGATGGCCGGCGAGCAGGAATCTGTAACAGCTTTAGAAGCGGCCGCCGCGCCGGCCGCGGAAGCGCAGGCAGGGAGGCTGGCCAGGCGCCGCAAGGACGCAAGCGAAGACGCCTTCGTTTTTGAGCTGATCCGCAAGCTGGACTGCCCGGTCTTTCTGCTTATCAACAAGGTCGATATGGTGCCCCGCGACCGGCTGCTGCCGCTTATCGCCGAGCTGAGCGCGCTGCACCCGTTCAAGGAAGTGCTGCTCATCTCGGCCCGCAAGCGCGACGGGCTGGAGCTGCTGGTCGAAAAGCTCGTCGAGTACCTGCCGAACGGCGAGCGTTACTTCCCAAAGGACCAGTTCACCGACCAGCCCGAGCGCTTTCTGGCGGCGGAGCTCATCCGTGAGCGCATTCTGATGGAGACCGGCGAGGAAGTTCCCTACGCGAGCGCGGTCGTCATTGAGCAATGGGAAGAGCCGCCGCCTGCGCCGCCCCGCCGCGCCAAGCTCGACCCCGGCCACGAGAAGCTGCCGCTCACCCGCATCGCCGCTGCCATCTATTGCGAGCGCGACGGGCAGAAAGCCATTTTGATCGGCAAGGGCGGAGCGAAGCTGAAAGCAATCGGCGCGTCCGCACGGCAGGAG
>CAXTMW010000155.1:5138-8556 GCA_964245455.1 uncultured Acidobacteriaceae bacterium
GTGGTCCTGCAGATGCTGCAGTTCGTGTAGGACGGCTGCCTCTAAAAGCGCGGCTTCCTGGACACCCTTGACTGGCGGCGGCAGCTGGAGGACATCGGCAAGCAGCGCGCAAAGTTGGAGGAGTAAGCGCTCCCAGCGCACCGGCCTCAGGAGATACCGGCTTGGTGAGCCGGGGCTGCTTATAGAAAGGGGTCATCCTGAGCGCAGCGAAGGATCTGCTTTTGCCTTCTTTGCTGTACGAAGGACGGCAGATCCTTCGCTTGCACCCCAGCGAGCAAGCTCGCCGGGGACCCCGGCTGCGCTCAGGATGACCCTCAAGTTTGCTGAACAAAAAACCGCACACATAAGCCCAGGCGCAAAACGAAAGCCTACGCGCAGCGCAACGCTAAAACTCAAATCGCATCGCAAACTGCAGCTGCCGGGATGAGCCCGCGTCCCCGGTCGCGGTGCGTGTCCGCGTGATCTGACCGAAGGTGCTGTTGGCCGCCCCAGTTGCGGTCAGGTTCGGGTTGTAGAAGTTGGCGTGGTTTAGAAGATCGAACGCATCTACGCGAAGCACCAGCGCCGTTGTCTCCAGTAGGCGCGTCGTCTTCTCCAGGGAAAGGTCCGTGTCCTCAAAACCCGGCCCGGTCAGTGCATTACGACGCAGGCTGCCGAATGCGTTGGCAACAAAAAATGCGCAGCCCGGCGTGGCGGTCGTGCAGGTCAGGGTTGGTGCTTGAATGTAAGGAACGTTGCCGCTGCCGGCCAGCGGGGCGCGCTTTCCCGTTGTGTAGGTTCCAATCACAGTCGGCCGGATGGTGCCTGCGGTCCCGTTGTAGGTCGTGTTGCTGGTGACCACGTTCAGCGGATTGCCGGTCTGCAGCTGCGTGATATTCGCGAGCAGCCAGCCCTCGCGGAAGCGATCGCCGCGGAAGGGCAGGTTCCATGTGCCTGAAAAGACAAAGTGGCTGCGTGTGTCAAAGTCTGAAAGCCCGTAATCGCCCTTTGGATTTGTATTGTCCTGGAGCGTGTACCCGCCCTGCGAACCGAGTGAACCGATGTCCTGCGACTTGGACCAGGTATAGCTGGAGTTTACCTGCAGGCCGTGCGCCAGCGCCTTCCGCACGGTTACCCACAGCGCGTTGTAGTTTGAAAGCCCGTCGGAGTCGATGTAGGCGATGCTGTTGAGGGCAGAGCCGGGGCGAAACTCGCTTTGCCCGGACAACGCCAGAAATGGCTTTACCCCGGCCGCAGGCGCACCCGGCGCGTGCAGAGGTTGATTGATATTGCGCAGGATGCGCAGGTGCTTGTTTTCGGACGCGATGTAGCCCAGCTCGAGCACGGTGCCCGCGCCCAGCTGCTGCTGCAGGTTCAGGTTGTAATCCTCCGCGTAGCCGTTGGAAAACTTGGGATTGACCGCCGAGGGCGACAGCGTCGCGAGCGAAGCATTCGCCAGGGTCGTCACTGGCAGGCTGCCCGTGGAGAGCACCGGCCCGGCGTTGGGCGGGTTGCCGGCCAGCCCTGATACGACGCCGCTGGAAGGCTCGTCGGCCATGATGGCGTAGCCGCCGCGCAGCACGGTTTGTGTGTTCCCCAGCACGTCCCAGATAAAGCCCACGCGCGGCTCGTAGTTATAGTTCTGGTTGTAAGCCTCCTTCACGCGCGCGAGCGTGTCGTTGCTCGCGTTGAAGTTCACGAGCCGTCCGCCGCCGTCGGTCGGCGTCCCGTTCCACTCGAAACGAAAGCCAAGCTCGGCCTGGAAGCGCGAGGTGAACTTGTAGTTGTCGGAAACAAAGCCGCCGGCAGCGTTCTCGAAGATGCGGCTCGTCACGGTTGTCGGCGTGTCACTGAACAGGCTCGCGGTGCCCGCAATAAAGTTAGCCGTTGAGCTGAACGTGAGCGTTCCCGCATTCTGCGAGAACGAATCGCCGATAAAGCGCCGAAACTCACCACCGGTTCGGATGCTTTGCTTGCCGAAGGTCAGCGACAGCGTGTCCGAGAAAATGCCTGCGGTATCGAATCGCCCTTGCGGAAAGCCCGCCGGCCCGCCGAAGTTGAGCCCGATGTCCTGCACCGTAATCTGCGGCAATGCGTTGTTGTAGAGCACGCCCGTATGGAGGCTGAAGTTGGCCGGATTTTGCGGATTGTTCGGCACAAAGGCGATGGCGATGCGATTGAATCCGAGCCGTGCTTCATTCACCACACTCGGCGAAAAAACATGAGTTTCGTTCAGCGTCCCGATCTGCCGATGCGCCGTTCGATGATCGCCGAAACCGGGGACGGTGTTGCCCTGGAGCGCCGGCTCGGTCCGTGCATCCTGCTGCCACGCGTAGTAGAAGTGCAGGTTATCCTTCGCACCGAGGGTGTGAAACAGGTCTCCCGAAAACTGGTCTGTCTTCACCGGCCCCGGTGCCGCCCCGGTCACCGTCGCCTGCCCGTTCGCGGGCGTGCCCGCGGCAGGCAGCGGGATAAAGTTAAGCAGCCCGTTGTAACCCGGTATCGTGCTCGCCTGGAGCTGACCGCGCTGGGTTGCGTTCAGTACGCCGCTGGTCAGGGGCAGCGCCTGCGTCTGCCGCAACCCCTCGTAGCTGAGAAAGAAGAAGGTGTGGTCCTTCCACACCGGCCCGGAAAATGCGCCGCCGAAGTTGTTGCGAATGAACTGGTTCTGCCGCTGCGTCTTCCGGTTGAAGTAGTTGCGCGCGTCAAAGTAGTTGTTGCGCAGGTAGTCGAACGCTTCGCCGTGGAACTGATTGGTCCCCGACCGCGTCGCGACGTTCACAATCGCGCCCGACGAGCGCCCGTACTCGGCCGAGTAGGTGGAGTTCGAGATTTTGAACTCGGAAGTCGTATTGATCGACGGCTGAAATGTGATCTGGTTCTGTGACAGATCGTTCAGGTTCACGCCGTTGATCATGAAATTGACCGTGTCTTCCCGCTGGCCGGCGGTGTCGAAGGAATTCGCGCCCAGCCCGCGGCTCGCGCTCGTTAGCCCGCCTGTCACTGGCGGCACCACCGTGCCCGGCGTCAGGTTCGTCAGGTCCAGAAAATGCCGGCCGTTGAGCGGAATCTCCTGCACGGTTTTCTGATCGATTACCTCCCCGACCGTGATGGTCTGCGCATCGATGATCGGTGCCGCGCTCTCGACTTCAACCACTTCGCCGGCCGAGGCCACGCCGAGCCGCGCGTTTGTGGTCACGCTCTGGTCCACTTCGAGGGTCACGCTCGCTACCCGGAAGTCCGCAAAGCCCTGCGCCTGCACGGTCACGCTATAGTTGCCCGGCTGCAGCGAGGGCACTGCGTAATCCCCGGCTGAATCAGAGACCACAACCCGGCCCACGCCGGTCGTAAGCCCATGTACTGTGATCTTTGCCCGGGGCAGAACCGCTCCGGATGGATCAGTGACCGTGCCGGACAGGGTCGCGGTCGATTGCGCACG
>CAXTMW010000155.1:8567-9291 GCA_964245455.1 uncultured Acidobacteriaceae bacterium
CCGTGGAACGTGGTCTGCCCGGCGAAAGTCGCCGGAAGTCTAGGCCGGCGGCCGGGCAAAGGAGGGTGCAGGTGCGGCTCTGGGCCCGCATCACCTTTTGTATGCACCTGTGTTTGCGATACTACCGCACACCCTCCGCCGCAGCCGGAAGAACCCGGTACACTGCGGGCATGAGCAGGCATCCGGCTACCGACGAAGCTTCCAACTGTACGGTCAAGGTGCGTGACACATCCGGGCGAGGAACGCCGTCGATGGCTGAAGAGTCCATGGGTATCGTGTTCTCGCCACTGCTCGCAGCCGCAGGCATCCGGCACGGTTTCTCGACGCGGGAGGGAGGCATGAGCCAGGCGTACTTGCGTGAGGAGGGCCGCGACGGCGAGCGAAATCTGGGCTTTACCGCGTCTGACACCCGGGAAAACGTTCTTCGCAACCGCGGACTGCGTGCCCGTGCTGCTCGCCGACCGGCAGACCGGGGCAGTCGCGGCGTTCCATGCAGGCTGGCGAGGCACCCTAGGCCGCATCGTCGAGCAGGGTGTCGCTCGCATGTGCAGGGAGTTCGGCGCCGAACCCAGGAAGCTGCTCGCTGCCATCGGCCCGGCGATCGGGCCTTGCTGCTACGGCATCGGTGAGGAGGTCGAGCAGCAGTTTCGCAATGGCTTCCGCTATGCGGATGCGCGGCTGCGCCCGGCCGCCGCTACCGCGACGCGCAAGGAGCCTGCGAGTG
>CAXTMW010000156.1:0-2796 GCA_964245455.1 uncultured Acidobacteriaceae bacterium
CACCCTCATGGTCGGCCACCTCGAGCGCTTCAACCCCGCAGTGCAGGCCCTGGCGCCGCTGCGCCGCGGCCCCATGTTCTTTGAAGCCCACCGGCTCTCTGTCTTCTCCCCTCGCTCCCTTGACGTCGATGTCATCCTCGACCTCATGATCCACGACCTCGACATCGTCCTCGCGCTCACCGACTCGCCGGTCACGAGCGTCCACGCCGTCGGCCTGCCCATCCTTTCCCGCAAAACCGACATCGCCAACGTCCGCGTCGAGTTCCGCTCCGGCTGCGTCGCCAACTTCACCGCCTCCCGCGTTTCCACCGAGCGCGTCCGCAAACTCCGCTTCTTCCAGCCCCATCAATACATCTCGGTCGACTACGCCCGCCAGGACCTCCTCATCATCGAAGTCCAGCCACCCGCCCCCACAGCGGCAACTACGCCTGAAACCACAGCGGCGCACACTCTCGCACTGGTACCCGCGCCGGGTGCCCCACGTCTCGCCTCTGAGACCTGGGAACCACAAAACCCGGCACCCCTCGTCTTACCGACCCTGGGCATGAGCAAACCCCAAGTCACCTCAGGCGAACCCCTCCGTCTGGAAATTCAGTCGTTCCTCCACGCCATCCAGACTAGGACCCCCCCAGCAGTCACCGCGACCCAAGCCCGCAACACCTTGGCCCTGGCCCTCCAAATCCAGCAAGCCATCGAGACCCACGCCCGGCATGCCGGCCTCCAAGCTTTTACCACCCGCTAGCGCTGCTTGATTAACACATAGCAGTGCGAACCTCTGTCGTTCCGCGCAGTAAAATCGAGCCTGCGGGGCAGGAACCAGTTATTCAATGAAGGCAACATCGCTCTGAGATGTAAATCGCCCTTAAAACAAATGTTTTATCCGCAAGAACAAAAGGTCGTTACGAATACAGGAAGGTCCTATCTCGACCCACACATAGGCGTCACTGGACCGAACGTGCGTCCTTGGCAATATGCTTACCGTTTTGCTCGTACAAGGCGACTTTCTCGTACCCTGTCTCGACAAGGCACTTGCGATCTTGCTATATCCCACTGCATAAAGACGGCGATTCCGTTCTCAATAGAAGATTCAGTGATGCTGCTTACGGGCCAGCAGCAGCGTGCACCGACAGGAGTTGGCTTTACAAGCTCGAGCTATCACTAGCAGCCCATGTTATACAGTTGTACTCACGGGTGCGAAGACTCGTGTCCTGGTGATTTGAGTCCGTCAGGTTAGGAAATAAGCGGTGATGTCCGTAGCCATCTCAGATGTACTTCTCTTTCGTGCCCAAACGTAGCCAAGCCTGAAGAACGTCTCGTATAGTTGGCGAAGCAATCATGCTCCTGCATGAAGCGCGGATGTTAGCTTCTTGAGGAGGTAACAACATCCCAAGTCTTTTCCGCAAGAGCCTCGTTTCGGTATCCACGCATAAACTACTAGCCAATTTCTGCTTACCTCCACGTCTAAGCGCTTTACTGGCATTCGAGTTGATTTGCTCTAAACCTACATCCAAGCTAGTAGAAACGTCGCCATACCACATCCCCCGCATAAAACTTGCAGCATAGATTGGACGAAACGCATCATTAATCCTGCATTTCCTCAGGATCTCATTCAGCCGATTGCCTGCTCTGCCAATATGGCGCCCGAAGGTCGTTCAGGCGCATCTTCAGTCCATTAAATGGAGAGGATCTTGGCTGTTTGAAGCGGAGAAGGAATCCAATCGATCGCACGGTCGCGCAACGCGAGGTCATGCCAATCCCTTCAATGCTCCGTTGAACTTTGATCTTGCAAAACTCTCGCGTAGCGCCTGCGACAGCGACGGACAGTGCCTCTCTATCTGACTTCAGAATGGCATCGCCATGATGGTTCGTGTCAATCACCGAGCGGCCTAAATCTCTTGCCTGTGGCTTCGTATTAACACAATCAACGGCTGCAGGCTCGCCGCAGACTCCACAAACAGGAAGTCTGGCTTACCAAAGCCAAGACCGGTCTTGAACTTCTTATCAAAGATACTGACGAGCTTAGGATAAGCTCAGTACTCTGCTTCTTCTAAAGATTGACCGCCTTAAGAAACGGGACGCATGTCCAGCCACGAAAGCTTAGAAGCTCTCGCACAACAATCCTCGCCCTTTGCTCAGACAGGGGCATCTAGCGCCTTCTCTCGCGCAGTAACTTCTGGTACGGCAACATACATGCCTCTCTGGCAAAGTCCTGCCAATCATGCGCTTGTAATTAAGTTCGTCCAGTACCCCCTTGTAGGTCGCCACAGTGCGTCGCGGCACGCCGAATACGTCGAAAGAACGCGTTCCAGAAGCTTTGCTTCTCCGCCTGCTCGTGCATTGCACCCTGCCACTCACGCGAGAACAGCAGCGCCCGGTGGCGGATTTTATTACAGGACATAATTGGCCCTGGTCTGTACCATCATCCTAGTGCATCTCCCATGGGCATCCCAGACGCGTTCCATGCTACCCGACGCTTGGCCACCGACGCACTCTCTCATCGCTCCATCCCGCGCGCGGCTGCACTATAGTGAAGCTCGCATGCGCAGCCTTCTATTCCTTTTCGCCCTAGCCACTGCCAACCTCCTTCCAGCCCAGCAGCCCACTACCCACGCCCTTTTCAATCACTCCACTGACATCGGCCCCACCCGGAAAGGTGCCACCGCCTATGACCTGTCGAGCGGCGACTACCGCTTGACGGGCGGCGGTGCCGACATGTGGGGCACCTCGGATGCTTTCCACTTCGCCTGGACGCGCCTTGCCGGTGATGCCACCCTTTCCGCCGACGTCACCTTCCCC
>CAXTMW010000156.1:2806-3124 GCA_964245455.1 uncultured Acidobacteriaceae bacterium
CGCCATCCATGGCGACGGCCACATCACCCTACAATTCCGCGGCAGCCGAGCCGCCAAAACCGAGGACATCACCGCCCCGCCGGCTCTTGCCTCCCGCATCCGCATTGAGCGGCACGGCGACACACTCACCGCCTTTGCCGGCCCTAACGACCGCGCGCTCACCCGCATTGCCTCCACCACGCTCGCCTTTCATGGCCCGGCGTATTTCGGCCTCGGCGTCTGCGCCCACAATGCCAATGGCTTGGTTACCCTCACCTTCTCCCATGTCGAGCTGGAGCACACCGCCCTCAACGGCCGCGCCCGGGAGTAAGCGGCTCA
>CAXTMW010000156.1:3214-5922 GCA_964245455.1 uncultured Acidobacteriaceae bacterium
GTGGAGGGGCGGCGCACATGGCGGTGCAAACAGAAGGTTCTGTCACACATACGCGGTCAGCACCGCTAGTCGCCGCGGCCGTTACGCGTACCCTCTCCGGCTGGGGCGCCAATCTCCGCCGCGACTGCCTTGTTGCCGAACCCAGAAACCTTCCGAGCCTCGCCGCTACGGTCGACCACTCCGGCACCTCTATCGCCCGCGGCCTCGGACGCTCCTACGGCGACTGCGCTATTAACTCCGGCCGCCAGGTCCTCAGCACCCTTGGCATCAACAAGATTCTTGCCTTCGACGACCAGACCGGCATTCTCACCTGCGAGGCCGGCTTTTCGCTCGAGCAGCTCATCCAGCACTGCACCCCGCGCGGCTGGTTCCCCCTGATCACCCCCGGCACGAAATACGTGACTATCGGCGGCTGCATCGCCAACGACATCCACGGCAAGGCTCACCACGTCGACGGCTGCTTCTCCAACTGCGTTCACTCCATGACGGTCCTGCTCGCCTCCGGCGACGTCGTCACCGCCAGCCGGACCGAGAACGAGGACCTTTTTTGGGCCAACTTCGGCGGCATGGGCCTGCTCGGCATCATCCTCACCGCCACCCTTCAGTTACGCCAGATCGAAACCACCTACTTTCACCAGAAATCCATCGCCGCCCCCAATCTTGAAGGCATGCTCGCCGCCCTCGACGAAAACGACCACACCTACCCCTACTCGGTCGCCACCCTCGACGTACTGGCCACCGGCAAGGATCTCGGCCGCGGCGTCCTCACCGTCGGCGACCATGCCAAACGGGCCGACCTGCCTCCAACGCTAGCTGCCCATCCGCTCCGCATCTCAGGCCGCCCCAAGCTCATCGTCCCCTTCGACCTGCCGGAGTTCACCCTCAATCCGCTTTCCATCCGCATCGTCAATGCCGTCATCCAGCGCATTCAAGCTGGTGCTACTCCTATCGGCCATTACGAGAAATTCTTCTACCCGCTCGACATGATCGCCAACTGGAACCGCGGGTACGGCCGGCGTGGCTTCACCCAGTACCAATTCGTTATCCCATTTGAGAACGGCCTCGCCCGCATGCGCGAAATCCTCACCGCGATCCTCTCCTCCGGTCAGCTGCCGTTCCTCAACGTGCTCAAACGCCTCGGCCGCGAAAGCGGTGGCACCCTCTCCTTCCCGCAGGAGGGCTACACCTTTGCCATCGACTTCCCCATCCGCCGCGGCACCGCCGAGCTCCTTCGCCGGCTCGATGCCATGGTTCTGGACGCAGGCGGTCGTATCTACCTCGGCAAGGACTCTTTCTGCTCCCCCGAAACCTTCCGCACCATGTACCCGCAGATCGACCGCTGGCTCGCCATCAAGCGCCGCTACGACCCCGAAAACATCTTCACCTCGGACCTGGGCCGCCGGCTCCATCTCGCCGCTTGAGTCCCGCCCGCACGGAATCGGGCTTCACCTCACGGAAATACCTCTCCAAGCTACTTACTTGCAGCAAATTCTGTCCTTCTACAGATACTTCCTGTCTACTAACATGCTCTACTAAAAGTTTCTTAGCTGTACTCACTCTAAGGAAGATAAGCGACCCATCGATAGCTTCCGTCCCCGAAAAACCGATCCGCAACCAGCGATCTAACTCCCGCCGGCGAATACCTATATCGTGCGGAGTAGCTGAACTCTCGCCTACCGCTCTGCTGCTGTCTTCAGGTCACTTAGCTAGCGCTGCTGACCTTCTTCTAACTTCCTTGACGAGAAGAACAGCGTTAGGAGGAAACCATCCATGGACTCGCTGGTCTGCACCCGCGTTTCGCCGCCCGGCAAGCGTTGAAGTCTCCAAACATGAATAGCCTTGGCTTGATAGGCCTGCCCCGTCCAGGCCAGCTCTTGCGGCGGAAGAGCAAGAACGATCCGCGACCGGATCCGACTCCCGCTTGTCCACGTAAAATTGGTTCCACGCTGAAGCGGCCCGTCTATTTTCGCCTTCGTGATGTCGTGCTGCCACTTAGGCCAGTCATTTACCCCTGTAAGCAAACTCCACACTGTTGCCGGTGTCGCATGAATCGTAATTTCTGAAGACGCCTTTACTGGGGCGTTCTCCTGTATCTTTCCGGCCTGCGCCAGCTCTTCCAGGCGACCCTATGACTGATTCATGCCAAACACCACAAGCAGCACGATCACGTAGCGAATCACCGCGCCTCCTTGCTTTACAAACCCGATACGACAGCAGCCATCGCAAAGTTCCACCCGGATCTACGCGTAGCATCTACGTGTAAACGAGCAGTACAGCTCTCACGTTTGACGGCTCGTCTTTACAGCCGAGCAAACTCCCGAGCGGCCGCCTCGGGCACCCCGGCTGCCTCAGCCCGTCGTCCCGTATACAGCGGAAACTCCTCCGCCAACTCGCGCACCTGCCCCTTGATTCGCGCCAGCGCCCCTACGTCTTCGCGCCGCTCCAGCGCCTCCGCGATCCATCCCGCAATCACCCGCATCTCCGTCTCGCCCATCCCGCGCGTTGTCAATGCCGGCGTCCCCAGCCTTATCCCCGATGGCTTTAGCGGCGGGTTCGTATCAAACGGAATCGCGTTCTTGTTCACCGTAATGCCCGCAGCACCAAGGGCAAACTCAGCTTCCGAGCCGAGAATGCCTTTCGCAAAAACATCGATAAGCATCAGGTGCGTATCCGTTCCGCCGGATATGATTCGAAAGCCCTTATCTCCA
>CAXTMW010000156.1:5932-6145 GCA_964245455.1 uncultured Acidobacteriaceae bacterium
TTCGGTCCCACCCGCAATCAGTCGAAACCCGCGCGCCGCCAGCTCTTCCCCGAGCGCCTGCGCATTCCGCACCACCTGCGCCGCATACTCGCGGAACTCCGGCTCAAGCGCCTCCCGGAACGCCACCGCCTTCGCCGCCACGACGTGCATCAGCGGCCCACCCTGCTGCCCCGGAAATACGCACCGATCAATCAGCTTCCCTAAATCCGCCGT
>CAXTMW010000156.1:6178-9109 GCA_964245455.1 uncultured Acidobacteriaceae bacterium
GCAGCGTCTTGTGCGTCGTCGTCGTCACCACGTGCGCGTGCGGCACCGGCGAGGGATGCGCCCCGCCCGCCACCAGCCCCGCAAAGTGCGCCATATCCACCAGCAGCTTCGCACCCACCTTATCGGCAATCTGCCGCATTCGTTCAAAAGAAAATTGCCGCGGGTACGCCGACCCACCGCCAATCAACAGCTTCGGCCGCTCTCTGACGGCGATCTCTTCCATCCGGTCGTAGTCAATCACCTCCGACCCACGTTCCACGCCGTAAAACACAGCCCGGTACAGCTTCCCCGAAAAGTTCAGCTTGTGCCCATGAGTCAGGTGCCCGCCATGCGCCAGGTCGAGCCCCATGATCGTGTCACCGGGCTCCAGCAGCGCCATCATCACGGCTGCATTAGCCTGCGCGCCCGAGTGCGGCTGCACATTCACGTAAGCGGCCCCGAACAGCTGCCTGGCCCGGTCCCGCGCCAGCGTTTCGACCACGTCCGCGTACTCGCACCCGCCGTAGTAGCGCCGCCCCGGGTACCCTTCGGCATACTTGTTCGTCAGCACCGACCCAGCCGCCTCCAGCACCGCCTCCGAAACAAAGTTCTCGGAGGCAATCATCTCCAGCCCCTCATGCTGCCGGCGACCTTCGGCAGCCAACGCCTCCGCCACCTGTGGGTCCTGCTGCGCCAACGTCCTTGGTTCCCCATTGAGATTCATGCCAAGATTGTACTGCCCTTCAAGCACAAACCCTTGTCGCGCATTGGCGCCTACAACTCATGCAGGCGCACGACATACAATATAAATACTGCAGGAAAGACAAGTGACACAGCAGGCGCGAACCGCAAGCGAGATCGCAGGTTTGATCCAGTCACGCTTTAACAAGAACTATGGCGACTACTGGCAGATACGGCTTAATAAGTTAGCTGCCAGTTTTTATAATTCTGCGGAAGTATTGGGCTATATGCCAGGAAGCAGATTCCATATTCCGCCGGGAGATTGAGATATGCCAAACCCTTAGCGCGGCAGATCTATCCATACCTTTGTTATTAATGATGTATTGCCATTTCAGATAAGAGTCTCTACCGAGCTAGCGTTTTCGCTTCTAGTATCGAAGCAGCTTCGACATTGCGCATAGCCATAGAGTCCGCGGCGCAAGCCTACAAGCTGCTCTTAAGGCCTGAACTGACGGATATCTGGCGCTCCGCTGCTTCCGGAGAAGGCAAATGCGCCTTCGAACAAAACTTTGTGAAAAGCGCAAATGAATTTATTTACCGGTATACCTGAACTCGAGCATCTTAACCAGCGCTGGAATAGCCTTCCGAGATCAGCTCACATAACGGGGTGAGAACAATTGCTCCCCGCCTTTCCTTCCCACATTCGCCAGATTCCTTCCAGTGCATATGGAGCATTTTGGGACGAATCTTGAAATCATCAAAAAGGAACTCTGGATTCACGCACTAACTGTTTCCTCTATCGAAAGCTGCTGTACAGGATGTTCTCAGAAAGGTTTGCGGCAGATTCCGACATCCCGCTCCGCAGAATTAGCTTGAGGCAGCGCCTTGATCTTTCTCAGCGGAGGATCATAGCAAAATATGGGGTTAAGTTATAAAAATATGGGGTTAAGTTATAAAAAGAGTCAAGCCTGGCCGCGTACTCGGCTTCTCGCCGTGCACGAATGTTAAAGTTATCAGTCGCGCTCTCGTTCACTCCCCAAATCCCCGATACACAAACGACCCTAAATACCACCCATCCATGAACTTGTACGGCGTTTCTCCAGTCGTGTAGTGCCCGCAGGGCAGCACCCGCGACTCAAACGGAATCCCCAGCCGCCGGAAATCCTCCAGCACCGCAAGCGAGTACTCCGGCAAAAACGTCAGATCGTAAGTCGCGTGCACCACCAGCGTCCGCCGCCTGCGTACTGAAGCGGATGCCGCGTACTGGTGCATGTAGTTCGCCGGCGAAATGCCCCCCCACAGCGCCTTGAGCCGTTCCTGCGTCAGGCCCGCCTGCTCCATGCCCGCGCGAATGTGCCGCGTACTCTGCCCCGTCCATACCACGTCCCCAAATGAGGTCGACGCATGGTTATACGCGCACACTTCCAGCCGCGGATCGTGCGCCGCCGCGAGAAACGCATAGCAGGAGCCGAGCGACGTTCCCAGCACCCCAAACTGCTCATACCCCTGCGCCGCAAGCCAGTCCACGCAGCACCGGATGTCCACCACCGCCTGACGACAGGCCGCTAGCGTCCGCCCGATATTCGCGGACACCGCATAATCCGACCGTTCCAGCTCCGCCGGCCGCCGGATATCGTGGTACGGCTTCGACAAGCGCAGCGCAGACACCCCAAACCGGTTGAAGATGGTACACAGCGCATTGTGCGAAAACGCGTCCGCGTTCCACTGCGGCATCACAATGATCGCCTTCCGCGGCTGCTCCCCGGTCTGCCGATCCGCGCGCGCCGGGTACCATCGTGCATTCACGCGATCGTTTTCGGGAAACGGCGTCCGCACCGGCGAGGTAAACCGCAGAAACTCAGCGATCGGCAGCTCCCCGCGCTCCGCCATCTCCTTCAGCTCCGCGTCCTGGGCCAGCGTTTCCGGCCGTACATTGGTCGGAAAGAGCTGCGGATGCCGCTCCTCCAGTACGTAGTCAGTCGGCCGCTCATACCCGAAAAACCGCGCGCTGTCCTCGATAATTCGCTGATTCACCCACAGCATGGCCCGCTCAGCCCGTTCCGGCGACAGCCCGCTCGCGCCCCCAGGCAATAACTCCTCCTCCGCTTCCGCCAGCCATCGCATGTCCGCAGGCAGCACATCCCGCAGCCACCCAAATCCCCACTCCACCGGCCGCACCACGCGGTTTTCATCCCGCGTCGTTAACTCGGTTTCCCACTTAACCATCCACCTGGCATAGCGCTTCAGCATCGACCTCCATCGTACCGGGCC
>CAXTMW010000157.1:0-9050 GCA_964245455.1 uncultured Acidobacteriaceae bacterium
GTGAGGACGACCTTAGGGGTGGTGGGCGATGAGCGCGGCCAGGCGCGGCTCGCCGGCGACCGCCACCACGATCGCCGTCAACGGCTCCAGCGGGGGCCGGACCTTCGACGGGATTGGCGCGATCAGCGGCGGGGGAGGCAACTCCCGGCTGCTGTCGGACTACCCGGCCGCCCAGCAGAGCCAGATCCTCGACTACCTGTTCAAGCCCGGTTATGGTGCCGCGCTGCAGGTACTCAAGATTGAAATCGGGGGCGATGCGAACTCGACAGACGGTGCCGAGCCCAGCATCGAGCACACCCAGGGCGTCGTCAACTGCAGCGCCGGGTATGAGTTCTGGCTGGCAGAGCAGGCGAAACTTCGGAATCCGAAGATCAAGCTGTACGGGCTCGCGTGGGCCGCGCCCGGCTGGATCGGCGGCGGCCGTTTCTGGTCGCAGGACATGGTCAGCTATCTGATGAGTTGGCTGGACTGCGCGAAGGTTCACGGTCTCTCTATCGATTATCTCGGCGGCTGGAATGAGAGAGGATTCAATAAGGAGTGGTATGAGAGCCTGCACACCGCGCTTGTAGCGCGTCACTCCACCATCCAGGTTGTCGGCGACGACTCCGGGTGGAGAGTGGCCGATGCGATGGTCGAAGACCCTGAGTTTGCCAAATCGATCGACATCATCGGTGTCCACTATTCGTGCCAGGGCGGCGATGGAGGCAGTGCGGACTCCTGCCACTCCACGCAAAACGCTCTCAAGCTCGACAAGCCTTTGTGGGACAGCGAAAGCGGTTCCCAGGATGATGACAGCGGCGCCGCGCCTCTAATCCGCGCCATCACCCGCGGCTACATCGACGCCAAGATGTCAGGACTTCTAAACTGGCCGCTCCTCGCAGCCATCACCTCTAATCTCCCGTATCCCACGGTCGGGCTCATGGTTGCCCCGCAACCTTGGTCGGGTAACTACACCGTGGGCAAGAGCCTGTGGGTCATGGCGCAGATTGCCCAGTTTACGGAGCCGGGCTGGCAGTTTCTCGAGGACGGTGCCGGCTACCTGGCCGGCGACCGCAAGAACGGCAGCTATATCTCACTGCGCTCCCAGGGCGGCGACGATGCCACCACCATTGTCGAAACCACCACCGCTGCTCGTCCATCGCAGGCCACGTTCATCATCAACACCCGCTTGCAAAACAAACCTGTACATGTGTGGGCTACCAACCTGGATACAGTCGCCGGGAAAGGCGACTTCCTGCATGTCACAGACCTGCACCCGGATTCGTCCGGCCGCTACCGGTCCACGCTGCTCCCCGGCTATATCTACACATTCAGCACGGTTGCGAAAGCAGGCAAAGGGGAGGCGAGCGCCCCGCCGCCGCACACCCTCGATCTGCCGTACAGCGATAACTTCGACAGCTATCAGGGAGGCGGCGAGGCCCGCTATCTCTCGGATATGCAGGGCGCGTTCGAGGTTCAGCCCTGCGCGGCGGGGCGGGCCGGCAAGTGCCTGCAGCAGATGGCGCCAGTGAAGCCGATCGAATGGCAGGATGACAGCGATGCATTCACGCTGCTTGGCGATCCCGCCTGGGCTAACTATGCCGTGAGTGTGGACGCGGAGTTTGCGAAGCCGGGAGCAATCGTCCTGATTGGCCGCGCAGGCTTGCAGAAGCGCCCTCAGGCGCATCAGCAGGGCTATTACTTCCAGATCGCGGACACCGGCAGCTGGATGCTCTACAAGGGCAGCTCAGACGGGGCGCAAACCCCGCTGGCGACCGGTACCAGTGCGCCCTGGGGTATCGGGCACTGGCACCGGCTGGGTCTCTCCTTCGATGGGGACATGCTTACCGCATCCGTGGACGGGCAAAGGGTTACAAAGGTGCAAGACAACGCCTACGACACCGGCCAGATCGGGTTGGGTCTGACCGGGTATGATCTCGACCAGTTCGATAACGTTTCCATCACAACCGTCCGGCCCGCAAAGGCAGCGCACCCGTAAATACAAGACTGCATCGGCGGAAAATAGCTGTAAACCGTGACAAGTCTTTTACTAGAGTAAGCGCGGCGTCTCAGGCGACCCTGCCGGCCGCCGGAAGTGCCGCAAGTCTGGCCGCCGAGCTTGCCTGCATAGCGCAGCTTTGTTGCCGGGGCTCCTCCGCAACCAGCTTGCACGGTCCCGCTTTGTTCTAGACGAACGTTCCCCCTTGGCCGGAGCGCTCTTCGCCGCCGATGTATCCAGTAGCCTGCTCGAACCGCTGGTTTCTAACGCCACGAACAACTTCCTCGGCAGCAAGACCCCCGCCTCCAGCAATATGCCACTGCTGCTGCTTCAGGATCGAAGCATGTAGCCCGAAAGACGTACCCGAAAAGCACACCTTCTAACGATGGCAACCCAATAGCGCGGTTCCTATAGTGCGTCTGGATATCAGCCTTGTACTTCAGAACGCGTCTGGCACACCGTGTGCGACAACGCTTTGAAGTCACGGCAAAGAGAGCCGATAGCACTATTTCGAGGTAGGAAGACCATGGGCCAACTCCGACGCACGCGGAATCGATTTACAAGACTGCTACTTATTCCTTCCGCATCCATCGTTTTAAGTGTTTCCGCCTTTGCGCAGCAGGATCAGGGAGCTGTGGAGGGCACGATCACCGACAGTTCCGGGGCAGTACTGCCGAATGCCACAATTACCCTGACCAACACGGATCAGAACCTGGTACTGACCACCACAACGGACAGTAAGGGAACCTACTTCTTTTCGCCGGTCAAGATAGGCAATTACACCGTCAGCGCACAGGCGCCCGGCTTTAAGGAAGTGACACAGGAACACCTGATGCTGAGTGCGCAGCAGCGCCTCGACGTCGATCTGAAGCTGACACCGGGCTCACAGGGCGAGAACATCACCGTCAACACCCCACCGCCCGAGCTGCAGACGGAAGAGGCTTCCGTGAGCCAGGTGTTCACGCAGCAGCAGCTGAACGACACGCCGATACCAGGCAGAAATTGGGTGTTCCTCGCGCAGCTTGCGGCCGGCGCGGCACCTCCTTCCGGTGCCCGCGGCGCCGGCACCGGCGATTTCTCCGCGAGTGGGTCGAGGTCGGACGAGAACAATTTCATCCTGGATGGCGTGGACAACAATGTGAATGTCGTCGACTTCATCAACGGTGCGTCTTTCACCGTAAACCCGCCGCCTGATGCCCTCTCCGAAGTAAAGATTCAACGAGCAGTTCGAGCGCGGAGTTTGGACACTCTTCGGGAGGGGTAGTAAACGCAAGCATTAAGTCGGGATCCAACAGCTTTCACGGTTCGCTGTGGGAGTACCTCCGCAACGACGCGTTCAACACGCACCAGTACTTCGACCAACCGGGCAAAAAGCTTCCCGAGTACCGGCAAAACCTATTTGGCGGTACGCTGGGCGGCCCGATCATCAAAGATCACTTGTTCTTCTTCGGCGATGTGCAGGCTGACCGCATTGTGAACGGCAACAACGAGTTCATTACGGTTCCGACTCTCTTAGAAAGGCAGGGTAATTTTAGTGAGCTGCTGAACCCGTTGTATACCGGCAATAAGCCGATTTACCTGTACAAGCAGAACTCCGGCGGTGGCCCGAACCCGCAAGCGCCCGGCTCGACCATAGCCACGGCAAGCCCCTACCAGCAAAGCTACAACGGCATGTTGAACGTGCTCAACCCTGCGGCGATCAATCCCCTGGCGCAGAAGATCCTGAATCTATACCCCCTGCCAAACACGGTAAACACCGTTAACAGCGGACTGCTGTTCAACAACTACACGCAAACCATCAACAACATCGACAACACGATCCAGTGGGACGGCCGAGTCGACTACAACCTAAGCGCAAGCGATCAGGCATTTGTCCGCGACAGCTACGAGCACGAGTACTCCGTGTATCCATCGCCGCTCGGGCCGATCCTGGATGGAGGCGGCTTCGGCTCGGACGGCAACCAGGTGAACATTGCCGACAACTTTGTGTTGAGCGAAACGCATGTGTTCTCCCCGAAGCTGATCAATGAGTTCCGTTTCGGCTACAACTATGGGCACTTCTACTACACGCAGCCGAATGCAACCAGTCCTGGCTTTTCCGCGTCGCTTGGAGTGGGTGGTATTCCTGAAGGTCCTTTGAACGGCGGGCTACCAAATACCACTCTCTCGGGAGGTGGCGGCGTCGCAAGTTTCGGCGCGCCAAATTACTACCCTTCTAATGAATATGAAAACGTCTGGCAGGCGCTGGATAACGTCAGCCTCAATGTGGGGAACCACTCGATCAGAACCGGCGTCAATATCCAGCGTATCGAATTCAGTACCCTGCAGCCGCCGCAGGGCCATGGCAGTTACACATACGACGGCACCTACTCCGGCGCGTATAACGTCTCAAATACAGGAAGCGGCCTGGCTGATTTCCTCTCCGACAATCAGCACTATGCAAACATCACGACGGCCAGTCCTGTCATCGATGCACGCTGGGATCGCTCCGCTTACATCCAGGATGACTGGAAGACAACTCCGCGGCTTACCCTGAACATTGGATTGCGGGTGGAGAACCAAACACCGTACTTTGAGCGCCACAACCAGCAGGCGAACTTCTATCCGACCCAGGGCATCAGCTACGATCCAACGGCCGGCCAGCAGGGAAAGTCGCACAGCGCCGGCGTGTATGTGCTCCCCGAAAGCAGCCGCAACACACCTCTTCCTGCCAACTTCGTCAGCACTCTTGCGAAGGACAATATCGCCATCCAGTACAGCTCCAATCGTTACCTGATCAACTACCCGCTTCTCAGCTGGGGTCCCCGCCTCGGCGCCGCTTACAAGCTCGATGACAGGAACGTTATCCGCGCAGGCTTCGGTATCTTCTTCGGCGGTATTGAGAGCACGGGTTTCGCACCAAACCTTGGTCTTAATTATCCATTTACCTCGACGCCGGGTATCACCAATCCGGGCAACCTGCAGTGCATCTACAGCAACGGATGCCTGAACGACGGCATCGGTTTCGCTACAGGATTTACCAACTTTATCGCCGGCGGCGGGCTCACAAACTTTGGCGGCACACCCAGCCTGAGAGGCATTGCAAATAATCTCAGCACGCCCTACACAGAGCAGTACAACCTCAGCTTCGAAAGCGCACTTACCAACTCGATATCATTGACCATCGGGTATGTCGGGGAGGTATCTCTTCATGAGTCCAACTTCCCGAACTTCAACAGCGCGCCTGTGGTCACTCCCAACTGCAACAGCGCCGGGCCAAACGGCACGCCGACAAACCAGCCTTGCGGCACAGGTAATTCGCAAAATCCCTTTAGCGATGTAGGCCTCGAGCTGCAGATCAACGACGGTATGTCGGCCTATAGTTCGCTACAAACGACGCTGCAGAAGCGGATGAGCAGCAATCTCTCATTTCTTACGACGTATACCTGGTCGCACCAGATGACCGACTCAGGGACCTCGATTGCGCAGGGAGACAACTTCACCAGCGCGGGAGGACCGGCAAACTACCCGCTCTTCGGGACGCGCCAGGGCTTCACCAATGGCCCTGAGGATGTCAGAAATCGCTTCACCCTCAGCGGGGAGTATGTACTCCCGTTTGGCAAGGGACAGCGCTTCCTGGATGGGGCCGGCCCACTCACGCAGCTTCTTGGCGGGTGGCAGACTTCGCTGACCGAGCAGATTCAGGACGGTGAGCCGATTACCGTCGGCACAGCGAACTTCACAGGCGTCAATAACCTCGCCCAGTACGCAATCCTAGTTGGCGACCCATTCAAAGGCGGCGGCACTCCGGATCCAAGCCTCAACTATGCCGGTGCCGGTTGCCCGGCTACGGTCCATAACCTGGCACACTGGTTTAACCCATGCGCTTTCAGGAACCCGCTGCCGTCGAGCGCTCTTACCAGTGCGGTCACGACTGCCGCAGGAGCTCGGCCCTTCCTTGGAGACCGCCAGAACCAGATTCCCGGCATCGGTTATAACCGCACGAATATGTCCGTGTTCAAGTCGTTTCCCCTAATCCGGGAATCACAGTTACAGGCACGTGCCGACATCTTCAACGTATTCAACACTCCGGCCTTCCTCATCACCGGAGGAAACGACGGCCCGAATGGGTCCACCGTGGGTCCGGGCGGCTATCGCTTCTTTCAGAACGATACGCCGAACTCGCGCTTCCTCCAGTTCTCTCTGAAGCTCTCGTATTAGCACGAGTATAGGTCTTGAGGGTGTGCTCATCGTCGGCTCTCGTTGTACCACGCAAGATCAACAGCTTCAATCGACGTAGAAAGTAGTTCCGCTATGATTTGCTTAAAACGTAAGACATGCTTTTGCTCTCTCCTCACCTATGGGCTGTTGGCGTCGTCGACGCTGGCAGCCCATGCTCAATCGAAAATCAATCTGCGAAAGATGCCGCTGGCTGACTCCAACACAGCCGGATACGAAAGTACAACACGAAACGGATGGCGAGGACCTCTGGCAACAGCCATGACAGGGAAAGTCGGCACGCTCGACCTTGTTGGAAGCCAAAATGACGGCACAATGGCAGACCCGGATAATGAGGGGCACTACGGCTATACGATCAGTGAATTAGCCTCACTGGCTACTTCGAATCTGAACACCTACAGGCCGAACCTTGTCCTTCTGGATGTGGGCATTAACGATTTGGCGTCCGGTACGGAGTCTGCCTCCGATGTAGCGGCCGCCCCGAGTCGCCTAGGTTCCTTGATCGACCAGGTCTTCAACGCGGAACCCGACGCGACGGTGCTGGTAGCGCAGCTCATCGTGAATCAAACCAGCGCGGCCGTGGAAAACGAAGTCGTCTCCTTCAACAATGCGCTGCCGGCGATCGTGCAAGCCCGGGCAAATGCGGGCAAGCACATCTACCTGGTCGATATGAGTGCAGTGACTACCGCGGACTTAGACGGGAATACACACCCCAATGACACCGGCTACCAGGTTATGGCCAACGCCTGGTACGGAGCCATTCAGCAGGTCATCGCAAACGGCTGGATTACCGATCCGGTGGCCGGCAGCGCGACGCGCCCGAACGGGGCGATCTACTCGGGCGTATCCGGCAAATGCCTGGAAAGCGCGAACGTCTCCGGCACCACAGCCTACAATGCCGTTCTCGATGACTGCAATGGAGGCGCCACCCAGCAATGGAATGTCAATAACGGCGACATTATCATGAACAATCGCTGCCTCGATATCTACGGAGGCGGCACCAGTAGCGGAAGCTTAGTGGATGTATTTAGCTGCAATAACCAGACGAACCAGGTGTGGATGGTGCAGAACGGCACCTTGTACAACCCCGCATCAGGCATGTGCTTAACCGATCCCGGGTCAAGCGCAATCAACGGTACGCAGCTTCAGATCTCCCCATGCACCGGGGCGCCGAACCAGCAGTGGCGCGTACCTTCAGAAGGAGCCGTGGTCTCGGGCGTTGCCGGTTTGTGTCTCGACTCTTTCGTCGGCTCCACTACCAACGGCAACAAGGTCGACGTGTATGGGTGCAACAGCACCGCGGCCCAGCAATGGGAGGTCACGAACAACACTCTGACATTCGACGGCAAATGCCTGGATGTTGCCGGGGCCGGAACCGGTAGCGGCACTCCCGTGGACATCGCCGCGTGCACAGGCGGGAGCGGGCAGGTGTGGACTCCAGTAAATGGAACCTTGGTGAACCCGGCTTCTGGACTGTGTCTTGACGACCCCGGCGCAAGTACCTCCCAAGGTATGCAGCTCGACATCTCAGGTTGTAGCGGCGGGAAAAATCAGCAGTGGACTCTGCCGACTATGTAGACGGTCGGCCGCAAGCGAAGGCTCTGTACTTCGGCTATAGGTCGATTGAGCCTTCGCGGTCGCCTGGTCTGCGTCATCCATAAATACCAGCTCACCTTTGGGAGAAAGCATCTAACAGCTTGCTCAAAGGCAAAGAAAACCGGTGGATTGGACCCGCGCAGGAGCTAGCGCTGCGTGTAACAGCGGAAGCAGAGTTTGTAACACTTCATCGCTTAGTTCCACTATCGTTCCACTCGTCGCGATCGTTATGCGCCGGCAACGTAGTAAACCGTCCGTCAACATACCGCTTTGAGCACCACAGGAGATCTCCGTGAAGCGACCCAACGAGCTACTCTTCCGCAACCTTATCGCTATCGGCATCCTTACGCCCGGACTCCTGGCCGTGTCGCCTGCTCGGGCTCAAAGCGAAGCGGATGCGGCCTACAACGCCTATAACTCGGCCTTTCTGGTGCAGGCAAATGGCCAGACATATTACGCCACTACGCTAGCCAGCGCGGGAACCACTCCGGATGGCGAATGGGTCCAGGGCATTGACATCGATGTTGCGGAAGACGCATACCAGTATGACCATAGCCAGACCAAGCGGAACCTCGTCGTATCCCTGCTCAATAGTCTTGCTTACTACAACGGCCCGGGATCGCTCTTCGGGAACTGGCAGACCGACGGGTGGGATGACAATCTGGCATGGATGGTGAACGCATTTCTGCGTGGGTACGAGTTCACCGGTGTTTCCTCCTACCTAACACAAGCGAAAGCTGGTTGGAACAACGGCTACAATCAAGGGTGGGACACCACGGTTGCGGGCGGCGGCATCTGGGAAAACACCAACAAACAATCGAAGTGTGCCCTCAGCAATGATCCATTTGTCTTTGAAGGCGTACAACTCTACCTGGCAACGGGCGACTCGACTTATCTGACAAAGGCAGAAACAATCTATGCGTGGGTTCGGTCGAACCTGTTTAATGCAACCGGCAGCACGAACAATCTGGGCGCGCCAGGACAGGTGAATGGTTGCGTGGGAAGCAACGGGGTATTGCAGGGCTTGTCGGACAACGTTTATGACAATGGGGCTTTCGTCAAAGCCGCGGCGGATCTGTACCGTGTCACCGGTAATCAGATGTACTACAACGATGCCTTGTTGGCGATCCGTCACATCGTAGGCGAGGGCGCTGTACTTCCGTATGACAACAGTGGAGAAGAAGGACACCAGTGGGGGTACTGGTTCACTCGGGGACTGAGCGATTTTGCTACCGAGGCTAGTCTTTGGCCGCAGTAT
>CAXTMW010000158.1:0-8552 GCA_964245455.1 uncultured Acidobacteriaceae bacterium
GCGCGGGACCGCCGTTGTCCTGCACCCGGATGTCGCCCGAACCCGAGTCCGCACGAAGGTCGGTGCCGCGCGGCGTCGTGATCTCGTAATCGATGCTGACATTGTTGACATGAAAGTTGTGCCCCACACTGATGATGTTGCCGGCCTGGTTCACCGGCGGGTTGCTGACGACCTGCTTCACCCGGTCATCGGCCGAGCTGCCGCCACCGAGCCAGCCTCCACTCGAGTGCACGTGGCCCACGATGTGGACGTCGCTACCTGTCCCCGGCGATACGTGAATGCCAGGCAACAAACACAACGATGCCGCTAACAAAACAGGGGAACCGGTAAGCCTCATCTTGTTTTCCTCCATATGCCGCCAAGGGCTCTGAGCCGGCGTCTTCTAAGGTACGTCACCTGCGGCATGGAAGTTCCGCGGCTCACAGCTCAGGGCAGCAGGCCCAATCGCGTACACTCACAGCCATGCTGGGTGTCCTGTTCTTCCGGCTGGCGGCCATTGCCGCTCTTATCCTGGCAAACGGCTTCTTTGTGGCCGCCGAGTTCGCCCTGGTCTCCCTGCGGCACAGCCGGCTTGACCAGCTCATCGCGGATGAAGTGCCCGGCGCCCGCAGCGTGCAGCGTTTGCAAGCCCGCCTCGACGATTTCCTCCCCGCTGTCCAGTTCGGCGTCACCCTGTGCTCGCTGGCGCTCGGCTGGATCGGGGAGCCGACAGTGGCCGGTGCGCTTGCGCCATGGATGACGCGCTTCCCATACCCGGCCGTGTATGCGCACCTGCTCAGCGCCTTTCTCGCCTTTCTCTCGATCACCTACTTTCACGTTCTGCTCGGCGAGCTTGTGCCCAAATCGCTGGCGCTGCGCCGGCAGGAGCGGCTGGCCATCGCGGTCGCCGCCCCGATGCTTGCCTTTATGAGCATCACCCGACCAGCCGTGCTGCTGCTCAATCGTTCGGCATCGCTGGTGCTGGGTCTTTTTCGCATGCTCCCGTCAGCGCACGCCTCGCTGCACTCGCCCGACGAGCTGAAAATCATCGCCACCGCGGCACGCGAGGGTGGCATGCTGCCCCCCTTTCAGGAAGCGCTCATCCACCGCGCCGTCGAGGGCAGCGACATTCCGACGCGCGAGATTATGACGCCGCGCCAGCGCATCGTCTCGCTCCCGGCTACCATGCCGGTGGAGCAGGCAAGCGCGCGCATCGTCGAGGAAATGCACTCGCGCCTGCCGGTTTACGACCCGCTGCGCGGGCCAGAAGCCATCATCGGCGTCGTGTACTCCAAGGATGTAGCGCGCCTGATGCACTTCCGCGCAATGGCGGTGCGTAGGGACGCGCCCGGGACGGCGATCCCTCCGGCCGCGCCGCTTGCGAGTCTGCAGCTGCGTGCCATCATGCGCGATGTACTGGTTGTGCCTGAAACGAAACCGGTCTTCGATCTGCTGGTCGACTTCCAGCAGCAGCGGCGCCACCTCGCCATCGTGGTCGATGAGTTCGGCTCGACTGTCGGGCTTGTGACGGTCGAGGACGCGATTGAGCAGCTGATCGGCGAGATTGAGGACGAGTACGATATCGCGTCGACTGCCACGCCCCTGTTGCCGACCCCGAGTGACACGGTGGTGCTGGACGGCAGCGTGACCCTGCGCGACCTGGAAACGCAGATGCGCTGGAGCCTGCCGCGCGACAGCGGCGCGGAAACCCTGGCCGGCTTCCTGCTGAGCCGGCTCGGCCGCATCCCTCAGGTGGGCGAGCGAGTCGATTTCGACGCGCACCGCCTGACTGTGACGGAGATGCAGGGGCGCCGCATCAGTCGAATACGCGTAGAAAACACGCCCGTGCCGCCGGCGAGGCCGGAGGTGCCCCAGGTCCCGGCCGACGTGCGAAGATGAGGGGCAGATGCTCGCCCGTTCCACCAGTTCGAGTTTCCTTAGCTGCAACTATGCTCACGCTCCCGGAGCTTGCCCGTGAAGCGTGCCGTGCGGGCGCTGCTGTGGCGCATGCTCTACACCATCCCGGTGGTCTGGCTTGTGGTATCGCTGGTGTTCCTGCTGATCCACCTGGTACCGGGCGACCCGGTGCAGCAGATGCTGGGCGAAGGCGCGCGCGCCGGTGACATTGCCGTGCTGCGCCACCAGTACGGGCTCGACAAGCCCATCGGCACCCAGTATTGGCTGTACTGGCGCGGCGTGCTCCACGGGGATCTCGGCCAGTCCATCCGCCTCAACGATTCGGTAACGCACCTGCTGCTGCTGCGCTACCCGTATACCTTTGTGCTCACGGTGGCGGCGCTTGCGTTCGCACTGCTGCTGGCGCTGCCTGCCGGCATCACGGCAGCGCTTCGCCGCAACCGCTGGCAGGACCAGGTTCTGGGCGTTGTCAGCCTGTTCGGTCTTTCCTTTCCGGCTTTCGCGCTGGGGCCCATTCTTATCCTGCTGGTCTCGATCCGCCTGGGCTGGCTCCCGGTTTCCGGCGCGGCCGGGCCGGCATATATCCTGCTGCCCGCCATCACCATGGGTTCGGCGCTGGCCGCGATCCTGACGCGCATGATTCGCACCGCGATGCTTGAAGAGCTCGGCCAGGATTACATCCGCACGGCACGTGCCAAAGGCTTGCCGGAGCGCACGGTCGTGTACCGGCACGCGCTGCGCAACGCGATGATCCCGATTCTGACACTGCTCGGGTTACAGTTCGGTGCGCTGCTTGCCGGCGCGATCGTGACTGAGATGATCTTCTCCTGGCCGGGCATCGGCCGGCTCACGGTTTCGGCTATCTCGAACCGTGACTATGCTTTGGTGCAGGGCTGCCTGCTCGCGGTGGGGTTGACGTACGTGCTGGTAAACCTGCTGACCGATGTGTTGTACCTGCTGGTGAACCCGCGGATACGTGGGTAAGTGTGTGTACACTTCTAAGTCATGAGCGAAGAGAAGGAAGATCTGACTGTTGATTGGTCCGGGTGCGATTTGGTCGAGCGCGTACCAGGTAAGGTGGGCGGTGTGCCTATCCTGAAGAACTCTCGTTTGCAGGCGGATGCGGTCGTGGTGAATTATGCCCATGGCTCGCCGGTAGACGAGATCTCTGACAACTTTGAAGTTCCCGAAGATGTTATTCGTCAGGTGCTCGCCTTTGCCGGTAAGCAGATTAAGTTGGATCTCGACCAGGCGTGAGGGTCTTGTTCGACAACAACGTCCCTAGGCGCTTGCGCAGATACCTCGTCGGCCACTCCGCCGTAACCGCGGCTGAGATGGACTGGACCCGGCTGGTGAACGGACAGCTTCTTGGCGCTGCTGAGGAGGCCGGTTTTGAAGTAATGCTCACAGCTGACCAGAGTATTGTCTACCAGCAAAACCTAAAGGGCCGGAAGCTGGCACTCGTGGTCATGGACACGAACGACTGGGGCAAGATCAGGCTAAACATAGCTCCTGTCGCTGAGGCGATCAGTCGAGCGCGCCCGGGCAGCTATGAGACTCTTGCCCTGGGTCGAACTTGATTAAGGGACTCAAAGCAGCTGCAGATGTCTCGCCCTGATTGCTCGACCTTCAATTTGTAAAACACCCACCATGACCGGCAGTGAAAATCGCCTCGGACCGGCAGAGCCCGGATTGAAGAAGAGCACACCTTTGCGATGCTCGATCACGGGCTTATGTGAGTGGCCGAAGAGGACGGCTCCCACGCCTGCTGATGACGGATCAAGCGAGAGTGTATGGACGTCGTGGAGCAAGTAAATATTTGTATGGACGAGGGTGACATATTCTTCCGAGGGCAGAGCCGCGCATGGGCCGCCGCGGTCGACGTTGCCGCGAATCGCGGTGACGTGGGCAAGTGCGCGCAGGCGGTCCAGGATGGACGCATCGCCGACGTCGCCGGCGTGGAGGATGTGATCGACTCCGGCGAAGGCAGGAAGCACCTCCGGTCGCAGCAGGCCGTGGGTATCGGCGATGACGCCTATCTTCATTTACACCTTGTTCAAGGCACGACCCCTGCGCGGGATCCTTTCTCCCGACTCACTTCCTGGGCCAGCCATCGCCAGTGTGGCCTTCCCGTAAAGAAAGGCCACGTGGAGTGGTGCTCCGTGTGGAGTGTTATCGGGAGAAAGGAGTAGGCGGCCACTTCGTGGCGGGTGTTCTCTTTTACGGAAACCATTACAGGCCGATTTCGATTCTTGTCCGCGGGTCGAGGAAGTCGCGCAGCGCGTCGCCCAGGAAGTTGAACGAGAGCACGCACAGCATGACGGCGACCGCCGGAAAAACCACAAGGTGCGGCGAGTCAAACAGGTGCGACCGCGCGTCGTTGAGCATGCCGCCCCAGCTTGCCGCGGGCGGCGGCACGCCCAGGCCCAAAAATGAAAGCGTCGCCTCGGCAAGCACAGCGCCGGCCATGCCGATGGCGGACTGCACGATGAGCGGCTGCAGGATGTTTGGGAGAATGTGCCGGGTGAAAATGCGCAGGTCGCTCGCCCCGAGCGCGCGCGCGGCTTCCACAAACTCGCGCTCGCGCACGGCCAGCACCTGCCCGCGTACCAGCCGCGCGTAGCCGACCCAGCCCCCGATTGACAACGCGAGCACCAGGTTCACAAGCCCCGGCCCAAGGAATGCAACAAACGCGATGGCGAGCAGGATACCGGGCAGCGCGAGAAAGGCATTCATAACGAAGATGTTGAGCACTGTATCGAGAACGCCGCCGTAAAAGCCGGCTAAGCCGCCGAGCACGAGGCCCAGCGAGAGCGAGCAGGCCACTACAGACACCGCGACCAGCAGCGAGATACGCGCGCCGTAGACGATGCGCGAGAAAGTGTCGCGGCCCAGCTCATCAGTGCCGAACAAGTGGGCAGCGCTGGGCGCGGCAAGGCGGTGGTTCAGGTCAAGCGCGGCCGGCGGATGCGGTGCAAGCACAGGCGCGAATATCGCGAGCATGGCGAATAGCCCCACCAGCAGCAGGCCGACGACTGCAAGCGGCTGTTGGCGCAGTGAGCGCCAAACGGTGCGGCCGCGCTCGACCGGGCCGGGGATGGCGAGTGTTTCTTCCGGCGGCAGAAGCGCCGGTGCGGGGGAACCCATGCGCCCTATTATGCGGGAAGCGAAGCGCCGCTCGTCCATCCAACCAGGGATCATCGAAGAGACGGGGCTTCTCTCTAGACGCAATGAGGCTTAGCGAGACAAAAGTTCTTACGCGTCGACGGAACAGCCTCCGAACACGACGTGTTGGCGCAGTGCAGGCGTAAAGAGGCTGTAGAGCATGCGTGGATCGGCTGGAGCGCTCACTGCGTCGAGCGCTGCGCGATGTTCCGGCGACAGCACAAGGTCCAGAGCCGCCGCATTGTCTGCAACCTGTTCCGTTCGGCTCACACCCATCAGCGTTGAGGTAACGCCGTCTCGGCCGCAAACCCAGGCGAGTGCCATGCGGGCAGGACTTTCGTGAGCCTCCGCAGACACCCTCTTGAGTTCATCGACAATCTTCCAGTTGCGCGGCGTGAAGAGCGAGTCGCCGAAAGGATTCGCTCCATCCAGCCGTTTGTCACCCTCAGGACGTTTCATACTTCCAGTCGCGGCGTCACGGGGCAACCCGCCTGCGCGCGGGGGGCCGGCTTCGACCGTAGCGCGATCGTATTTCCCAGTCAGCAAGCCATAGGCGAGAGGGCTCCACGGCACGATTCCCATGCCAAACTCCTTCCCCAAAGGCGCATGCTCATCCTCGATATCGCGGTTTACCAGGGAGTAGAAGTACTGCAGCGCGATGGGGCCGGGAACTCCGCGCACCGCGGCCAGTGTCGCGAGCTTGGCGACATACCAGGCCGGCGCATTGGACATGCCCCAGTATCGAATTCTGCCGGCCCGCACCAGCGCCGTCATTGTTTCCAGCAACTCTTCCGCAGGCGTCATCGAGTCCCACACGTGAATCCAGAACAGGTCCACGTAGTCGGTACGCAGCCGCCTTAGCGAGCCTTCGAGCGCCGCATGAAGGTGCTTTGCTCCATTCCCGCCCGCATGCACACCGCGACCCGCGGCAAAGCCGGCCTTGGTTGCGACCACGATCTGGTCGCGGAGCTTGCGTTCGGCGATGAAGCCGCCCAGCATCTCTTCGCTGCGGCCTCCCGCATACACGTCAGCCGTATCGACAAAGTTGCCTCCTGCCTCCACGTACGCATGGAAGACGACAGCGGATCCAGCCTCATCCAGACCCCAGCGCGCGGTTCCGAAGGTCATGGTTCCAAGGGCGAGCGGGCTGACTACCAGGCCGGAACGTCCGAGAGTTCGATAATTTGTAAGAGCCATTTGTCATTCCTTAGTGTTCGTTACGAAAATGAGTAAACCTGACTTGCCGTTGGCCGTCAAGGTGTTTCATAGTAATGGCTATGGAAAAGCCTGGCGCCTCCTCAAACCGCAAGCCAGGCAGGCCGCTCAGCTTTGATCGTGAAGCGGCGCTGCACCAGGCGATGCTGCTGTTCTGGCGCCACGGCTATGAGGCCACTTCGGTCCATGATCTGATCACCGCCATGGGCATCACACCGCCCAGTCTGTACACCGCTTTCGGCGACAAAAAGCAGCTCTTCCTGGAAGCGGTCCAGCGGTATCTCTCTAGGCCTGTCACCTCCACATCGATCATCGACGAGGCCCCATCTGCGCGCGAGGCGGCTGCGGGGTTGCTGCAGGCCGCTGTCATCGGCTTTACCGGGGAAAGCACTCCGACAGGCTGTCTACTGGCGAATTCGGCGATCAGCTGTTCGCCTGCAGCGGCGGACGTGCAAAAGGCCTTGGCGGAGATCCGCCTCAACATCGAGAAGCATCTTCGACACAAGATCACACATGATCAGGAGATCAGTGAGCTGGAGCAAACAGGGGACGCAGAGGCACTAGCGGGTTACGTGATGGCCGTGATCCAGGGGATGGCTACGCTGGCGCGCGATGGTGCCACGCGGGAGAAACTCTCGTCTGTGGCCACCGCGGCGCTGCTGGCATGGCCTGCCTGACACACGCCACTGACAGAAACAGATGGTGCTGCGGTGGCTTGACGCAAAGGTGCACAAGAGTAAGAAAGCCCCGCGGCTAGCGGGGCCTTTCTTACTGCTCGTCTCTCGGGTGAATGCGACTCCGCTTGCTACGGCTCGACGAAGTCAAGCTTCGCCACCTCTGGAATGATCCCGCGCTCGTGTCCCATCGCGAGCAGCTTCTCGATCGCCGCGCGGCCGTCCTTGCCGTAGTCGAGCGTGCGCTCGTTCACGTACATCCCGACGAACTTGTCGGCGAGGTTTGTGTCGAGGTCGCGGGCAAACTGCATGGCATACGCGAGTGCCGGCTCGCGGTGGTCGAGCCCGTGCTGGATGGAGTCGCGAATGGCACGGGTCGTCACCCGCATCGCTTCCGGGCCGAGCGAGCGCCGGATTGCGTTGCCGCCCAGCGGCAAAGGCATGCCGGTCTGCTCGCGCCACCAGATGCCTAGGTCGATGATCTTGTGCAGCCCATTGCTGCCATAGGTCAGCTGCCCCTCGTGGATGATCAGCCCGGCCTGGTACTTGCCGGCGAGCACCTGCGGGATGATCTGGTCAAAGGGGACAACCTCGCTTTCGACCTCGGGCGCGAATAGCTTCAACGCCAGGTAGGCCGTGGTGAGCGTGCCCGGGATTGCGATCTTGAGCTTCTTGACCTGGTCCAGCGTGTGCTTCTGCGGCGCGATAATCATCGGACCGTAATTTTCGCCGACCGAGCCGCCACACGCCATCAGGGCGTACTTGTCCTGCAGGTACGGGTAGGCGTGGAACGAGATCGCGGTTACGTCGTAGAAGGCCTCGTGCATGGCCTTGTGGTTCAGCGTCTCGATATCGCAAAGCACGTGTGAGAACTTGTAGCCGGGCACCCGCACCTTGTTCGTGGCCAGGCCGTAGAACATGAAAGCATCGTCGGAGTCAGGGCTGTGTGCGATGGAGATTTCGCGGATCGTGCCGGGCGCGTCGACCCGGGGGACAGCAGGGATGGTACTCACTTGGGCTGTGATCCTTCCTGGAACGCGCGCGCTCAGCGAGGACGCCGAGTCGGAGAGCGTAAACCGTTCCACGCCGGCACTTGCCAGCAGATTTTAGGATACGCCGGGGCGTTACCCGGCGCTTGGGCCGCGCTCGACCGGGTGAAACCTTCGTGTGCGAACCCAGCCGGCCGCAATCAATGCCGCAAGGACCACCTTCAGGCTGTCGCCGGCGATGAAGGGCAGAACCCCGAGCCGCAGGAGCGTCGCGAGGCTGCTGTGGGTGACAACGGACAGCCACGCGACGCCGCAGCACAGGATCAGGGCACTCCCGGCTGCTCCGGCGAGCAACGCTCTCAGGAGCCCGCGGTGCCGCCCCTGCCCGAACAGGAAGCCCACGACCGCGGCTACCAGCGGGTAGGAGAGCAGGTAGCCCGCGCTTGCGCCCAACGGCAGCAGCCCGCCGAAGCCGGGCACAAAGACCGGCAATCCCGCGAGCCCTTCGAGCAGATACGCGACCATGGCAGCAGCTCCCACGGCAGGGCCCAGCAGCAGACCCACCAGCAGTACGCCGAACGGCTGCATGGTCATCGGCACCGGCGTCCACGGC
>CAXTMW010000158.1:8562-8835 GCA_964245455.1 uncultured Acidobacteriaceae bacterium
CCGCCCCCTGCGCGCACGCCGCGACGAACATCGACCCCAGGAGGACCTTTGCAGCTACGCCTGCCGCCGCCGGCAGGCTGCGGGAAGCCGGGAGCGCTCCCGCATCAGGCCTCAGGCTGGACTCATCCAGTGCACGATTCGCGGTAGAGGGTTGCTTGTACATACAGGAATGCTCCTTGCTATGTTTGGTTCGCGCTGCCTTCGACGCGGATTACCGCTCATCCGCTTTGTCCCGCGCGTCTTGCTCGGCTTGCTCGTCCTCGGAGTCAGTAC
>CAXTMW010000159.1:0-8271 GCA_964245455.1 uncultured Acidobacteriaceae bacterium
CCGCGCAGATGCCACGACGCTGCGCCGCAGCCGACGCGGCACCGGACCAGTCAATCGCGATCACGCGCGTCAGAGGCGGCGCGCTCACCCTTCTGAATCCACGTTAGCCGGCAGCTCGGGCTCGGGCCCATCCTCGGCCCCATCGAGGTCGAGCAGCCCCGGCTCCTCGATACCCCAGGTGCGCAGCACTTTATACGCAATCTGCAATGAAAAACCGGCCGCGATGAGCCGACGCACCACCCGCGCCGTTTCTTTCTCGTTTGCCGGTTTTTTCATGCGCTTGCGGTCGAGAAACGCGCGCGCCAGCGCGGTCTCGTCCACATGCTCGTACGCGGCTTCGAGCGTGCTCGCGACCAGCTCGCCGTCCACACCTTTCCGCTGCAGGTCCTGCTGCACGCGGCGGCGGCCGAACTTCGCGCCTTCCTGACGGAGCCGGGTGTAGTCCGCCGCGAAGCTTTCGTCATCCACGTACCGCTGCGCTTTCAGACGCTCCAGCACGCCGTCCACGCGGGCTTCGCCACTTTCGCCCTTTTCCACACGCGTGCGCATTAGCCGGCGCAACTCGCTTACTGTGCGCATGCGCCGAGCCAGCGCGCCTACCGCGTACTCGTAAAGCGCGGCTTCATCGAGCGGCTCGCGCACCTTGGGTGCCTTCCATGCCATGCGGCTCGCTCCTTTTGCCCCTCCGAACCACCTTAGCGCTCGCGGTCCGTCCGCGCATCCCTTGCGCGGGTCATGCCTTGCAGGTAACCGCGGTCGGCGCAAAGTAGTTCCGCTCAGGAGAAACTTTATTCTTTTCGGCGGCCCGGAGCGTGTTACGTTTCGATTCATTCATGCCCTCCCCCAAAACCGGATTGACCCGCAAGCTCCTTCCCTTTTCCACCCTGCTTCTGCCATCCTTGAGCCTCGTTTGCGGCTGCGGGGCCACCGCTACGCCGATCGCGCTGGGGCAGGCTGCTTCGCCGCCCGGCGCTTCTGCCGGCAATCCGTTCAGCAGGGTGGTCGTGCTGGGCGACTCAATCTCCGCGGGCTTTCAGAACGGCGCCCTGCTGGACGCGCAGCAGCCGAACGGCTGGGCATCGCTGGTGGCTGCCCAGGCAGGCTTCCAGCTGACACTACCGCTGATGGCCTCGCCGGGCTTTCCGGCGGTGTACCAGCTGGTCGGCGGCACGTTTCCTCCGGTGGTGGAGCAGAAGCCGGGCGCTACCCCGGGGCGCGACAACCCCCAAGTGGCGGTCAATAATTTCGCGGTGCCGGGCCACAATCTGTACCAGCTGCTGAACGCGGCGCCGGTAGCCGAGCCGAAGACCGGCACCGAGCAGATGACCAGCTATGTGTTGGGCTACCCGGCCGGCACCGCGGGCACGCAGGTGGAGCAGGCCATCCGGCAGCAGCCGACGCTCGTGTACCTGTGGATCGGCGGCGACGACGCGCTGCCCGCCCTACCGACCGGCGACCCGAGCCAGATGACGCCGGTGAGCACTTTCTCGAGCGAGCTCGGGCAATTGCTCTCGACCCTGGGGACCCGCACGCACGCGCGCCTGATGGTCGCGAATGTGCCGGATGTGACGGAGATCGCTTACATGACTCCCGCTTCGTCGGTGCTCGAGCTATTCAGCAAGGTGACCGGCCTGCCGCAGTTCGTCTTCAGTGCCGCGTTCCACATCTACCCGGGCGACCTGCTGAACGCACAGGGGCTCCAGGATCTGGAAGCGGACATCAAGCTGGTGGAAGCATTGAAGCTGCCGCTTCCGCTGCCGGCCGGCGATGTGCTGACCGCGGCCAACGTTGCCGTGGTGCAAAGCACGATCAACGGCTACAACCAGGCGATCAGCCGGCAGGTTACGGCAGCCGGCGGTACGGTGGTGGACATGCACGGGCTGATCGACAGCTGGGCCGCAAAAGGCATCACCATCAACGGCTATAACGCGAAAACCACGTTTCTGGGCGGGATGTTTGGACTGGATGGGATTCACCCGACCAACACCGGGTACGCGCTGATTGCGAACCAGTGGATCACGAGCACCAACACCGCGCTTGGTACGGCGGTGCCGCCGGTAAATGTGCCGGCGATTGCGGCCCGGGACCCGCTGTTCGGGCCGGCGCCGGGCAGCTCCGGCGCGTCTGCTCCGCCAAGTACGCCGCCGATCACGCCGCAGGTTGCGTTGCCGGCTGTGCCGGTGGGCAGCAAGGCCGCACAGGCGCTGCTGTTTGGTTTGAGCGAGGAGAAGTGAAAGCCGGCGCTCTCCGTCAGGTGAGATTCGCGTGAGAAAGGGCAACTTCGGCGGGCGAACGGCGTCTTCTATAGCAGGAGTTCCTCGCGTGCCTTCGCCCTTTTCTCATCGTTTCCGCCGCCTCGGCCTCGCTCTGCTGGCCCCCGTGCTGGCCGGGGCCGCCGCAGCCCCTACGTCAGCCCAGGTGTCGTATACGCCCATGCCGCTCGACTCAGGCTTCGGCAAGCTCGACCTGTCGCAGCCGCCCATTCCGGCGCAGCAGATCATCGACCGGTTTACGGAGCGGGAGTCGCAGTTCCGGGCTGCGATGGCGAACTACACCTATGAGCGCAGTGTGCGCGTCGATACGGTCGACGACGACACGAAAAAGGTAGACGGTGAGTACTACCAGGTCACCGACATCAGCGCCGACCCGGACGGCAAGCTGTACGAGCACGTCGTCGAGGCACCGGCAAGCTCACTCGAACGCGTGATGATGTCGCCGGCCGACTTCCAGGATATTGAGCACCGTCTGCCGTTTGTGCTGACCAAGGAAGATGTCGGGCAGTACAACCTGTCGTATGTGGGCAAGCAGGCGGTCGACGACGTGGACTGCTTTGTGTTTGACGTGAAGCCCAAGGTCATTGAGAAGAATACGCGGTACTTCCAGGGGCGCATCTGGGTGGACGCGAAGGACTTTCAAATCGTTGTGACCAACGGCAAGAACGTGCCGGACGATGTGCGGAAGAATCACGAGGACCTGTCGCCGCCGTTCATGACCTTTCGGCAGCAGATCGACGGCAAGTACTGGTTCCCGGTGTACACCAAGGGCGATGGGGTGCTGCACTTTGCCGCTGGCCAGGGCTACGGCAGCCAGGACGTACACATGCGCGAGGTGGTGAAGTACGCGAAGTACCGCCGCTTCGGGTCGTCGGTAAGGATCACCTACGACGGGCAGGACGTGGAGAAAGAGAAGCCGGATGCGGCACCCGCGCCGGTGCCGCCGGCAAGTGGGAAGCCGCAGTAGGCTTCAAACGTGACGGGGGCAGCATCAGAGCTTCATTCCCGCGACCAGAGCTGCAGTGTCCCAGTAGAAGGGTCGTAGTTCCAGTATCCGGTTGTGACGTAGCCTGAAGAATTGGAGCAAGGGCCAGTCCAGTGCGCGTCCGGTCACCCTGCTAATGGCATAGACATGGGACTTGCTCACGATAACTTCCTCATGCGGGTAGAGCTCGGCATTCCTGACTTCAAGCGAAGACCACTGCGCGGAGAAGGCCTTCATCCAGGCTTCAAAGCCGCCGTGGCCTCGCCACTCGCCACCATACGGCAGCGATGCCGGCTGATAAAGTATGCACTCCGGGTCGAGGGTGGCCGCAATCGGCGAGAAGTCGTCGTTGCCGGCCGTGAGATACGCGCTTTCCGCCTGGTAGAACTGCGCGAGCGTTCCGAGTGAGGAATCCTGTTCGGGTGGGTTCACGGCTTTCTCCTACTCTTTCAGGGAAGCAGACCAGTGAAGCTATGCGGCATTCCGAAGCCAGCGCTCCCGCCAGAGCTTGTCCGCTCCCTTGGTAAGGGGTTTGCCGTGGCCGAAGCAGGCAATTTGGAACGAGTGCGTCGCCAGCTTGCGCAGGCTGCGCTCCCCTTCGGCCATGTCTTCGTAGCCGACGCTCCAGTCCAGTCCGAACATATTGCCGCACGCGTCACCGGCAAGCAGCACGCCGCCGTGCCGCGGCCACAGAAAAGCCAGGTGGCCGGCGCAGTGACCGGGCGTGTGGATTGCGGTCAGGCCGCCGGCGACCGGCAAGACCTCTCCGTCCTGCACCTCAACATCGATCCTGCTTTTACCGACCTTCATGGTTCGGTTCTTTCGGCCGATTATCTGCACGAAGAGCCAGTTGATGACACCCGGCGCGGGCTTCAAGGGCCGAAAACCGGTGCCGCTCCGGGCGATGTCGGCATCCGCCGGATGGATATAGGTCCGCGCGCTGGTCGCGGCCTCCAGCGCGCGGAGGCTGCCGATATGGTCCGGGTGCGCGTGTGTCAGAAGGATATGGCGGATGTCGTTCGGGCGTTTGCCTAGCTCTTGCACAGCGCTTAGGATTTTGCCCTCATTCTTCGGGTAACCGGTGTCGATCAGAGTGCAGCCGTCCTCGGCTTCAATCAGGAATGCGTTGGAGATCCCGGTGTCGATCCGGTACAGGCCGGGTGCAATCTGTTCAGCTTTCATCTGCCCTTCGACTCTCTGACCTTTCAGTTCAGTAATACAGGTACTTGCGCCACTTCTGGTCGGAGTTGCCGATCATGCGCATAATGTGGCGCGAGGTGTGGAGCGAAAAGGGGCGGGGCTCCCTGAGCAGCTTCATCGACTCAAGCTCGTGCAGTAGCTGGTTGCCTTTGCGGCGGTTGCACGGGTGGCAGCAGGCGACCAGGTTTTCCCAGGTGCTCTGCCCGCCCCGCGAGCGCGGCAGCACGTGATCAAGCGTCAGCTCGGCCGCGGTCAGCACCACGGCGCAGTACTGGCAGGTGTTGCGGTCGCGCAGCAGGATGTTTTTGCGGGAAAGCGCGCGAGTCTGGTGCGGAATGCGCCGGTATTCCAGCAGGCGGATGACCGACGGCAGCGGGATGCGCACCCGCGCAGCGTGGAGAGTCGCCCCCTGCTCTTCCTCGGTCTTCGCGACACCCTTGAGCACGAGCACCAGCGCCCGGCGGGCTCCGCAGATGTTGATCGGCTCGTAGGAGGCATTCAGCACCAGCACAGGAGTCTGCATGGGCTGCTGAAAGGGCAGCGTGCGATCGTCCGCCGACACAGGCGCCGGGGCCGAGCCATAATCACGGCCGGCATGCGTCTTGGTAAGCAGCTTCGCTTTGCGTGTATGCATTGCGCTTTTCCCGAGCGACATTCTGAACTCCCTCACATACCGTTGCGTTCTGCCCGTCGTTCCACTTATCTCCGACTGCTCCCCTTGCCGCCTTCGAGCAAAGGCACCGCTTCGTCTATTTCTAACCCCAGAAAGCTATATCTTCTTCCATCGGCGTTTCGACCGCATGAACCGGCTCCGCAAGCTCCTGCTTCTGAGCGCGCGCCGCGGTGGCCACCCACACCTGCGCGGCTCCCGCGCGGCGCAGCGCGGAGGAGGCGGCGCGCGCGGTCGCGCCGGTCGTGTAGATGTCGTCAACCAACAGCAGCTCGCGGCCGGCCAGCGGCCGTTTGCCGGGTTCCGCTCCGGGCACACTGAAGGCTGCCTGCAGGTTGCGGCGGCGGCCGGCTGGTGACAGTCCAGCCTGGCTTTCCGTCGCGCGCCTGCGTACCAGCAAGCCGGTGTCGACCTTACGCGTTCGCCCTAGCTTGCGCCCGGCGGACGCGACGGCTGAGGCCAGCAGCTCCGCCTGGTTGAAGCCGCGCTCGGGGCGCTTGCTCGCAAACAGCGGCACCGGAACCAGGGTCAGTGACCGGGGCAAAGCAGGCACCTCCGCCAGCTGGGCGGCCATCAGTGCTCCGAGCGGCCGCGCAACCGGCTCCATGCCCTCGTACTTGAGCAGGTGCAGCAGCGCGCGCATGGTTCCCCGGTACAGCCCGTACGCTACGGCGCGGTCAAAGGCCGGGGGCACCACGCGGCAGGGGCGGCATAGCCAGTCGCCGGGCGCGCGATCGTCGGTTGCGAACAGGTGTGTGCCGAGCGCTTCGCCGCAGTGGAGGCACAGGGTTCCGGCTTGCGGCGGCAGGTCAGCCCAGCAGGGCAGGCACACCGGGGCGCGGCTGAGGCGCGCAAGCGGGGTGTGGCACAGCGCGCAGGACGCGGGGAAGACAGCAGTCCCGAGCGAGTCGGCATGGCCGCGGAGAAAACGAACAATCGCATGCCAGCGGGGCGCGCCGCCGCGGCGCTGGTCTGGGTGGTGACCTCGGAAAGCTTCAAGCGAGAACGGCCGGCTCGTGAAGGCGCACCTCGTACTCGTTGGAATACCCGGATGGAGTGGCCGATGTGCCGACGTGCGATGCAGCCAGGGATCCGGGTGCCTCCGAGTATAGGGCGCGCGCCTGATTTGTGCCACTCCGGGACAGATTCCGGCTTTGGTAACAAAGCCCTTCGATGTGGCACAGCTTCTTGCCCAGGGGGTAGGCCATCTCGAATAGTTCGGCTATCGTCAGAGAATGAGATATAGGCGGTGATCCGTCGCCTGAGTTCTCCTCTGGATTTAGCCTGATGAATGCAGCAGACAGCGGTTCCAGTAAGCAGAGCCGCGCGATCCCGTCCGACTCGTTCCGCTCGGAAGTGCGGTTGACCACGCGCCTGGGCACGCCGCTCGCTCTTGGCGAGTTGGGCTGGATGTCGACCTACATTGTCGACGCGATCATGGTCGGGCACATGCCGCACAACGCGACGCTGGCCATCTCTGCTTCGTCGCTCGGCAACAGCCTCTTCTATGCCATCGCGTTTCTGGGCGTCGGGCTGCTGTACGGCCTGGACGCGCTGGTGTCCCAGGCGTACGGCCGCGGCGACACCGAAGACGGGCTGTTTTCGCTCGTGCAGTCCTTGTTTGTGGTGGCGCTTTGCACGCCGCTGGTGATTGTACTTGCAACGCTTGCCCCGCACGGGCTGCGCCTGATCCATGTGAATGAGCTGATTGTGAGCCAGACCATCCTGTATATGCATGCGCTGCGCTGGTCGGCCGCGCCGTTGCTCCTGTACATGGCGATCCGGCACTATCTGCAGGCGATCGACCGAACGTTCTGGGTGATGGTGTCGCTGCTGACGGCGACGCTGGTCAATTGGCTCTTTGACTGGCTGCTGATCTACGGACATGGTCCCTTCCACGAGCACGGCATTGCCGGCTCGGGTATGGCGACCTGCGTGGTGCGGCTCTACATGCTTGCGCTGCTGGTGGGGGCGCTTGCTTTCTCCATCCGGAAAAATCCCGTGCGGATGCGCGCCGGTGCCTGGCGCCCGCACCTGCCGCGGTTGCGGGAGCTCTACCGGCTGGGCTGGCCGGTGGGTCTCCAATACCTGGGCGACCTTTCGCTGGCCAGCTTCTCGACGGTGCTCACCAGTACGCTCGGCATCACCCTGCTGGCGGCGCACCAGGTGGTGCTCGACCTGAATGCGTTCTGCTCCATGATTCCGGAGGGGATCAAGGAGGCCTCCGCGGTGCGGACCGGCCAGGGCGCGGGCCGGGGCGACAGCGCCCAGGTGCGCCGGGCCGGCTATGCGAGTGTCGCGATCGCCAGCGCGTGTATGCTGGTCGCCTCCGTCTCGTTTATCGCTACGCCCCGGCTGTGGGCAAGTATCTACACAAATGACCCGGCTGTCGTTGCGGCGGCAGCGCCGATCTTCCTGATCTGTGCCGGTCTTCGCGTTCTGGACGGCGGGCAGGTCGTGCTGCAGGGCGCGCTGCGCGGCTTGGGCGAAACGCGGGTTCCTTTTATCGCATCCACCATCTGCGTCTGGCTGCTGGGCGTGCCGCTCAGCTGGGTTTTGGTCTTCCACTTCCACATGCAGCTCGTGGGCCTGTGGCTGGGCAGCCTGCTGGCGAGCATTCCGCTGTTCGGCATCATCGTGACGACCTGGTTCCGGCGCGTCCGGGAGTTCACGAACAATGATCCGCAGGTGCGGCACAAGGTATTGGCGCGCTCCGGACCGATCGCGTTGGCACCAGCAACGCCCCGCCTCGCGCGCCCTTGATCCATACGCTGATACACTCGCGCTTCGAGCCTTTTACCCCGAGCGGGGAGCCGATCGCTCATGCCTGAAACCGAAGCGCCCCCGTCCACGCGCTCCCAAGCCGATTCTGTTAGACCCTTTGTGCCTGCGGGGGAGCACCGGCCGGAGCTGACCGCGCGCGCCCTGCTGCTGGGCTCGTTTTTCGGGCTGCTGTTCGGTGCGGTCACTGTTTACGTCGGGCTGCGGGCCGGGCTTACTGTTGCCGCGTCGATCCCAATCTCGGTGCTGTCGATCTCCGTTCTGCGCGCGCTGGGTCGCGCGTCAATCCTTGAAAACAACATTGTGCAGACCACCGGCAACGCCGGGCAGTCGATTGCTGCGGGCGTCATCTTTACGCTGCC
>CAXTMW010000159.1:8281-8703 GCA_964245455.1 uncultured Acidobacteriaceae bacterium
GCGACTTCGACTACCGCGAGTTCTACCGCGACGTCGGCTTCGACCTCGAGTACGCGCGCATCTTTTTTCTCGCGCTGCTGGGCGGGTGGCTCGGCGTGTTGTTCATGATCCCGCTGCGGCGGCAGTTGATTGTGGAAGAGCACGGCACCCTCACCTACCCGGAAGGCACGGCCTGCGCGGACGTACTGCTGGCGGGCGAGCGGGGCGGATCATTTGCGAGCCGGGTGTTCTGGGGGCTTGGCCTGGGTGCGGTGTATACGCTGTTCCAGAATGAAAATCTGCTGGGTGCCTGGCCTGGCACGCCGAATTACGAGCCTGACCTGGGGGCGGGACACGTGCTGCGCGGCGCAGCGATCCGCTGCGACGCAACGCCCGAGTACCTGGGCGTCGGCTACATCATTGGCATCCGCGTGGCGGCGGTC
>CAXTMW010000160.1:0-8702 GCA_964245455.1 uncultured Acidobacteriaceae bacterium
CCATGGTGCTATGACCATAGTGAGACAAACAATGCAGACCATAGCAGCAGGTGCGTTCAAGGCCAAGTGCCTGGCCATCATGGATGAAGTGCAAGCCCGGCGCGAGTCCGTCCTGATCACTAAAAACGGGAAACCCATTGCCCGGCTCGTACCGGTTGAGGAGGAAGTGGACAGCATCTTTGGCTTTTACGCGGGTGCGCTCAAAGTTCACGGCGATGTAGACATCCCGGCGATCCCGGAGAAAGAGTGGAAGCAACTGCGGTGATCGTGGCCGACACCTGCGTCGTGATCTGGCTGGCCGTCTACATAACCCTCTACGAACTGGCTTGGCTCATCGCGAATGAAAGAATCTCGGTTACCGGCACCGTGGAGGCGTTTCTGGCGGCGGTGGAAGCGGTTTCATCGTGCTGCCGGTTACCGCTTCCATCGCCCGCATGGCGACGGAGTTTGTGCCGCCTTACCCATCCGATCCGATGGATCGGCTGATCGGCGCGACCGCTCTCGACCATAGGATGGCGCTGGTTACCAAGGACAAGGCCATTCGCAAATCAAAGCTGGTCGAAACAATCTGGTAGCGAGATCGCTACGAAGCGACGGAGACGCGAGTGAAAACTGACGTTAAGCTAGCTGCGATCCTCGAACAGCTCCGGGCGCGCGAGCCGATCTTCCATCGGCCGGAGCTCGGTACGTCGCGGCGGGACTTCGAGCAGATGACTACCGAAGACTTTTGGGAAATTGGTGCTTCCGGGCGGATTTACGATCGCGCGACGGTGCTGGACTTGCTGGAACAGCGGCACCAAACCCCGCAAGTGGAAGACCTGCAGGCCTCAGAGTTTCGCATCCGGGCGCTTGCGCCGGACACGTACCTGCTGCACTACAATCTGCTCCAGGAAACGCGAAAAACGCGGCGCACTACGGTGTGGCAGCTGACAGCGGAGGGCTGGAAGATTCTTTTCCACCAGGGAACAATGATCGAGGGCGAGGGATCGCCTGACGCAAATGCGTAGATAGGGCAGGGCTGCGCGCGAGGCAAGCCTCACCAACTAGATGAGGAAGAGGAATGCGTGTGCGGCGCAAAGATAAACACACAACCCACCCCGCGGGGCCGTACGCCGGCTTGCCGGTGAACCCGTCCTAAGACGGTGGGAACTCTCCGCGGCTCTTTAGGCATTCCGAACTGGCGGACACTGCGCACCGAGCCGATTGTCGAGTCGAGCTCCCTTGTTCAATGAATTATAGGTTCAACCGGCTTGACCGAACATACCTGCTTTGCAGGGCGAGTCATGCTGCAAGGATGCTAGCTGTCCGCCGTGCCGATTGCAAGCCCCTGCCCCCTCACGAAAGTAAGCAGCTTCCATCGGACGCGCTTCACCCGGCGGCTCCCTTGAAGCGCTCCATAGCTTACACCTAGCCTGCGCGGCGTTTCCCTTCAGGCACGCTGTCCAGGACCTCATCGAGCAGCCCGCTCAGCGAGTGCGCCCGGCTGCGTTTGCTTTGCTCCGCGCCGGTCAGGGTTTCAAGCTTCGCATGAGCCAGCTGCAGCTCATCCGCAATGTTGAGCGCGGCAAGCACGGCGACCCTGAGCGAGTCGACCGTCGCACCGTGCGCGGCAACCGCGCGCATCTTTGCGTCGACCAGGGCAGCCAAATCTTCAATGTAAGCGGCGTTGTGACCACGCAGGTGATAGGTCTGATCGTAGATGGAGACGGTGACGTATTCGCCATCCGCGCGTTGGTTGGGAGTGCTCATGGTATGCCGCCAAGTACCGCAAAGTTGAACTGCTGAAAACAGTGCCGCGAGTGAGTTTTAACCGAAGCTCAGGAGCCGAGATCGTCCAGCTGTTTCAGCAGCCGTTCGACGCGGCCGCGCACCAGGTCCCGCTCCCGCCCAAGCTGTTCAAGCTCGCCCTGGGCGCCCTCCAGCTGCACCCCTTGCTCATCGAGCAGCTGCTGCAGGGTCGACGCGTTTTCCTCGGCCCTGAGGCGCTCGCGGCGCTCGGTGCGCAGCAGCTCAACCATGCGCATCACCCTCTGTTCAAGCGCGCTGAAATCGTCGGCCTGGTCCTGCTCGTCCGCGTGGATCTGCGGTGCTGTTGACATGAAAGCTCTCCACGAAAAGTATAGCGTGGCCGCTCCCGGCGCGCGTGCCAAGTGAACGCCACGCGGCCGCGGCGTCGCGAAGGAGCAGGCAAATGCGAGTGGGAAAGCAGACTTCCGCTACGCTCGAGTTGCAAGGCTCCCTGTCTTGCAGGCCTGTCTTGCAGGCTTTACGGTGTGCCCGCGCGCTCATCCGCCACGAGGTAGCCCGCCGGCACCTGCCAGAGCGCAGGGTCGGGCTCGTCGCGGGACAGTTCCGTCACGGTAAAGCTCTGCCTGCCCGAGCGGGGGTCGTTGCGCGTCGAGCGCAGGTTGAAGCCGAGTGCTGCACTGTACCAGTACTCGCGTTCGGTGGTAAGCGGCTTCGCATTGCCCATCTGTCCGGCGTTGATCACAGTGGACACGTGCACCCCGATGACCTCCACGCCGGCAAACATCTCCCGGCCAAGGCTGGTACGCTGCTGCGCGCCGCCCTGAAACCGGGTCGTGCCGCTTTCGAGCTCAGGTGCCGTCGTGGAATCGTTATAAGGGAGCGTGTGGCAGACGCGAGCGAAGACCGAACAGTTGAGCCAGGTGTGCGCTGCCGGATCCGTGATCTGGATCCAATTGGTAACCCACGGCCCGGCGGTGTTTGGCGGCCGCAGCAGTACCCGCTCCTGATAAATGCGGCCCGCACGGTCGCGCGCGATCTTGCGCTGGTTCACAAGGGTGATGGTGTTGCCGTCGGTACCCAGCGGCCGCACCCACTCGGTCGCGAGCGTGAGCGTAAAGGGGGCGTTCGGCAGCGGCGGCACGTAGATGCTTTGCAGCACCTCGCTCGATCCGCCGTCCGGGGGCGGTGGCGTTGCCCGGGTCTGCGATGTTTGGGCGTGGAGCGCGGCTGCGGAGACGAGCAGCAAGGCGGTGCCAAGGGCGAGAGAACGCATACACGGAACCTCCCTGCAGGCGCCACAAGTATTCCACACTGCCGACCGCTGAAGCGAGCGCAAACGCTCTTGCCAGGGGTCGGCGGCTTCACGCTGGCACAGTTATGATCGAGGCATGGCGACCGGCGAGGCTGCGAGCAACCCGGGCGCTGTCTGGGCAGGGCGCAGCCGGGGCCGCGACGCGTGGGAGTTGGGGATCGGCTACGGCCTCATTCTCCTGGTGCTCTGGACGCCCAGGCCGTACCAGCGCGTCTTCTATCTCATCGCCGCCCTGTTTCTTGCCGTTGTTACGGCGCTGGCCTTTCGCGGCTGGAACGCGATGGGCGTGCGGCTCACCAACTTCGGCCGCTCCGCCTGGGTGGTAGGCGTGGCCGCCCTGCTGGCGGCAGCGACCATCGCCGCAGCCGCGCAGCTGCACACCCTGCATACACCGGGCGGCTTTGGCGCTTTGGTGCGCCGGTATTGGGGCTATGTACTTTGGGCGTTTGTGCAGCAGGTTTTGCTGCAGGACTTTTTTCTGCGCCGCCTGCTCCACCTGCTGCAGGGCCGGCAGGCCGCGGCCGCGTTTGCCGCCGCCGGCATCTTCGCCTTTGCGCATCTGCCCAATCCGGTTCTGGCGCCGGTTACGCTGGTCTGGGGCGCGGCAGCGTGCTTCCTGTTTCTCCGGTATCGCAATCTGCTTACGTTGGGCGTAGCGCATGCCATTTTCGGCATCACGCTCTCGGTCAGCCTGCCGCCGCCGGTGATCCGCGGCATGCACGTTGGGCTTGGTTATTTCACGTACCAGGCGGGGCACCCGCATGCTCGTCCCTTGCCCAGAGAGCGCCCGTGAGCTGGCGCCCTGAGGGATAGCAAACGAGCGTCCCACGCTGCTCGCCGCCACGGTCCACTCAGGGCCAAACGCAGAGAATCGAGTAAGATAGAGCAAGCAATCCCTGCGCTCGCGCGCTTTTTACGCGCGTCGACCGGGGGCGCAACCCTTCTATGGCAGACGATGAAATCCCTCAATTACCACTGAACGGCGACGGCGCGGGCGATCCGCCTTCCGGCATCAACGCCCCCGGCGCACCGGGCGCGGCCAACCTCATCTCCATCAATATTGAAGACGAGATGCGCCGGTCGTATCTCGACTACTCTATGTCGGTCATCATCGGGCGCGCCCTGCCTGAGGTCCGCGACGGCCTCAAGCCCGTGCACCGGCGCGTGCTCTACGGCATGCACGACATGGGCCTGCAGCCCAACAAGAAGTACACCAAGTGCGCCAAGGTTGTAGGCCATGTGATGGGCAACTACCACCCGCACGGCGACGCTTCCATCTACGACACCATGGTGCGGCTGGCGCAGCCGTTCTCGCTGCGCTACCCGCTGGTCGACGGCCAGGGAAATTTCGGATCGATCGACGGCGACCCGCCGGCCGCGATGCGCTACACCGAGTCGAAGATGGCCAAGATCACCGCCGAAATGCTGGCCGACATCGACATGGAGACGGTCGACTTCGTGCCGAACTATGACGAGTCGACGCTGGAGCCGGCGGTGCTGCCGGCGCGTATCCCGAACCTGATCATCAACGGGTCAAACGGCATCGCGGTCGGCATGGCGACCAATATTCCGCCGCACAACCTGACCGAAGTCGTCAACGCAACCATTGCGCTGGTCAACGACCCGCAGGGCGGGCTCGCGACCGTGCTCGAGCACGTGCAGGGGCCGGACTTCCCGACCGGCGGTTTTATCTTCGGCAAAAGCGGCATCGCGAATGCGTACCGCACGGGCCGCGGACGCTTTCTGATGCGAGCCCGCGTCGGTCCTCCTGAAAATATCTCAGGCGGCCGACAGGCGCTCATCGTGACCGAAATTCCGTACCAGGTCAACAAGTCGAAGCTGATTGAGCGCATCGCCGAGTTAGTGCACGAAAAGGTGATCGACGACATCTCCGACGTGCGCGATGAAAGCGACCGCGACGGTATGCGGATCGTCATCGAGCTCAAGCGCGGCGTCGAGTCGCAGATCGTGCTCAACCAGCTTTACAAGCACACGCAGATGCAGGAAAGCTTTTCGATGATCTTTCTCGCGGTGGTTAACAACCAGCCGCGCGAGCTCGCACTCAACGACGCGATCCTGCACTTTATCGATCATCGCGTCGATGTGGTCCGTCGTCGCACGGCGTTCCAGCTGCGTAAGGCGCGCGAGCGCGAGCACATCCTGCTCGGCTACCAGATCGCGCTCGACCACCTGGACAACGTGATCCGCACCATTCGCGGATCGAGCTCCCGCGCCGACGCGCGCGAAAACCTGTTCCAGTTCTTCTCTGGGCGCACCATCACGGTGCGCGGCACCGCGATCGAAGGCGTGACGCTCGACCCGGCGAAGTACCTCACCGACGGCACCGAAGCCGGAGCCCCGGCGGTGATCCTGCCGGCGACACTGGTACTGAGCTACCGCCAGATCGATGCGATTCTGGAACTGCAGCTGTATCGTTTAACGCAGATCTCGATCGACGAGCTGCTCAACGAACTCCGCCAGGTTCGCGCCAACATCGCCGAGTTCGAGTCCATCCTGTCGAGCGAGCCGAAGCTGCGCGCCGTTATCGTCAAGGAGCTGGAAGAAGTACGCGACAAGTACGGCGACGCACGCCGCACGCACATTCTCGACGAAACCGCCGAGCTGCAGCTGGAAGACCTGATCGCCGACGAGCAGGTCGCGGTCACGGTCTCGCACTCGCAATACCTCAAGCGCACGCCCATCTCCATCTACCGGCAGCAGCGCCGGGGCGGCACCGGGCGGCTCGGCATGAAGACGCGCGAAGAAGACTTCGTGCAGCAGCTCATCGTCAACTCCACGCACGCCTATCTACTCTGCTTCACAAACACCGGCCGCATGTACTGGCTCAAGATTTACGAGATACCCGACGTGGGCGCGGCGGGCAAGGGCAAGTCCATGGCCAGCCTGCTGAACCTGCAGCCGGGCGAGCAGGTTCGCAACATCCTTGCGGTGCGCAACCTTGAGGAGGACGGCAAGTTCATCTTCTTCGCGACGCGCAAGGGTACGGTGAAAAAAACGCCGCTGAAGGACTTCTCCAACGTCCAATCTCGCGGCATTATCGCGATCGGCATCGATGACGACGACGAGCTGATCGGTGTGCGCATCACCGACGGCAAGCAGGTCATCTTCCTTGCCACGCACGAGGGTCTCGCGATCCGCTTTCCGGAAGACGGCGTGCGCTCCATGGGCAGGCCGGCCTACGGGGTGCGCGGGATCGACATCCAGAAGAAAGACTACGTCGTCGGGCTTGCGGCAACGCCGGCCGAGCGCACCGTAAGCGAAGCCGGCGGCAACACTCCATCGCTCATCCTCACCGTCACCTCGAACGGCTTCGGCAAGCGGACCGATGTGGATGCGTATCGATTACAGACCCGCGGCGGCAAGGGCGTCATCAATCTCAAGACCAGCACGAAAAACGGCACCGTCAATGCAATCCAACTGGTCGACGAAACCTCCGAGCTGATGGTGATCTCGCAGTACGGCAAGATCATCCGCATCGATACCAAAACAATCCGGGCAGCGGGCCGCTCCACCCAGGGTGTCAAGCTGCTCAACCTGGACGCCGAGGACAAAGTGGCAGCCGCGGTCGTCATCCCGCCGGAAGAACTAAAAGACGATCTGAAGGATGAGCCACCGTTGCTGTTGCAATAACAAGCTGTAGGCAAAAAGGCGCGGAGCCATCCGCGCCTTTCCTTTTTCGCCGCAACTTACGTGTGACGGCACCCTGCACGGCACTCCTCGCAGACGCATCCAAGTAACTATAAGGCGGGTGACTACCCGCGAGGAGAACAAGATGGCGTCCAAGGGATTGGCACTGGTGACCGGTGCTTCCAACGGGATCGGGCGGGAGCTGGCGCTCCAGCTCGCGGAGCAGGGGTACGACATCGTTGCAGCCGGCAAGGAGCAGGACCTGACCGCCCAGGTCGCATCGCAGATCAAGGCTTTGGGCGTGCAGGTCACCACCTACGTGGGCGACCTGAGCCAGTTCCAGGCAAACACGGACCTTTGGCGGGCAGTCGAGTCCACTGGCCAGCCGCTCGAGATCGCCTGCATCAACGCGGGCCTCGGTGTAGGCGGCGACTTCGCGAAGACCCCGCTCGAGCAGGAGATGGAGATCGTCGCGCTCAACTGCGGCTCCACCGTGCACATGGCCAAGCATGTGGTACAGCAGATGGTCGCGCGCGGCACCGGGCGCATCCTGTTTACGGCATCGATCGTGAGCGAAATGCTGGCACCGGGCGAGTCTGTCTATGGCGCGTCAAAGTCCTTTGTGCTGCAGTTTGCCAAGAACCTGCGCTATGAGCTCGAGGACACCGGTGTGACCGTGACTGCGCTCCAGCCCGGCCCCGTCGACACCGACTTCTTCAATGCGTCGCAAGCCGGCGACACCAAAGTCGGCACCGAAGGCAAGAAGGAGAACCAGCCGGCCGATGTGGCCCGCACGGGTCTGAAGGCGCTATTTGCTGGCGAGGAGCACGTGTACGCCGCTTCGTTCAAGACCAAGGTCGAGGGCGCCCTGATGGGCATCGTGCCGGAAGCGCTGCAGTCCGCCATGCACAAAAGCATGATGGAGCCTGCGGAGAAGTAGTTATTCCCCTGTTTGCATGAAAAGGGTGCTGCAGCTCCCTTTTCATGTCTGCGCCCGCGATCCATTGCGCGCACTTGCGGCGTTCACCGAAACTTTTTGTAGCGCACTCTCAACATACCGGCTAGACTCCTGCGCATACTTCGATCTATGCGGAGGGATGCCCATGAGTACCGCTACGCAAGCGCAGGCCGGGTTCGACGCAAACGACCGCGCACCAAGCGCAATCGAGCGAGTGCTGCTCACCTTTACCGCACCCTCGCGCGCGTTCGCCCGCCTCGGCTCCGGCGGCAGCTGGTGGCTCCCGTACCTGCTCATCGTCATCATCGGCTTCGGCTTTATCGCAACGATCGGCAGCAAAGTCGGCTGGGAAACCGTCGCGCGCAACAATCTCGCAAACTCGCCCAAACAACAGGCGCGCATGGACCAGGTCCCCCCGGCACAGCAGGCGCAGCAGATGTCAGCGATTGCACGCTTTACCCGCATGACGGCGTATGTGGTTCCAGCTGTCAGCCCTTTGCTCGTGGCAGCCGTTGTCGCCGGTTTGCTCCTGGCAACGTTGAACTTCGCCATAGGCGGCTCGGCGCGCTTCGGCCCGCTGTTCGCGGTGTACCTGTTTGCTGCCCTGCCGCAGGCGCTCAAGGCAGTCATAGGCATCGCGATTTTTTTTTTTGTTTTTTAGTGCTAAGAGTTTTAGATCTTCTAATTCGTCGGCAGCAACCCGGCGTTTTACCTGCAGGGTGCCGGCACGCCGCTTTGGGTCATGTCGCTGCTTTCTTGGCTCGATCTATTCTTGATCTGGCAGCTGGCCCTCTTGATCATCGGCTGCTCGGTGGTCGCGTCAGTCACGCGCGGCAAAGCCGCAATTGCCGTACTGGGCTGGGCAGGGATTGCTGCCCTGGTCGGGGCTGCCATGGCCACGCTTGCTTAAAGCCGTTCCCGACACACTACGCAGCCCAGCGCTTAAAGACCAGCGAAGCATTGGTGCCGCCAAAGCCGAATGAATTCGAAAGCGCGTATTCCATCGTAAGCGGCTCTGGCCCGCAGCTTACGTAA